>NZ_BADL01000289.1 GCF_000333615.1 Ideonella sp. B508-1 | reverse complement strand
GCAGGGTGAAGGCGGGTTTTACGTGGCCCCGCCCCGAGTTCGTGAAGCCGGTGCGCGCGCTGTGCGACCAGCATGGCATCGTGATGATCGCCGACGAGTGCAGGCCCGGCGCCGGCCGCACCGGCACCTGGCTGGCCTGCGAGCAATGGCCGGTGGCCCCGGACCTGATCACCATGGCCAAGTCCATCGGTGGCGGCTTCCCCATCTCGGCGGTCATCGGCAAGGCCGAGATCATGGACAAGCCGGCCCCGGGCGGCCTGGGCGGCACCTACGCCGGCAGCCCCGTCGCCTGCGCCGCCGCGCTGGCCGTGCTGGACGTGTTCGAGGAAGAGAAGCTGCTGGACCGCTCCAAGGCCATCGGCGAGCTGCTGACCACCGGCTTCAAGGCCATGGCCCAGCGCCACAAGAGCATCGCCGACGTGCGCGGCATGGGCGCCATGGTGGCCATCGAGCTGTGCAAGAACGGCGACCCGCACCAGCCCGATGCCGAGCTGACCAAGCGCGTCTGCAACGAAGCCATCGAGCGCGGCCTGGTCCTGCTGTCCTGCGGCGTGTACGCCAACGTGATCCGCGTGCTGGTGCCGCTGACCGCCTCGGACGCCCTGCTGCAGGAAGGCCTGAAGCTGCTGGAAGAATCGCTGGTGGCCGCCAGCCAGGCCTGAAGCCTGTCCTGAAGCCGGCGCGCGCTGCGGGAGGTAGCGCCCGCCGGCTGACGCTTTCCTGGCACCGCCCGCCCGGCGCGGTGCCCACGCCTACACAGTCATTGTCCGAGGGCCCCCCACGCCATGAGTTCGCCCCCCCTGGTTCGCTTCGCCGGTGTTCAGAAGACCTATGACGGTCTGAGCCTGGTGGTCCGTTCGCTCGATCTGGAGATCCAGCGCGGCGAATTCCTCTCGCTGCTGGGCCCTTCCGGCTCGGGCAAGACCACCACGCTGATGATGCTGGCGGGGTTTGAATCCCCGACGGCCGGCGAGATCCTGCTGGACGGCTCACCCATCACGAAGACCCCGCCGCACAAGCGCAACTTCGGCATGGTGTTCCAGAACTACGCGCTGTTCCCCCACCTGACGGTGGCGGACAACGTCGGCTACCCGCTGACGGTGCGCAAGCTGCCCAAGGCCGAGATCGCCCAGCGCGTGGTCAAGGCCCTGGACATGGTGCAGCTCGGGGGCAAGGGCGACCGCTACCCCGCCCAAGCTTTGGGGTGGCCAGCAACAGCGCGTGGCCCTGGCCCGCGCCCTGGTCTTCCAGCCCC
>NZ_BADL01000290.1 GCF_000333615.1 Ideonella sp. B508-1 | reverse complement strand
CCCCAGCACCCGGCGCGCCACCGGCGCCGCCGCCTGCCCCGCCTGGCCCAGCCAGCGTGCCACCTGCGCGAACGCGCGCCCGACTTGTTCGTTGGCCTGCTTGAGCATGGCTCTCCCCCTCCGTGATGGCGGGGATTATTCCCAGCGAATGGGGTGGCGAGGTGACCAATCTGCAGACATCCCCCATCCGAGGGCATGGCGCCATGCCTTGGCGCAGGCCGAGCGTCGGTGGAATCCGACGATCGGTAACACGCGGTAAGCCACGGGCTGCGATGATCCGAAATCCCTGTCCCAGCCCCTCAAGGAGACCCCATGACCACCGCCCTGCTCGTCATCGATGTCCAGACCACCCTCTGTGTCGGCCCATGGGCCGTGCACGATGCGGCCGGCCTGATCGACCGGATCAACAGCGTGTCGCGCGCCGCGCGTGCGGCGGGGGCGCCGGTGGTGTTCATCCAGCACGAGGACGACCACCCGCTGATGCGCCATGGCAGCGAAGGCTGGCAGCTGGCGCCCGGCCTGGAGACGGCCGAGGGCGACCTGTTCGTGCGCAAGACGACGCCCGATTCCTTCTTCAAGACGGACCTGATGGGCAAGCTGCAGGCCCGGGGCGTGACGGCGCTGGTCGTCTGCGGGGCGCAGACGGATTTCTGCGTGAGCACCACCACCCTGGGCGCGCTGGAGCACGGCTTGCCGGTGACGCTGGTGTCGGATGGCCACTCGACGCTGGACAACGGGGTGCTGACGGCGCCGCAGATCATCGCCCACCACAACCGCACGCTGTCGAACATGGACAGCTTCGGCGTGCAGGTGACGCTGGTGCCGGCCGCCGAGGTGAGCTTTCCCCCGGCGGCCTGAGCGGCTGACCCGTCAGCTCACCACCCTGCTCAGAAGCGCTGGGTCACCCCCAGCACCACGCCGCGGCGCGGGCCGTACTGGGGCGCGCCCACGCCGATGCCCGAGCCGTCGCGGATCTGATAGACGCTGTCGAACAGGTTGGTGACGGCCGCGCGCAGCTCGGTGGGGCCCAGGCCCTGGGCCAGGGTGAGGCTGTGCTGCACGCCCAGGTTGACCTGGGTGTAGCCCGGCAGGTGGCCGGTGTTGGCAAAGCCGTTGCGCAGGCCGCTGCCGTGGATCAGGTCCAGCGAGGCGATGGTGCCTTCGGCCCAGCGGTAGCTCACGCCGGCCGAGGCCGAGGTGGCCTGGTCGTGGTCCAGGTGCACCCAGTGGCTGTTGATGTAGTCCAGCTCGTCCTGCTCGAAGTTGAACTGGCCGCTCTCCAGCCCCTTGCCGAAGGCCCGTGCCAGGGCCACGTTGGCATAGGCCGAGAAGGCGTCCTGATGGTAGTTGGCGCTGAGCTCCAGGCCCCAGATGCGGGCCTTCTGGTAGTTGAAGGCGGAGTAGATCAGCGCGTTGCCGAACTGGCCTTCGTCCTGCAGGTGGCGCACGTTGCGGTAGTAGCCATCCAGGCCCACGGTCAGCGCGGGGCTGAGCTGCTGCGAGATGCCGGCGTCGAAGTAGTGGCTGCGCTCGGAGCGCACGGCGGTGTTGGCGTCCGAAGGCAGGGCGTTGGTGGTGCCCAGGAACTTGGCCACCGAGGTCTGGTCGATCAGCTCGGTGGGCGGCGGGGTGAAGTAGCGCGCATAGCCCAGGTGCACCCGGGTGCTGGGGCTCAGGTCGTAGACGGCGCCCAGGCGCGGGCTGAGCTGGTGCTCGTTGACCACGGTGTTGACCTGGTCGTAGCGCAGGCCGTAGTTGACGGTCAGGGCCTGGATCGGGGTCCACTCGTCCTGCAGATAGGCGCTCCACTGGTGGCCGATGATGCGGCTGTTGTCGACGATGGTCTCGGGCACGTCGCTGGTGGCGTTGCCGTCGGCATCGGCCGGGAAGACCTGGGCGGTGTTGTCGGTGGTGCCGCGCTCGTGCTGGAAGGAGAAGCCGCTGCGCAGGGTGTGGGCCGGGTTGATCGTCCAGCTCAGGTCGCCCTGCAGACCGGCGGCGTCGTTGCTGCGCAGCACGTTGGCGGCCACGCCGTTGAACATCAGGTCGCCGCGGTCGTCCGGGGTGTAGTGCACGTCGGTGCTGCGGACGTAGGCGGCCAGCTGGTAGTCCACGCCCTCGCCCAGGGTGCTTTGCAGCGCCAGCACGCCGAAGCGGTTGCGCTCCTTCTGGCGCGCGTCCAGCGTGGCCGAGTCGATGCTGTCGCTGCCGTTCAGGCTGAAGCTGGGCGTCTGGCCCGGCACGTCGGGGATCTGGAAGCGGTTGTTGGAGAAGCCGCCCATGGCGCTCAACCGCGTCTGGGGGCTGAGCAGGTAGGACACGATGCCGAAGGCGTTGCCCTGCTGGGTCTGGTCGTGCAGGGGACGGCGGCTGCTGGTGGGGTTCTCGATGCCCTCGTCGCTGCGCAGGGCCGAGCCGGTCAGGTAGTAGCTCAGCGCCCCTTCGGTGCCGCCCACTTCGGCGCTGGCCTGGCGGTGGCCGTTGCTGCCGGTCTCCAGGCCCACGCTGCCGCCGTTGGCGAAGGTGCTGTCCTTGGTGTGGATGTCCACCACGCCGGCGGTGCGGTTGCCGTACTGGGCCGGCAGCGCGCCGGTGATCAGCGAGAGGTGGTCGGCCAGGCGGGTCTGCAGGGCCTGGCCGAAGCCGCTGATGGACTCGGGGATCTGGATGCCGTCGATGCGGTACTGCAGGTTGGCGTGGTCGCCGCGCACATGCAGCTGGCCGTACGAATCCTGCACCACGCCGGGGGCCTGCAGCAGCACCTGGTTGAGCGGGGTGGATTCGCCTTCGGGCAGGCGCTGCAGGTCCTCGGCGTCGAAGCGGTAGACCGAGCTGCCGGTGTCGGGCGACAGGCCGTTGCGGGCCGCGTCCAGTTTCTGGCGCTGGGCGCTGATCTCCACGCGCTGGGTGGGCGCGGTGTCGGAGGAAGACGCGGTGGCGGTGGTGGGAGGTGCCGTCTGGGCACGGGCGGGGGTGGCCAGCAGGCTCAGGGCGCAGGGGAAGGCCAGGGACAGGGCGAGCGCCAGGCTCGTCCGGGGAAAGTTCTTCACGCAGAAGCTCCTTGCGATGCGCGCAGGACCGGGCGGGTGCACAGGCACAGGCCCTGGCACGAAGCCGGGCACGAGCCCAGGCACAGTCAGGCCTGCGGTCGCGCGCATCGGAATGCAAATGGGGGTGAGCCGGGGTCGGCCGCGCCGCCAAGGCGCGGGCCGTCCCGCTCAGGACAGGAGGGCGGTGAAACGGCCCGGCGGATCGCGGGCGCTGTGCGGCGGGCGCGCGGCCTCGCGCCAGAGGAAGGGCTCGCTGCGCGGCGGGGTCTGCTGCAGGGCCAGCAGCGCGGGCGGCACGAAGCGCCAGACGGCCAGACTGCCCACCGCGGCGAAACCCAGACAGAGCTGGCAGACCGCATCGGCATGGTCATGGTCGGCGCGGCCCGACCCACCCGGCTCGGACGGGCCGACGAGGCGGGCAGCCACGGGCCCGTCGGGGGCCTGGCCGCGCATGGCCGGCAGCAGGTGGCTGAGCTCGTGCAGCACCGCGCCCTGCTGGGCCAGCAGGAGCACGAGAGACAGCAGTGAGAACCGCCAGGACAGCCAGGACTTGCGCACGGCCGAGATTCTAGAGAGGCGGCTGAAGCCCCGTGCATAGAATGCCGGCCCCTGCCCGCCCTTCCCCCCAAGTTCGCATGTCCGACACCCCCACCATCGTCATCCACGAGGGCCTGCAGGCCTACATCGACCCCTTGCGCCCCGAAGAGGAGGAGGCCCTGGAGGCCAGCCTGCTGGCCGAGGGCTGCCGCGAGGCCCTGGTGCTGTGGGGCGATGTGCTGGTGGACGGCCACAACCGCCACCGCCTGTGCACCAAGCACGGTATCCCCTTCCGCACGGTGCAGAACCCGCGCCTGAAGACGCTGGAGGACGTGCAGCTGTGGATGATCGACCAGCAGCTGGGCCGGCGCAGCGTGTCCAACTTCCAGCGCGGTGTGCTGGCCCTGCGCAAGCGCGAGCTGCTGGAGGCCCGCCACGCCGCCCGCATGGCCGCCCTGGCCGAAGCCCCGAGCGCCGCGGTGGAAGCCGCTGCCCCCGCCACGGCCGAGCCCGCGGGTGGCGAGGCCCCGCCCTGGGCCGGTGAAGCCAGTGGCGCCCCCGCCGCGCCCCTGCCCGAGCCCAAGCCGCTGGACAGCCGCGAGGCGGTGGCCAAGGCGGCCCGCCTGTCCAGCGCCCAGGTGCAGATGATCGAGAAGATCCACCAGCAGGCCGCGCCAGAGGTGGTGGCCGCGGTGCGCGCGGGCACGCTGTCGATCAACGCCGCGGCCGCGGTGGCCACGCTGCCGGCCGAAGAGCAGGCCGCCGCCGCCCAGGCCGGGGCCGACGAGCTCAAGCAGGTGGCCAAGCGGGTGCGCGAAGCCAAGCGCAAGCCCAAGGCAGAGGAAGGCAGCGAGGCACCCGAGGCCCAGCCGGCCGGCGGCGACACGCTGGAGAGCCTGCGCCAGCGCGTGGCCGCGCTGGAGGCCGAGAACGCCGCGCTGAAGCGTCAGCTCGCCGCGCTGGGCGCCACGCCGGAGGCCTGAAGCCCGGCCCGCGCGGCATAGCGCCGCGCCAGCACCGCGCAGACGAAGAGCTGCAGCTGGTGATAGAACATGATGGGCAGCACCACGGTGCCCAGCACCGGGTTGCCGGCAAACAGCAGCCGCGCCATCGGCACGCCGGAGGCCAGGGTCTTCTTGCTGCCGCAGAAGATGGCCACGATCTCGTCCTCCACCCGGAAGCCCAGGCGGCGCGCCAGCCAGCGGGTGAAGGCCAGCATCGGGAACAGGAACAGCGCCGCACCGACCAGCACCAGGCCCAGCAGGCCCAGGCCGTGGCGGGCCCACAGGCCGTCGGCCACCGCGTCGCTGAACGAGCACCAGACCAGCATCAGGATGACGCCGCGGTCCACCAGCTGGGTGACGGGCTTGATGCGCTTGAACCACTCCCCCACGAAGCGCCGCGCCACCTGGCCCAGCACGAAGGGCAGCAGCAGCATGCGCGCCACCTTGAACATGGTCTCGCCCAGCGGCATGGCGCCGCCGTCCACGCCGGTGTGGAACATCAGGCTGGCCAGCAGCGGGGTGAGCACCACGCCCAGCAGGGTGGACAGGCTGGCGTTGAGCACGGCGGCGGCCACGTCGCCCTTGGCCAGCGCGGTCATGGCCACCGAGGACGACACCGTGGAGGGCAGCACCGCCAGGTAGAAGAAGCCCAGGCGCAGATCCGGCGGCACCCACTGGCCGAAGGCCGCATCCAGCGCCCACCACCACAGCGGGAAGAAGGCGTAGGTGCACAGCTGCACCAGCAGATGCAGGCGCCAGCGGCTGGCCCCGCTCAGCAGGCTTTCGGTGGACAGGCCCATGCCATGCAGGAAGAAGATCAGGAAGATGCCGACGTCGGAGGCCTGGTCCAGGTGCAGCCAGCCGCCGCTGCGGCCGACCTGCGGGGCCAGGCTGGCCACCAGGACGGCGGTGATCATGCCGACGAGGAAGACGTCGACCTTGCCGGTGGCGGCGCGGCGCGGGGCCAAGGGGGTGGGTGAAGAGCGCATGGCGGGACCAGGTCGTTGGCGGGAAGCGTTAGGCTAAGGGCTCTCGCCACGCCCGTCTGCCTGCGCTGCGCCAAGCCATGCCGCCAAACCGCCAAACTGCCCTGCGCCGCCCTCTGGCCGAACGCCGCATCCCGCGCCTGGCCACCCTTCCGCGCCCGGTGCTGGCCCGGGTGGAGGCCCTGGCGCCCGGCGCCTGGAGCGCGCCCCACACCCATCCCTGGGGCCAGCTGTCCTATGCCATCGAGGGCGTGCTGCAGGTGGAGACGGCCGACGGCTGCTTTCTGGCGCCGCCGGAGCGGGCGGTGTGGGTGCCCGCGGCGCTGGCCCATTCGATCCACAACATCGGCCCGGCGCAGATGCGCAGCCTGTACGTGCAGGCCGACACCCCCGGCCTGCCGGCCCAGTGCCAGGTGCTGGAGATCTCACCGCTGCTGCGCGAGCTGGTGCTGGCGGTGTGCGGCCTGCCCGAGCACTACGACGAGGCCGGCCCCCCTGGCCGCCTGGTGGCGGTGACGCTGGACCAGCTGGCCCAGGCCCGACCGGCGGCGCTGGACCTGCCCCTGCCCACCGATGCGCGACTGCGCCGCCTCTGCAGCGCCCTGCAGGCCGACCCGGCCAACACCCGCACCTGGGCCCAGTGGGGCGAGGCCGTGGGCCTGAGTGAGCGCTCGCTCGTGCGGCTGTTCCAGGCCCAGACGGGGCTGACCCCCGGGGCCTGGCGGCGCCGGCTGCGCCTGCTGCTGGCCCTGGGGCCCTTGGCCGCGGGCACCAAGGTGGCGGCGGTGGCGGCCGAGTGCGGCTATGCCTCGCCCTCGGCCTTCATCACCGCCTTCAGCGCCGAGTTCGGGCTCACGCCCACGCAGATGTTCGCCGCCCCATGAGCGGCCCCATGAACGCCCCGCACGCCGCCAAGGCGCTGCCGGCCATCGACCCGGCGCGCTGCACCGGCTGCGGCCGTTGCGTGGGCCTGTGTCCGCCCCAGGTGCTGTGGCTGGCGGCGGCCGACCCGCGCGGCTGGGGCCCCAAGCACGCGGTGCTGCACGACAGCCCAGGCTGCACCGGTTGCGCGCTGTGCGCGGTGCATTGCCCCTTCGATGCCATTCAAATGGTGCGGAATTGTTCCGCTCGACCGGCCGCGAAAGATTCAAGATGAGACCCGGGTCTGCCGACAATGGGATGTGCCCCCGCCGGCTTGGCGGGCCCCGCGATCTTTCTGCGCCCGAATGCCATGTGGAGCCCCTTGCAGCAGTTGCAGAAGGCCTGGTCCCGGCCAGCGCCAGAGCCCCGGCAAACCGCCCCGGCCAGGCCGGTGCTCAAGCCCGCCGCCACGGCGGTCCCCGCGGTGGTCGCCCCGATGGAGGCCGCGGCCGACCCCGACCTGGACCGGCGCTTTGTCGGCGAGTTGCTGCAGGTGGCGCACTGGGAAGACACGCCACCCAGCGGCGCCGAGCGTGACACGCTGCGGCGCCTGGCAGCACTGGTCGTCCAGCCCGAGACCGATGCCCTGGTGCCCCGCCGGCCCACCGCCCTGCCGCGGCTGCTGGGCCTGATGCAGGATGAGAACGCCTCGGCCCGCGAGCTGGCCGCCCTGGTGGCCCAGGACCCGGCCCTGCTGGGCGAGGTGATGCGCCTGGCCAACTCGGTGCAGTTCCGCGGCCAGCGCCGGGTGGAAAGCCTGGAGCAGGCGTTGATGATGCTGGGCCAGTGGGGTTTGCGCCAGCTGGTGACCCGCGCGCTGATGACCCCGGTCTTCAGTGCCCGGCAAGGTCGCTTTGCACCCCGCGCCAACCCGCGCCTGTGGGACGAGGCCGCCCGCTGCGCGCACGGCTGCGCCTGGCTGACCGACGGCGATTCAACCCGTTTTGACGCTTACCTGGCCGGCATGGTGGTGGACACGGGCATGATCGCCGCGCTGCGGGTCATGGACCAGGTGTTCCCGCCCCAGGCCCAGGCCGGCAGCCAGCAATTTCTCGCCACCCTGCTGCCCATGTGCGCCCGGCTGTCGGTCGGCATCGCCCGTCAGTGGCAGCTGCCAGCCCCGGTGATCGAGGCCATCGCGGCCCATGCCGAGCGTTGCGCCGACCCCGGGCGCCCGCCGACGGCAGCGACCCTGGCCACCCACCTGGACACCGCCATCCGCTGCGCACGCCGGCTTCTGCTCAAGGGCAGCGGCAGCCCCGAGCAAGCACTGCCGGCGGGCGACATGGCCTGTCAGCAGGAACTGGAGCGCGCCTTCTGCGCCTGAGGCGCCAGGCTCAGCGTGCCGCCAGCGCGGTGCCGGTCTTGGGCACCACGTAGCCGTCGTTCAGCGTCTTCAAAAAGGCGACGATGTCCTGCACCTCGGCCTCGGTCAGGCGCGGCTTGTCGCCGGGCTTCTGGCCGAAGGGCGCGTCCTGGTTGAGGTTGGCGCGGTAGGGCGCGGGCAGGTCGTCGGGCACGCGCTGGGGCCGGCCCTGGGCGTCGCGGTAGACGCGCTGCGGCTGGGTGTCGCGCAGGACGTAGAAGCGCACCGCCTCGTCCAGCCGGTGGTACACGCCGTTGTGGAAGAAGACCTGGCGGGTGGCCACATTGCGCAGCGACGGGGTCTTGAACAGGCCGCAATACTGCGGCTGGTCCTTCAGGTCGGTGCGCAGCGGGCCGCACAGGCCCAGGTCGAAGAAGGCCGGGTCGGCGTTGGCCGGCAGGCTGCGGTTGCGCGGCACACCCAGGGCGATCAGGCCGTCATCGGTGAAGCGCGGCCAGGTCCCTCGCTTGATGGCGCTGATGTGGCAGCTCGCGCAGTTGCCGCGCTGCGGGTCGTTGAAGGCCTCGAAGCCGCGGTGCTCGGCCGGCGAAAGCTGCACCTGTCCACGCAGAAAGGCGTCGTACTTGCTGCTGTAGGGCGAGAAGGTGGGCGGGTGCTGCTGGAAGACCTCCAGCGCCAGCAGCAGGCCCTTCCAGGCCAGCTCGGGCTGGGCCAGCACATGCGGGCCGAAGGCGGCCTGGAAGGGTGCGGCGCTGGGCGAGCGGGCCAGGCGGGTGATGACCTCGGCCGGGTTGGCATTGGCCATCTCGTTGGCCGCCAGCAGGGGCAGGGCCGCCTGGTCGTGCACGCTGGCGGCGCGGCCGTCCCAGGTGAAGCCACCGGTGGGGCCGTTGTCGATGCTGTCGTCGCCCTCGCTCTCCTGGTAGTGCTCGGAGAAGCTGGGCGTGGCGGCGCGGTACATCAGCGAGGGCGGCGGGCGCAGGCCCATCTGGTCCAGGTGCGGGCCGCCTTTCTGGGCCGACAGGCCATTGGGCGGGCCATAGGCATGGGCCGGGTCGTGGCAGTTGGCGCAGGCCATGCGACCCGAGGCCGAGAGCGTGCGGTCAAAGAACAACACCCGCCCCAGATCGGTCAGCGTGGCGGCATCGGGCTGGTGCTCGAAGCGGGTGCCGTAGAAGGAAGGGGCCGCCGTGGCGGACAGCAGGGCGGCGGCCAGCGCCAGCGGCCAGCGGCGCAGGAATCGGGACAGGGCGTTCACAGAAGTCCGGGACATCGGGGCATGCAACAGGCGACACGATAAGACCGCGAAGCTGTCCATCGAGTGACAAGGGCGAGAGCCAGCACAGGGAAGTGGACCATCACGGAACTGTCACGGGGCCTGCCGATGCTGCGCGGACGTTTCAACTTCTTTGCCCGCCCACCATGATCGGAAACATCCGCACCCTGCGTGCCCTGACCGCCCCGGCCGTCCTGCTCGCCACCCTCGGCGCCAGCGGCTGCGGCGACCACAGCACGCCCGACACCACTGCGGCGCTGCAGTCGGACATCCAGAACATCGTCGTCATCTACGCCGAGAACCGCTCCTTCGACAGCCTGTTCGGCCACTTCCCCGGCGCCAACGGCCTGTCGGCCGTGATGGACAGCAGCGGCAAGCCCACCAGCGCCTACATCGCCCAGGTGGACCGCGACGGCAGCGCCCTGTCGACCCTGCCCCCGGTCTGGGGCGGCGTGACCGCCGGCGGCATCACCCCGGCCGTGACCCAGGCCCAGAGCGCGGGCCTGGCCAACCAGCCCTACAGTGTCGAGACGGCCTTCCAGACCTCGGCCAACGCCACGCTGGACCTCAACACCGTCACCCGCGACATGTACCACCGGTTCTTCGAGAACCAGATGCAGATCGACGGCGGCAAGAACGACAAGTTCGTCGCCTGGGCCGACTCCGGCGCCATGGTGATGGGCCAGTTCGACACCAGCAACTCGGCCCTGTTCAAGCTGGCCCAGCAGTACACCCTGGCCGACAACTTCTTCCAGGGCGCCTTCGGTGGCTCCTTCCTGAACCACCAGTACCTGATCTGCGCCTGCGCGCCCGAGTACCCCAACGCCGACACCGCCACCGCTGCCCCCAGCATCACCGTGGTGGACAAGGACAGCAGCGGCAACTACACGCACAACCTGACCGTGTCGCCCAGCAGCCCGGCCTCGGCCATGGACGGCAAGCCGGCCTTCGTCAGCAGCGGCAACATCGCGCCGGCCAACTACTTCGGCGACAACAAGTTCTACGCCATCAACACGATGCAGCCGGCCTACCAGCCCAGCGGCAACGCCCCGGTGGACACCAATGGCAACGACGCGCTCTACGCCAACCCGGCCAAGAGCACCACGCTGCCGCCCCAGACGGCCACCAACATCGGTGACCTGCTCAACACCAAGGGCGTGAGCTGGAAGTGGTACGCGGGCTCCTGGAGCGCCGCCACCAGCGACGGCACGCAGGCCCCCACCACCACCCGCTCGGTCATCTACGCGGGCAACAGCTACGGCGTGGCCACCACGGCCAACGTGGACTTCCAGGCCCACCACCACCCGTTCAACTACTACGCCGAGTTCGACCCGGTCAGCCACGCCACCGACCGCGCCAACCACCTGAAGGACTACAACGACCTGGTGGCCGACGCCGCCGCCGGCACCCTGCCGGCCGTGGCCTTCTACAAGCCCGAAGGTGTCTACAACCAGCACCCGGGCTACGCCAACGTGACCAACGCCGACCAGAAGATCGCCGATCTGGTGTCCAAACTGCAGGCCAGCCCGCAGTGGAAGCACATGATGATCGTGATCACCTATGACGAGAACGGCGGCCAGTGGGACCACGTGGCACCGCCCGCCGCCGACAAGATGGGCCCGGGCACCCGCATCCCGGCCATCATCGTCTCGCCCTATGCCAAGAAGGGCACGGTGGACCACACCCAGTACGACACCGCCTCGGTGCTGCGCCTGATCACCCGCCGCTTCGGCCTGCCCACCCTGCCGGGCCTGACCACCCGCGACGAGGCCCTGAAGGCCAACGGTGGCCAGCCCATGGGCGACCTGACCAATGCGCTGAACCTCTGATGCCGACCTGACCCGGCCTGGTGTCAAATGCGCGGCGCGGCGCCTCCGGTGACGGGGGGCCGCGCCGCGTCCTTTGAGGAGCCCGAGCCATGAAGACCCCCCTGTTCCTGCTGCGCAGCCTGCTGTCGCTGGCCGCGCTGAGCGCCCTGCACGCGCAGGCCGCCCCGGCGGCCCCGGCGGCCCCGGCCGCTCCCCCCGATGCGCTGACCGCCGCGCTGCGCGCCAAGGTGCAGAACATCGTCGTCATCTACGCCGAGAACCGCGCCTTCGACAACCTCTACGGCGGCTTCCCCGGCGCCGACGGCCTGGCCACGGTGCTGGACGCCCAGGGCCGAGCCACCGCCGCCTACGCACCCCAGCGTGACCGCGACGGCAGCCTGCTGACCGCCCTGCCGCCCACCTGGGGCGGGGTGACCATGCCCGGCGTGCTGCCCGCGGTGACCCAGGCCCAGAGCGCCGGCCTGCCCAACCGGCCCTTCGACATCGGCCAGGCCTTCGGCACCCGCCTGGGCGTGGACACCGTCACCCGCGACCTGTACCACCGCTTCTTCGAGAACCAGATGCAGATCGACGGCGGCCGCAACGACGGCTTCGTGGCCTGGGGCGACAGCGGCGGCCTGGTGATGGGCCACTTCGACACCGGTGAGACGGAGATGACCGCGCTGGCGCGCGAGAACGTGCTGGCCGACCACTTCTTTCAGGGCGCCTTCGGTGGCTCCTTCCTGAACCACCAGTACCTGATCTGCGCCTGCGCGCCCGAGTACCCCAACGCCGACACGGCGCCGGCCAAGCCCAGCATCGCCGAGCTGGAGCGCGACGCCCAGGGCGGCTACCTGCCGCGCCTGGCCGTGTCGGCCAAGAGCCCGGCCTCGGCCATGGACGGTCGGCCCATCTTCGTCCACTCCGGCAACCTGACGCCGAAGAACTACTTCGGCGACGGGACCTTCCGCGCCGTCAACACCATGCAGCCGGCCTGGCAGCCCAGCGGCAACCCGCCGGCCGATGCTGCCAAGGCGCCGATGGTGGCCGACCCGGCCAAGCCCACCACGCTGCCGCCGCAGACCACGCCCACCATCGGCGACCTGCTCAGCGCCAAGGGCATCGGCTGGGCCTGGTACGCCGGGGCCTGGGCCAAGGCGGTGGCCGACGGCCAGCAGCCCGCCGGCGCGCCGCGCCGGGTGATCTACGCCAGCGAGCAGACCGGCGTGACCTCGCCCGCGGCGGTGGGCTTCCAGGCCCACCACCAGCCCTTCAACTACTACGTGGCCATGGACCCGCTGCGCCACCCCGAGGCCCGCGCCGCCCACCTGCAGGACGGCCGCGACCTGCTGCGCGCGGCGGCCGCCGGCACGCTGCCGCCGGTGGCCTTCTACAAGCCCGAGGGCCTGTACAACCAGCACCCGGGCTATGCCAGCGTGGCCGATGGCGACCGCCAGATCGCCAACCTGGTGCGGCGCCTGCAGGCCAGCCCGCAGTGGCCGCAGATGGTCATCGTGGTGACCTACGACGAGAACGGCGGCCAGTGGGACCACGTGGCCCCGCCGGTGGGCGACAAGCTGGGCCCGGGCACCCGCATCCCGGCCATCGTCATCTCGCCCTACGCGAAGAAGGGCACGGTGGACCCCACGCCCTACGACACCGGCTCGGTGCTGCGCCTGATCACCCGGCGCTTCGACCTGCCCACGCTGGCCGGGCTGCGCACCCGCGACGAGGCCTTGAAGGCCCACGGCCAGCCGGCCATGGGCGACTTGACCGCGGCGCTGAAGCTGGACTGAAACCCGGCCGGGGTCGGCGGGTCAGGCCGCCCGGGCCGTCCGGGCCAATCGCTCGGCCGCCAGCGCCAGCCAGCGGCCGTAGATGCCCGCGGCGGTGGCCTGGCTGTCGGCCAGCCAGCGCACGGTATCGACCCGCATCGCGGCCTCGCCCTGCACGCCGGCATGGGCGCGCAGCGGGTGGCCGTCGGCCGGGGCTTCGGTGCACCAGCGGTCCAGCTTCTCGGCATCCACCTCGATGTGGAACTGCATGCCCAGGTGCGGCCCGAAGGCGAAGGCCTGGTGGGCACAGGCGGCGTTGCGCGCCAGCAGGGTGGCCCCGGCCGGTAGCGCGAAGGTCTGGAAGTGCCACTGGTAGGCCGGCAGCGTGGCGCGCTCGCCCAGCCAGGCGGCGACCAGCGGGTCGGCGGTGGTCTCGATGTGCGACCAGCCGATCTCGGGTTCGGGGTTGTCGATGGTGGACGCGCCGAGCGCGCGCGCCAGCATCTGCCCGCCCAGGCAGTGGCCGACGATGGGCACACCGCGGCCGATGGCATCGCGCATCAGGGCCTCGGCGCGGCGCAGGAAGGGCAGTTCGTCGTTGACGCTCATGGTGCCGCCCAGCATGGCGATGGCGTCCCACTCAGCGGCTTCGGTGGGCACGGTGTGGCCCTCGGCCACCTGGCACAGCGTGAAGGCCTGGCCGCGCTGCTGCAGCCAGTGCGCCAGAAAGGCCGGGCCGTCGCTGGCCAGGGGTTGCAGGATCAGGACACGGGGCGCGGCAGACGGCATGGGCGGCGGGAACAGGACGGGTGTCTTCAGTGCCCCGCACTGTAGCCGGCCGTGCGCACCGGCGCCTCGGGCACGAAGACCCACAGCAGCACATAGAGCAGCAGGCCGGTGCCACCGAAGAGCACCAGCAGCACCGCGATCAGGCGCCAGATCCACGAGGCCAGGCCGGTGATCTCGGCCAGGCCGCCGCAGACGCCGCCCAGCCAGCGGTCCTCGCGGCTGCGGCGCAGGCCGTTGACGCTCTGGGCGAGGGCGTTGACCGGCGGCTCGCCACGCAGCAGCCGCGCCTTGGCACGGGTGAATTCGTCGTCGGAGAGCTGGCCGCGGGCATGCAGCTCGGCCAGCTTGGCCAGGTCGTCGGCATCGGACATGGAGGTCTCCCGGTGGGTGGTGAATGACTGCAGTGTGGAGCGATGCCACGCCAGGCGCCACCCCCGGGGGGACAGAACGCAGGGGCGACGGCATGGCCCGCAACGCCGCCCGACAGACCGCGGCGCGCCTCAGCCGATGGCCAGCGCCCGCGCCGCCGCCTGCCGGCACAGGCCGCCGTCAGCCAGGCCATGGGCCGCATGGTCCTGGCAGGCCTGCACCAGCTTGATCACATGGTCGTCGTCCTGGGCGCAGGCGGCTGCGCGCAGGGCCGGCCAGTCGGGCAGCGTGTCGGGCGCGGGCAGCGCGCGGGGCACTGCGCGGTGCAGCGGCGCGGCCAGCCAGCCGGCCACCGCCACCCGCCACAGCACGCTGGCATCGGTCTGCGGCGGCAGCCAGGGCAGCAGCACCCGCACCGCCCGCAGGCCGGTGACCAGGTGCAGCACCGTGAAATCGCCGCTCAGGGCATAGCCTTGCAGGGCCAGGGGCACCCAGCGGGCCAGGGCCTCGCCCAGCGGCAGGGCCTGCGGCGCC
>NZ_BADL01000291.1 GCF_000333615.1 Ideonella sp. B508-1 | reverse complement strand
GGGCGGCTTCAGCGCGGGGTTGGGGGCGGCACCGGGCGTGCCCGTGCGGCCGGCGGCCTCGCGCTGGCCGGGGTGCTGGGGGATGACGGCCAGAGTCAGCGCTTCGGGCAGGGTGAGGTGGGCGGCGTCGTGGTGGAAGTAGACGAGGCTGGCGGCGCCGGCGCCTTCGATGTTGCTGCCGTAGGGCGCGGTGTTGAGGTAGGCCTCCAGCAGCTCGCGCTTGCTGAAGCGGGCTTCCAGCCACAGGGCGGCGGCCATTTGCTGCAGCTTGCCGCCGGGGCTGCTGCTGTCCAGGTGATAGAGCCGGCGGGCCAGCTGCATGGTGAGGGTGGAGCCGCCCTGGCGGCGGCCACCGCGGGCCATCTGCCAGGCGCTGCGTGCCAGGGCGGCCGGGTCCACGCCGGGGTGCCACCAGAAGCCACGGTCCTCATAGAGCAGGGTGGCCTGCACCAGGGGCGGGGCGATGGCGTCCAGCGGGGTCCACAGGCGGTACTGCTCGTCGGGCGCCAGGGTCAGGCGCAGCAGGCTGCCGTGGCGGTCGTACAGCGGGGTGGACAGGGCGACCTGTTCGCGCAGGGGCGCGTGCGGCCACAGGCGCAGGGCGAGCAGCAGCGCCAGCAGCAGGCCCAGGCCGGTGGCGGCGCGGGCGGCCCACCGCGGCCACCGCGCCATCCACCCGGGGCCCGGGCGCTTACTTGCCCAGCGGCGCCACATTGAAGCGGCCCGCCGCCGAACGGCCGTACACCCGGCGCTCGTACATGGCTTCGGCATAGGCCGCGGGCAGGGCGAACTGGCCGACGTTGGTGGCCCGGGCCTTGAAGCTGATGTCCTGCACGTTGCGGCTCACGTCGCCGAAGAAGATGAGCCGGTCTTCGCGGATGTCCACGTAGTTCAGGCTCCAGCTGCCGGTGCCGCCCACGCGGCGTTGCCACAGCGGGGTGTCGGGCGCTTCGTCGTCGCTGCTGCCGCTGTTCAACACCGGCTCCAGCCCGCTGGGCAGCACGTTGACCAGCACGACCTGGCGGGCGCTGTCGCGGTCCAGGGCGCGCACGGTCAGGCGCACCGTCACTTCCTGGCCGATGCGGGCTTCGCTGATGGCGTTGCCCTTGTCGTCCAGGATGGCCTGGGTGATTTCCAGGCCGTGGGTGACGGCGGTGTCGGGCAGGTTGCGCTCGTAGCCGGTTTCGGCCCAGCCGTAATAGAGCGGCAGGTTGCCGGGGTTGGACAGCTTGAGCTTGGCGGTGCCGTTAGGCACCGCCGCCTGCTGCAGGCTGCGCAGCTCGCCGGTGAGCGGCAGGGCCAGGCTCTTGCCGGCCTTGTCCACCGCCTGGGCCGTGACGCTGCCGCCGGCCGACGCGGCGGCCGCGCGGGCGTAGGCGTCCACCGCCAGGATGGTGGTGGCCGAGGACTGGGTGCTGTACCAGCCCTCGCCGATCATGGCGGCCAGGCGGCTCCAGCTCTCCACCGGCAGGCTGGCCAGCAGCTTGGGGAAGTGGCGCGCGCCCAGCAGGATGAGCGTGCTGTCGTGCACCAGCGGGTCGTAGTAGTAATCCCAGCGGTTGAGGGGCTGCTTGCGGGCCACACGCTGCTGCAGGTCGCTCCACACCGGGGCCATCAGGGCCTGGGCGGTGGCGTCCTGCTTTTGCAGCGCGAAGGCGGCGGCCAGGTAGGCCGCGCCCAGGTCGGTGGCCAGGGGGCTGGCCTTGTCGCGCTGCAGGGTGGCCTGCTGGGCCTGTCGCAGATTGGCCAGCGCGGCGGGCACCAGCACGCCCTGCCGGGTGAGCAGGTAGGCCATCTGCGCGCGGGTGCGCCAGCTGAAGGCGCTGCTGGTGTCGCCATTGCCCAGGCGGCTTTGCAGGTAGACGGTGGCCTTGCTGACCATGTCCGGCGGCACGGCCAGCTGGCGGTCCTTGGCTTCCAGCAGCAGCTGCAGGGCGTAGGTGCTGGCAAAGTCATCGGCGGTGCCGCCCGGCCACATGGCAAAGCCGCCGTCGGCCGTCTGGCGGGCGCGCAGCTGGGTGAGCGTGCGCTGCAGCGCCTGCTGCGGGCTGAAGGCCGCCTGGCCCAGCGCGGCGCGGCTCTTGTTGAGCTCCTTGGCCAGCTCGGGCTGGGCGGCCAGCACCACGGAAGGCATCGTCTGGCTGACCAGCTGTTCGGTGCAGCCGTAGGGGTAGCCGTCCAGGTAGCGGATGAGGCCGGAGGCAAAGGCCCAGGGCGTGGCCGACACAGCCAGGTCGCTGCGGGCGAAGGCGGGGTAGGCGTCCAGCTGGGACTTGAGTTCGCCCGCGCCCACGGCGGTGCCGCTTTGCACCAGGGTCACCAGAGCGGAGGCGGGGCGCACGCTCAGATCGGTGCTGAGCTTGGCGCTGGCCTTGCCGGACGTGGCGGTGAAGGCCACGCTGGCCGAGCCCAGCACCGCCTGCGCACCGGGCTTGGCGCGCAGGTGGAAGACGGTGGTGGCCTCGCCTTTTTCGCTGACCTTGACGGTCTGCGCGGCATCGCCCACCACCTCCAGCCCATTGCCCACGGCCAGGGCCAGGCGGATGGGCGCGTCCTTGCCGGAGCCGGCGATGTTGTTGGCCACGCCCACGCCGATGTCCACCGTGTCGCCCGGGGCGAGCGAGGTGGGCACGGTGGGCAGCAGCACGATGTCGCCACGCACGGTGCTGGTGGTGGTGGCCGAGGCCACGGCCTCGTCGCTGACGACCACGGCCATCACCCGCACGGCGCCGTTGAAGGTGTCGGGCAGGGTGTAGCTGAAGGTCTTCTCGCCGTTCACGTCCACCAGGCCGGACCAGTAGGCCACCGGCTTGTCGCGCTTGCGCTTGAAGGGGTTGAGGTGCTTGCCGGCCTCGCCCTCGCCGTCGCCGCCGGGGGCGGCGCTCTGCATGAGCTTGCGGAACTCGGGCAGCACCAGGTCCAGGGTCTGCAGGGTGCTCACCTCCAGCGCGCGCTTCTGGAAGAAGTGCTTGAGTGGATCGGGCGTGGTGTAGCGCGCCACCTGCAGGATGCCCTCGTCCACCGCGAAGACGAAGGCCCGCGCCGGCTTGTCGCTGTGCAGGGTCATCTTCAGGGTGTCGCCGGGCTTGGCCAGGGCGGGCGCGTCCAGCTTGATCTTGGCGGTGCGGCGGTCCAGCCCGGTGGCAAAGGGCACGGCGCCGTAGGACAACGGGCTGGTGTAGATCTCGTCGGAGGACGGGTCGCGCACGAACTGCACGTTCACGTAGCCGTTGCCCTCGAAGTCCTTGGGCAGGGTGATGTGCTGCACGCTGGCGGTCTGGTCGGCCTTGAACCAGGCGTGGGCGTAGACCTTGTCACGCTCGATGGTGATGAGGCCGGCGCCGGTGTAGGGCGCCTGGATGGCCAGGTCGATGGTCTCGCCGGGCTCGTAGCTCTTCTTGTTGAGCTTGATCTGCAGCTCGGCGTTGCGGTCCATCGAGCGGCTGAGGTTGGCGGCGCCGGCCACCGCGTACTGCACGCGGTTGAGCACCAGGCCCTGGGCGTTGCGCACCTCCAGCGCAAAGTTGCCGGGCGCGCTGGTGTTGAGCGCCACCTTGCTGCCGGCCGCGGCAATGGCCAGGGGCTGCTCGTCCAGCGTCACGTCCTTGGCGCGGCTTTCATAGCGGTACAGGCCGTTGTTCTGCTTGACCAGCACCGACAGCACCTTGTGCTCCACCCGCACCAGCTTCAGGCCGGGCACGGCGATCTTCTGGGCCTTGGGGTCGATGGCGATGAGCTGGATCTCGCGCTTGGCGTTGCGGGCGATGTAGTCCAGCGGGTCGGGCGTTTTCACGCCCACCAGCCAGGGCTGGTCGCTGACCAGGCTCTGGGCCTCGGCGGCCACGCTGCGGCCGCCTTCGGGCTCGAAGGCCTTGACCAGCACATGGGCCTGGTAGGTGGCGGCTTCGAAGCGCGAGAGGCGCAGGTCCACCTCGGCGTTGCCCTTGTCGTCGGTCTGCACGGCGCCCAGGTCGTCCATCTGCGCGCGGCGGTTCACGCTGGGGTCGTAGAAGCTGTAATCGGGCAGGCTGCGGAAACGCGGCCAGGTGGGGGTGAGGGTGAGCCGGCTTTCCACGCGGCGGTTCTGCGCCGGGGTGCCGAAGAGGTTTTCCACATGCACCTGCAGCTTCAGGTCGTCGGGCTTGACCCAGCCTTCGGCCACCTCGGTGGAAAGATGGGCGCTGACCTTGGTGCGGTCGGGCAGGAATTCCTGCACCTTGACGGTGGTGGAGCCGATGAGCAGCGGCGGCACGTCCGGCGCGTTGGCGCTGGTCTGGCGCGGCAGGCTGAGGTTGACGGTGTAGTGCCGGTGGGCGAGCTGTCCTGCGTGCTGTGGGCCAGCTCGGCGGTGCCGGCCGGGCCCAGGCGCAGGGTTTCGCGGCGCACGCTCAGGCCGCGCGGGTCGATGATCTCGGCCTCGACCGGCAGGTCCTTGAGCGAGGTGGCCCAGTTGGACGCCTTGACGGCAATGCCCACGTGCAGCGTGTCACCGGGGCGGTAGATGCCGCGGTCGCTGAAGAGGAAGGCCGTCATCTGGTTGGGCACGCCGCTGGTGTGCAGGCCGCCCACGTCGAAGCGCGACATGTCCAGCGTGCGCTCGCCCCGGCCCAGGCTGGCGGCGCCGCCCATGGGCAGGAAGCTGAGGTCGCCGTCCTTGCGGGCCAGCAGCAGCACGGGGGCCTTTTCGCGGGTGTAGCCGTTGAGGTTGGGCAGGCTGGCGTGGCCGCTGGCGTCGGTACTGGCGTTGGCCAGCACCAGGCCGTTGCGGCCCCACACCTCGATGCGCGCGCCACCCACCGGCTGGCCGCTGGCGATGGACTGCACGAAGACGTCGCGCGTGCCGTCGGCCGCGCGCTTGGCGATCAGGCCCAGGTCGGTGACGATGACCAGGCGCTGGTCGTGGATGGTGGTGGGGTCGACTTGTTCGACATCTCCGGCGGCTCCGGCATCGCCACCCTCGCAGCAGCCTTCGCCTTCACCCTCGCCGCCGGCCATGGCGGCGGCATCGCCCTCGTCACCGCCGGCGGCGGGGCCGCGCTTGGCGGCCGGGTCGTAGCCCTGCACCTTGAGCAGGAAGACGCCGCGGCGCTCGCCGCCGGCCTGCAGGTACTCGGCAAAGTCCACCGTCTCGTAGTGGGACTTGCCGGGCTTGAGCTTGAGCGGGATCTCGCGCTCGAAGTGCTCGGCCAGGGTGTCGTCGTTCACGCGGCCGTAAAACTGCGGCTGGCTGAAGTTGCCATCGGCCTGGCTGACCAGCAGGTGCAGCTGCTGCGGCAGCACGCGGGCGATGTCGATCTTCACGCCCGGCAGGTCGCGCACCAGCAGGGGCAGCTTCTTCTCGCCGGACAGCGCCAGCAGCGAACCGCGGCTCATGATGGACAGCTCGGGCGCGAAGGTCTTGATCTGCAGGATCTCCAGCCGGTCGCTGCCCAGCAGATAGCCGCCGGGCGACTTCATGCCCTTGGCCACCTTGACGAAGAGGAAGCGCCCGCCTTCGGCCTGGGGCAGGCGGAAGGATGCGGCCTCGGTCACCTCGCGTTCGCTGGCGATGGGGTCGAGCTTCATGGGCTTGGCGCGCTTGAGCACGGCCGGCGTCACCTCGGCCGGGTCGCTCCAGGCGAAGGGCTCGCCGCCGTCCTGATCGGACACGGGCAGCATCCAGGCCTGCACGGTGCGGGCGTACTCGCGCTCGTGCACGGCCATGCTGGCGCCCACGTGCAGCACGTGCTCGGGGTCGCCGGCGTCGTTGCTGACCACGGCGGTGCTGATCTCGCTGATGGCCAGGCTGTAGAGCCCCGGCACATCGACCGACTTGAGCACCGGCGCGGGCGTGCCCGGGCCGCCGCGCTGGGCGCCCACGCCCTTGTCGATGGTGATCTGCATGGCCACCGTCTGCGCGGGAATGGCCAGCGGCTCGGACTGCACGGTGGCCTGCAGGCGCTGGGCGTCGTAGCTCACGCTGAACTTGCGCTCGCTGCCGTCGTCCAGGTGGATGCGGCTTTCCAGCGCCTTGGCGTCCACCGGGTGGTTGAAGTCCAGCGTCATGACCACGCGGCGCAGGCCGGCCTGCACCGGGTCCTGGTAGAACTCGGCCGAGCCGACGTTCATGGTGAAGCCGGCGGCGTCAAATTCGTACTTGCGCTCCTTGAGCGCCACATGCGGTGCCAGGCTCTTGCGGCCCAGCTTGAGGGTGTAGTGCTCGCCGATGGGCCAGTGGCCCTGGGGCTCGAAGCGCAGGGTGCTGGCGTCCACCCACTTCCACTGGCCCGCCACCTCGGGCGAGAGGCTGACGTCGGTGGGCTCCTTGCCGATGCGCAGCGGCGGCGCGGCCGGCGCGCTGAAGCTCACCACCAGGGGTTGCGGGCCGCCGTTGTTGCGGTAGTCCGGCGCGCCGGGCGGCTGCAGCTGCACGGTCACCGGGCCACGCCCAGGTCTCGC
>NZ_BADL01000292.1 GCF_000333615.1 Ideonella sp. B508-1 | reverse complement strand
GCCATGAGCCGCACCCTGGCCCGCCTGCGCGCCGCCACCGGCGACCCATTGCTGGTGCGCGCCGGCCGCGCCATGGTGCTCACCCCGCACGCCCTGGCCCTGCGCGAACAGGTGCAAGCCCTGGCCCGCGACGCCCGCGCCGTGCTGCAGCCCGCGGGGGAGGACTGGAACCTGGCCACGCTGGAACGTACCTTCACCCTGCGCGCCAACGACGGCTTCATCGAAGCCTTTGCCCCCGCCCTGGTGGCCCGCGCCGCCCGCGAGGCGCCCGGCGTGCGCCTGCGCTTTGCGCCCAAGCCCGACAAGGACGTGCGCCCCCTGCGCGAAGGCCTGATCGACCTGGACCTGGGCGTGCTGGGCCCCGCCGCCGGGCCCGAGGTGCGGGTGCAGGCCATCTACCGCGACCACTTCGTGGGCGCCGTGCGCCCGGGCCACCCGCTGCTGCAAGGCGGCCCCCTCACCCCCGAGCGCTACGCTGCCTGCAACCACATCGTGGCCTCGCGCCGGGGCCATGGCGCCGGGCCGGTGGACGACGCCCTGGCCGAACGCGGCCTGCGCCGCACCGTGGCGGCCATGGTGCCCAGCTTCCGCGCCGCGCTGTCCATTGCCGCGGCAACAGACCTGGTGGCCCTGGTGCCCGCGTCCTTCTTCACCCGGCAAGACGCCCTGGTGGCCTTTGCCCTGCCGGTGAGCACCGAGCCCATCGTCATCTCCCAGATGTGGCACCCCCGACAGGAGCGGGACCCGGGCCACCGCTGGCTGCGCGGCCTGGTGCTGGCCGTCTGCCGGGAAACACTGCCCCCTTCGAACTGCTGATGGCGTGAGCGTCGACCTCATGCACGATGGCGGGCAGCGCCCACGCCCGTGGGCCCCAGCCCGGAGCGGCACCATGGCGACCACCAACACGCAGCAGGACTCTTCCCAACACAGCCCCAAGACCTTGGCCGACCTGGGCCAGGCCTGGCTGGCCTGGCAGATTGCGCTGCTGAAAGGAAACCGCTGGCCCCTTTCGGGTGACGTCACCCAATGGATCAAGACCTGGGGCGAGATCGTCGGGCAGGTGGGGCTGGTCAACTACAACATCGCGGGGACCTCTCACCCGCAGACCGAAAAGCGCATTGGCCGCGAGTACAGCTATGGACGACAGCTGGGGCGCATCATGGAAGTGCTCACGCCGTACCTGGAAAAGCACAAGGGCGAGTTCGTTGGAGAAGAAGAGGAAGACGCGCTGAAGGACTATTTGGCCATGGCCAGGAGGATCGCCAAGCTCAAAGCCAAGCGGTACACCGCGGATGAGGTGGTGGCCATGGTGAAGAAGTGGAAAGACGACGGCGACTTCGAGGCCAACATCCAGAAGCTGCGTGAGGCACTCGACGCGCTGGACGAGGGCTGAGTGCACCGGCCGCATCACATCTGCTATACACTTTCCCGATGCGCTCTGCCACCTTCCCCCCCATCCGCGTCGAACCCAAGGTTCGGGCCGAAGTTGAAGCCGTGCTGCGCGAGGGTGAATCGCTCACCCAGTTCATCGAAGAAGCCGTGGTGGCCGCTGCGGCGTGGCGCCGCGCCCAGGGCGAGTTCGTGGCCCGGGGCGAAGCCGCCATCCGCCAGTGGAAGCAGGAAGGCGGCGGCCAGACGGCAGACGCGGTCATGGCCGATCTGCAGCAACGCCTGGATGAGGCCAAGGCGCAGGCCGCCGGGCGCGCTCGCCGGTGACGGCCAGCTACACCGTCCGGCTGCTGGACTCCGCTGTGGCGGACCTGCGCCGGCTGGAGGACTTCGCCATCGAGCGCGAACTGGCCAGCGAAACGCCGGACTGGACATCGCCCCAACGCGCGCTGGACGCCATTCGCGAAGGCCTGCGCCTGCTGACCTGGTCGCCCTTCTCCTGCCGCAAGGCCGAGCTGGGCAACGGCCAATCGCGCGAACTGATCATTCCCTTCGGCGGCACCGGCTATGTGCTGCTTTTTGAGGTGGTCGGCCATGAGGTCATCGTCGGCGCCGCACGGCACCAGCGCGAAGAAGACTATCGGCCTTGAGGCCGACAGGCGCGATCTCAACCCAGCCCATGAGACCCATGCAGATCCGCCCCATCCTGCCCGAGGAAATCGAACCGGCCCGCCTGCTCCTGGCCGCCAATGGCTGGGGGCCGCGTGTGGAGGACCCCGCTGTCTTCCGCGAGCTGGTGGCTCGCTCGCACGTGGCCCTGGTGGCGGTTGAGCAAGCACGGGTCATCGGCTTCCTCCGAGCCGTCAGCGATGGGCTGTTCAATGGCTACATCTCGATGGTCGTGGTGGACAGCGAGCACCGAGGTCGCGGCATCGGCTCGGCACTGGTGCAAACCGCGATGGGCGACAACGAGCGCATGACCTGGGTGCTGCGCGCCGGCCGCACGGGGGTGTCGGCCTTCTACGAGAAGCTGGGGTTTACGGCATCCGAGGTCGCCATGGAGCGGCCTGGCAAGCGCCACTAGGTTCGCTGCGCGGCAAGGCGCTCAAGGCCCCGCCAGAAACGGCAGCAGCTGGGCCCACGCTCAGTTCCTCACCGATGGCCAGCACCGGCATGGGCATGCTCCGCCGAGTTGCAGGTTGGACGCTGCAAGCGAGAGGTGGCTGAGCATGGACGATCAAACCTGTTCACACAGGCCGAGCCTGCCACCATGACCACGCGCTGGCCAGCGCCATGGACACAAAGCCTGCAGCGGCCAGGAAGTGATGCGGGCTGCACCACATCAACGCCATGAGCAAAGCCAACAAGGTGGCGAACACGGCAAAAGCGCTGCCGACAAGCCGCCAGAGGCGTCTTCGTCGAGGCAGCGAAACAGCCACCCCCACCGCCGAGGCGGTGTTTGCCGACGCGGCCAAGCACCTGAAGGAGCTGGACCAGCTGGTGACCATGACCCGAGAGATCAAGGTGCTGAAGCGAAACAGCGTGGAGGACGTGGTGAAGCAGGTGCAGCGCTGGAAGGGCGCGGAGGACCTCCTGGCCAGGATCCAGAAGCTGCGTGAGGCGCTCGACGCGTTGGACGAGGCATGAGCGCCCCCAGGATCACAGCATGATCAGAATGCGTGGCCGGCGCTGCGCACCGTGCGGATGATCATCTCGTTGACGTCCACGTCCGCGGGCTGGTCGATCGCATAGAGCACCGCATGGGCGATCGCCTTGGCATCGAGTGCGACGCTGCGCAGTTGGTCCACAGCCGCTTTTGTGTCGTCGACGGAGATGTCGTGGCCAAGCTCCGAGGTCGTGACGCCAGGGGAGATGGTCGTCACACGAATCTCTGTCGTCTCCTGCCGCAATCCTTCCATGATCGCGCGCACCGCATACTTGCTCGCGCAGTACACGCCGAACTGGGCACCGACCGCGTGCGCTCCCGTGGACGCGGTGCTCAAGATGTGGCCGCTGCCCTGCGCTTCCATGATGGGGAGCACGGCCGCGATGCCGTTGAGTACGCCCTTGATGTTGATGTCGACGATGGCATCCCACTCCTCGACCTTGAGCGCACGCATCGGCGACACCGGCATCACACCGGCGTTGTTGAAGATGACGTCGACACGGCCGAACTTGTCCTTGGCGAAGTTCGCGAAAGCCGCAACGTCGGCGCGGTTGACGACGTCGAGGGGGCGGAATTCCGCGGTGCCGCCGGCGGCACGAATCTCGGCGGCTATCTTTTCGAGACGATCCGTGCGCCGCGCACCGAGGATGACCGTATGCCCAGCGGCGCCCAGCGTGCGGGCGGTGGCTTCGCCGATGCCGCTGCTGGCACCGGTGATGAGGACGACTTTGCTGCTCTTCATGGGTGAGAACTCTCCGTGTTGGGTGGGTCGCTTTCGCGATGGAGAGAGCATCGGTCCGGGGGGCCGCCCTTGGAATACACGAAGCTGCTGCGTGATTGCCGGATCCTCCAAATCCTGGCGTCGGACGATTGAGGCGGACCGCGTCGACGCGTATCGTCCCGGCCCATGGACAAGCCAATCAATGCGCCGAGTCGGGACCGACTGGCCGAGCTGGGCCGGCTGATCGTCAAAAACTCCAATGGGACAGACGGCATGCACCCCGTCGCCATCGACGGTCTGCAGTGCATCCGTGTGTCGGCGCCAGACATGGAGCTGCCGCATGTGTACAAGCCCTGCATCTGCGTCATCGTGCAGGGCGAGAAGCAGGTATTGCTTGAAAACGAGATCTACCGTTACGCGCCAGCACAGTTCCTCGCGGTGTCGGTCGACTTGCCCTTGTGGGGCCAGGTGCTGGTCGCGAGCCCCGAGGCACCGTACCTTTGCCTCGCGATCGACCTCGACATGCACACCATCGCGGATCTGGTCGCGCAATCGGGTGACGCGGGCGGGTCACGCGGCGAGACGTCGCGCGGCCTGTTCGTCGGCGATCTAGACGACCTGACGCTCGAGGCGGTGCTGCGATTGGCCCGGCTGCTCGACGCGCCCCATGACATTGCCGTGCTGGCCCCACTGGCGCTGCGCGAGTTCCACTATCGATTGCTGCGGGGTCCGTACGGGTCGGCGATTGCGCAGATGGCGATCGCGGGCAGCAACATGCACAAGATGGGGCAGATCATCCGGCGCATGCGCACGCACTATGCGGAGCCGATTCGCGTGGAGGAGCTCGCATCCCATGCAAACATGAGCCCGTCGTCGTTCCATCAGCACTTCAAGGCCGTGACCGCACTGAGTCCGCTTCAGTACCAGAAACGGCTTCGACTCACGGAAGCGCGGGGGCTGCTGTTGGCAGGCGGCATGGATGCCGCGAGCGCCGCCTATCGGGTGGGCTATCAAAGCGTGTCGCAGTTCAGTCGCGAGTACGCACGCCTGTTCGGCGCGCCACCGATGCGTGATGTCGAGGCCTTGCGACGCGCTTAGGCGCAGCGCGCTCAAGCCCCCGCCAGAAACGGCAGCAACTGGGCCAGCACGGCGTCCGGGCATTCCTCCATCACGAAGTGGCCGCAGGCCGGGATGACTTCGCCCTGCAGCTGGGGCGCCAGGGGGCGCAGGGTGTCCTTCAGCGCCGCGCCCACGCTCAGCTCACCGCCGATGGCCAGCACCGGCATGGGCAGGCCCCGCGCCGCACGCTGGCGGTTCTGGGCCAGGGCTTCTTCGCTGGCGCCTGCGCGGTAGTAGGCAAAGGCGGTGCGGGCGCCGCCCGGCTGGGTGTAGACGCGGGTGTATTCGTCCAGCACCTGGGGCGTGAACACCCAGGGCTTGGCGGCGCGCTGGGCGAACAGCCAGCCCAGGTATTCGCGCTCGCGGCCTGCCACCAGCATCTCCGGCAGATCGGGCAGGCGGTTGAAGGCGAAGTGCCAGGTGCGCACGTTCACCGCATCCGACGGAATGCCGGCCGGCGGGGGCGGTGACACCCCCAGCAGCGCCGCCTCCATCAGACCCAGGCGGCGCACGTCGGCCGGCCAGTCCGCCGCGTAGGCAAAGGCAATCCACCCGCCCACGTCGTGGCCCACCACGTCGATGGGGCCGTCGTCGGTCAGGCCCAGGTGCTGCACCAGGGCATGCAGATCGGCCGCCACGGTGGCCGTGTCGTAGCCGGTGGGCGGGTGGTCCGAATCGCCCATGCCACGCGGGTCCACCGCAATGACGCGGTGGCCGGCCGCCGCCAGCGCGGGCATCACGTCGCGCCAGGCGTACCAGCTCTGCGGCCAACCGGGAATGAGCAGCAGCGGACGGCCATGACCCCCTTCCACGTAGTGCAGGCGCACGCCGCGCACCGTGGCCATGCCGTGGCGGAAGGCCGGGCCCAGGCCGTGCACCGTGTCGCCCTGGGTGGCTGTGGCGTAGAGTTCCATGTTTTGGATCATTTCAGTTCCTAAATCATCAAAGAAATGGGCGGTTGCCCGCCCGCGTTGTGGCAGCGTGCCGGCCGCGTCAGTCCAGCAGCTTCATGCCCGCGTCCACCAGGCTGGCCCCCAGGCGCTTGCGCAGCGCGGGGCTCTTGCCCGCCACCCGAAAGCCCTGCACCAGGCACAGCAGCGCCGCCGCCGTGGCGTCGGCATCCAGCGTGTGCGGCAGCGAGCCATCGGCCACACCGGCCTGGACCAGCGTCTTGAACAGCCCCTGCACATGCGACAGGGCCTGATCGACGCGCTGCGCGGCGTCCCGGTCGATCACCGTGGCCTCTGCCGCGGTGGCCACCACCAGGCAGCCCAGCCGACCCTGCGGGCCGGTGGCCTGGCCCAGGTAGTGCTGCAGCACCTGCCGCAGACGTTCCTTGCCCGTGCCGGGGCCGTTCACGATGTCGGCCAGCACGCGCTGGCCGCGGGCCACATAGCGCTCAAAGGCCAGCGCAAAGGCCGAGGGCTTGTCGACGAAGGCCTTGTAGAAACTGCCCCGCGTCAGCCCGGTGCCGGCCATCAGATCGGTGATGGCCGTGCCGGTGTAGCCGCGCTGCCGGAAGACATCCACCAGCTGGTCCACCGCTTCGTCGTAATCGAACTCGCGCGGCCGGCCGCGTGGGGCAGAGGGCTTGGGCAGGGATGCAGGCATGCGGCGATTATGGAACACATTAGTTCCAAATATCAAATGTACGACCCCAGGCCGCCAGCGAAACCAGAAACTACATTCGCTCCATGTCGCCCCCCGGGCAAGCCATTGCTTATCTGATGCGCGCTCCGCACGACCCCGGTGAAGTCACCGTGTACCTGGGTGATCGCCAGGTGGCGGTCTTGCCGGCCGAGACGTACACAGCCGTGTCCGTGGCGCCGGGCAGCTATGAGCTCAAGGGGGTGGTGGCGGGCCAGGCGCAAGCCAGCGACAGTGGCTTGACCGTGACCTTCCAGGCCGGAGAGCGACGCTTTTTTTACACCGCAGTGCCCAGCGATTCGCACGTTGCCTTCACGCCGCTGCTTGGGGCCGCGACGTTCCTCCCCATGCGCAGCCCGGTGGGCCCTCGCACCTGGCAGGAATGCCGCGAGGTGGATGCGCAGGGTCTGATGTCCATTGGCAGGCTGGTGCTGCCTGCCAACTGACTGCTAATTGGGTTCGTTGATCACCGCCTCAATGGCATGCCCATCCGGGTCGATGAGAAAGGCTGCGTAGTAGTGGGGCCCGTAGTGCGGCCGCAGGCCCGGCGCGCCGTTGCACTGCCCGCCCACCGCCAGCGCGGCGGCGTGGAAGCGGTCCACCGCCGCGCGGCTGGGCGCCGCAAAAGCCACATGAAAGCCCGGTCCCGGCGCGATGACCGGCGTGCGCAGCTTCAGGCAAAGCTTGTCCTGCCCGTCCTCCACCCCGTAGCCAATGGCCGTGTCGTCTTCAAACACACGCCGATAGCCCAGGGCGCCCAGCGCGGCGTCGTAGAAGGCGCCGCTGAGTTGCAGGTTGGAGACGGCGAGCGAGAGGTGGTGGAGCATGGCTTGTTGGAGGATCAAACCGTCCTACGGTACTTGGTACTGCGCGAGCTTGCGCTCGGCTGCTTCGCGGAACCCTTCGTGCGGCGCCTGTTCGATGGCGCGTTGAATCACGGACACCGCTTGATCATGAAAGCCCAATCGTTCCAGGCACCAGGCCTGGCTCTCGTAGTACCAGACGGAGCTGATCTCCTCGAACATCGCCGTCAAGCCTTCAACCGAGGCCATGCGGGCAAGCAGATGCGGTGCCTTCTCCCGCAGCACTGACAGGATGCGGCCCCACACTTCTGGGCCATCGTCGACGCCAACGACCCAGCGCTGCTGACCCTCGATGTGTTTGCAGCACCCCAGGTTGATCAAACAGCGATTGGGCGGCAGCTCGGGGTGCGTGACACGCAGCTCGATGTCGAACCGATAGGGTGAGTAGGGAGAGCGTGGACCGGACTCCAACACCACGGTTTGCACCAGGCCCTGCGCCGTCGTTCGCTGGCTTCTGCGCGCCGTCTTGCGGAACCCCATGGGCTTCAAGCACTCTTGATGAAGCTGTCGGAACAGGGCATCTCTTGGATCGACCATGTTGTTTGCTTACTCGTTCTGCGCTGCGCAGGCAGGCAGGCCCGAATGTAGGCTACTCCCGTTGCCCAGCAGGCGCCGCGGACCCAGCAAGCCAAACTCACGCACTCGTCTTCAGCTTGACCAACATCCTCTTCATCTGCAGCCGCAACCAGTGGCGCAGCCCCACCGCCGAGGCGGTGTTTGCCGACGCGCCGGGCGTGGAATGCCTGTCGGCCGGCCTGAACCATGACGCCGAAAACCCGCTGACGGCGGAACTGATGGATTGGGCCGACCTGATCTTTGTGATGGAGCGCGACCACCAGGCGCGGCTGAAAGCGCGCTTTCGCCCGCAGCTGACCGGCAAGACGGTGGTGTGCCTGGGCATTCCAGACCGCTACCGCTACATGGACCCGGCGCTGGTGGCGCTGCTGCGCGCCAGGGTGACGCGGCATTTGCCGAAGGGTTGAGGCTCCGCCAAAAGGAAACCCTGACAGCCCCTGGGTGATTCATCCTCCCGAGAGAGGATGCACCCCCTCGTTTGCAATTCGATACACGCGCAAACTGAGCCCGAAAGAAACCGGGCATGACAGAAGAAAACTCTTTGGCCGCCCCCGCTGCGGCCCCTGCGGCAGAACCGCCATCCAAACCCCTGCTGAGCTGGCCAACCACCACGGCCATTGCCACCGCATCGGTTGGCGTGGGTGCTGTGCTGCCGGGCACTGTTAGCCCAGTCATTCCCTAAGAACTTTTCATAAACCAACGGCAGCCTAAGAATTCGTCCGAATTTGCAACCGCACCCCAAATAATACTTACGCCCTAAATATTAACCCACTAGAGAATGTCAGAATTATGAAGATCAAATCTGTTCGCCTAAACCGCTTCCGTGGTTACGACACTCCCGTTCGAGTCGAGATGGATGACTTATGCGTCTTGATTGGCCGAAACGATATCGGGAAATCAACATTTCTTGAAGCTCTGGACATATTCTTCAACGAAGGCAAGGGCTGCATTAAGATTGACAAAGAGGACATTAATAAAAAGTGCGTAGAGGCTGGGAATGAAGATATTGAAATCGAAGTCGAGTTCACAGACTTGCCCGATAAATTAATCATCGATGCAACAAACGAGACCTCTCTCCGAGAGGAGTTTTTATTGACTCTCGAAGGCACACTCAAGATCCTCAAGAGATACCCATCAGCAGGCAAAGAGAAGGTTTTTATAAAAGCACACCACCCGGCCAATAAAGAATGCAGGGATCTTTTGCTCAAGAAGATCTCAGACCTTAGGAAAATCCTTGACGATCAAAAGATCGAATGCCCCGACAGAACGAAAAGCGCGGAGATTAGGAAGGCGATCTGGGGAAATCAGAGTATTCTCCAGCTGGAAGAAAGCGAGATTGAAATCGCAAAAATTGACAGCAAGAACGTCTGGGAGCAACTCAAGGGATACATGCCCTTGTACACGCTATTTCAATCGGATAGAAAGAACACCGACTCAGATGACGAGGTACAGGACCCGATGAGAATCGCGGTCAAGGAAATACTTAGCGAGACATCGATTCAGCGCGAACTTAGCAATATCGCAGAAATCGTGAAGGGTCGACTGGAGACTGTTGCAGAAAGAACCCTTGCCAAACTCAACGAGCTGAATCCAGATATCGCAAAATCCCTTGACCCCAACATCCCGGATCCTGCCAACCTAAAATGGGCGGACGTTTTCAAGGGAGTCTCCATATCTGGCGACGACGACATCCCCATAAATAAAAGAGGAAGCGGAGTTAAGCGCCTCGTACTAATCAGCTTCTTCCGCGCCGAGGCTGAGAGAAGGCAGGCTGAATCGAACCTTCCAAACATCATCTACGCGATTGAAGAGCCGGAAACATCACAACACCCCGATCATCAGCGCGGCCTTACGGATGCGCTCATCGCGCTGTCCAAGACCAGAAATACACAAGTAATTCTCACCACCCATAGCCCAGAGATCGTAAAAAGACTCAAATTCGAAGATATCGTTCTGGTAACAAACAACCAAACAGAAAAAATATCAAGAGTTCAACGAAGCGAATTACCATACCCTAGCCTGAACGAAGTAAATTTCGCCGCCTTCGGTGAAGCAACCCACGAATATCACAACGAACTATATGGGTACATTGAAGCGGAGGGCCGCTTGTCCGACTACAAGAATGGAAGACCCCTGAGAAAATATATGAAAATCCGCAAAAACGGATCTACAGAGCATCAAGAAATTCCATTAACCGAGTACATTCGGCATCAGATCCATCACCCGGAGAACACCCACAACGCGCCTTTCACGCCCCAAGAGCTTTGTGAGTCAATTCAGGCGATGCGACTCTTCATCAAAGGGCTATAAATTAGCGAAGGCTCTCCTGCCCCTCCACCCTCACCCCCCTCACATCCACCCTTCCCACCTCATCCACCACCCGCAGGCTGTAGTCGCCGGGTTGGGGGGGCAGCCAGGGCAGGCTTTCGCCGGGGGCGGTGCGGCCCAGCAGGCTGTCGTTGGCAAACCAGTACAGGGTTTTGACGCCGGCCGCGGCGTCGGCGCGCAGCAGCAGGGGCTGGGGTTTGCGGGGGTTGAGCAGGTAACGCACGGCCCGCAGGGGCGAGGTGATGGTGGGGGCGTCGGCGCCGGTGGCGTCGGGCACTGGGCCGAGGGTGCTGCCGGCTGAGCTGGCGCCATTGCGGCAGGCGCTGTCGTCCAGGGTGCGGCGGGGCAGGCCGGCTTGTTTGAACAGGCGCTGCATGTCGCTGCCCCACTGTTCCACCACCACTTCTTTGGCGTGCGGGGCGCTGGCGGCCTGGGGGCCGCACAGCACCTGGCCGGTCTGTGCGTCCACCCACAGGGCGCGGTGCAGGTGGCTGGGCTGGATGGGCGACTTGCCGGCAATGAACCAGGTGGTGGTGCGCGCGGGGCACAGGGCGTCCGGCGGGGCGCCGGTGCTGGTGCACACCTCCACGCGGCGCAGGTTGGCGGGCTGGGGCTGAGGCAGTTCGCCCGGGTCCAGGCGCTGGGCGCGCAGGGCGTCCACCATGCGCAGAAAGAGCGGGGCCGCGGCGTCAATGCCGATGAAGGCGGGGTTGCCGCTGCCGTCAAATTCGCCCACCCACACCACCAGCACGTGGCGGCCGAAGACGCCGGCCGTCCACGCGTCCCGAAAGCCCCAGGACGTGCCCGTCTTCCAGGCGATGGCGGGCTGGGCGGGGGCGCCGGTGTCGGGCCGGGGCGTCTGGCGCAGCATGTCCAGGGTGATGAAGGCGGCTTCGGGGCTGAGCAGGCGCGGCGGGGCGGCGGCTTCTTCGGGCAGTGCGGCGCAGGGGCCTTGCGGCGGCGGGCGCAGGTAGCTCAGCGGGCGGGCCACCCCGCCGTTGGGCAGCAGGGCGTAGAGGCGGGCCAGTTCTTCGGGCGTCACCTCCCCACCGCCCAGCACCAGGGCCAGGCCGTAGTGGGCTTCGCTTTCCAGGCGGCTGATGTGGTTGAGCTGCAGAAACTGGTAGAGGTTGGGCTGGGTGAGCCGCGCGGCCAGGGAGACGGCGGGGATGTTGCGGCTGCGGATGAGCGCGTCCTGCGCGGCCACGGGGCCCATGAACTGGCCGTCGAAGTTCTCCGGCGTGAAGGGGCCGAAGGCGGTGGGCGCGTCCTTCAGCAGGGTGCGGGGGTGCAACAGGCCTTGGTCCAGCCCCAGGGCGTAGATGAAGGGCTTGAGGGTGGAGCCGGGCGAGCGCTTGCCCAGGGTGCCGTTGACCTGGCCGGCGATGGCTTCGTCCCGGTAGTTGGCCGAGCCAACGACGGCGCGCACTTCCATGGTGGATGCGTCCAGCAGCAGGGCGCTGGCGTTGCGGATGCCCACACCGGCCCGGCCCTTGAGGTAGCCGGCCATCACGCGTTCCAGGGTGCGCTGCATGGGCAGGTCCAGCGTGGTGTGGATGCTGCCGTCGTCTTCCAGCACGGGGTTGTCGCGCGCGCTGGCCTGGCGAGCCTGGGCCAGCAGCATGTCGGTGAGGTGCGGGGCTTCGAAGGGCAGCTGGCCGCGGCTGAGGGCGGCCAGCGGGGGCAGGTGGGCGTCGGCCTCGCCGGGGTGGCGCGCGCGCCAGAGCGCCCACAGGCGCTGGCGGGCGGCTTCCAGCGCGGGGTTGGGGGCGGCACCGGGCG
>NZ_BADL01000293.1 GCF_000333615.1 Ideonella sp. B508-1 | reverse complement strand
CCCCCGCGCGCGCTGGCGCCCTGGCACGGACCCTGGTGCTGGCCGGCCTGAGCAGCCTGATCGCCCTGCCCGCCGCCCGGGCCAGCGGCGGCGATGGCTACGAAGAGAACGCCTACGCCCCCGAGCACCATGTCACCCCGGCCGCCCTGCCCGGCTACGCCGCCGGCCGACTGGGCGTCGTGCCCGGCAGCTACTGGCGTGTCTACCTGGCGCTGGCCTGGCGCGCGGCCCAGGGCCACCCGCTGAGCGCGACCGAGACCGCGGCGCTCAACGTGGACGGCTGGCATGTGGGCCCCACCGCCCCCGACTGGCAGGCCCGCCACGACGAGGACGCCACCGGCATCGCCGCCTGGCTGGCCGCCCGCACCCAGGCCGGCGCGGCACCGGTCAAGATCGAGGCCGAGCGGGCCACGCCGGACTACAGCTTCTTCCTGAACTGCCCCAAGGACGCCTTCGACCGCGCCCGCCAGACCCTGGCCGAACGCCAGCGCCAGAGCAGCGCCGCGCCGCAGTGGGCCGCGCGCTGGCTGGCCCAGCAGGACGCGGTCTTCGCCAACTGCTCGCCCCCGGGTGTCCAGTTCGGCCAGGCCACCCAGCCGCCGGCCGTGCTGCCCCCGGCCCTGCCGGCCGAGGCCCCGGCCTGGCTGCGGGCCGACCACGCCTACCAGAGCGCCGCCGCGCTGTTCTACACCGGCCAGTACGAGGCCGCGCGCCAGCGCTTCCTGGCCATCGCGCTGGACGGCAGCTCGCCCTGGCAACCCTGGGGCCGCTACCTGGCCGCACGCTGCCTGCTGCGCCAGGGCACCCTGGCCCTGGGGCCGGACCGCCAGCCCGAGCGCAGCGAGCGCACCCGCCAGTGGCTGCGCACCGCGCGCGACGAGCTGAGCGCCCAGGCCCCGAAGTTCGCCCCCGCCGCCGCCCTGCTGGGCTGGGTGGACGCCCGGCTGCGCCCGGCCGAGAAGGCCGCCGAGCTGGCCGGCCCGCTGACCCAGGCGCCGATGGACGCGGCGCAGGTGCGCGCCTTGAGCGACTACCTGGTGCTGCTCGACAGCCTGGAGCAGCCGCCCGGTCTGGAGAACCGCCCCGGCCTGATGCAGGCCAGCGACCCGATGACCCGCTGGATCGGCGCGATGCAGGCCGGCGACGATCAGCGCCCGGCCGCGCTGGCCCTGGCCCGGCGCGAGGCCCAGGCTGCCCCGGCCGGCAGCCCCGCCGCCGTGCTGTGGCTGGCCGCCCTCGTCGCCCAGGCCCAGCCCCGGCCCGCCGCCCTGCAGCTGAGCGAGGCCGAGCGCCGCGCCGCCGAGGCCGTGCCCGCCTCGTCGCCGCTGTACCTGCACCTGCGCTACCACCTGCTGCGCCTGCAGATCGAGGGCGGCCAGGCCGCCGCGGCCGATGCCGAGGTCAGCCGCCTGCTGGCCCACCCGCCCCAGCCCATGGACACCGCCACCCGCAACCGCTGGCTGGCCCTGAAGCTGGTGACCGCGCCCACGCTGGAGGCCTTCCTGGCCGCCGCGCCGCGCCAGATGGCGGACACCGGGGCGGGCACGCCGATCGCCCGCGAGGATGCGGCCTCTGCCACCGGAGCCGCCACCCCGCCCGCCGCCCCGGTGATGGGCCTGGACGAAGACTTCCCGCGTCGCCTCTACCGCGCGCTGCCCCTGTCCCTGCTCAAGACCCTGCCGAACCGGCCGGACCTGCCCGCCGCGGTGAAGACCGGGCTGATCGAAGCCCTGTGGACCCGCGCGGTGCTGCTGGGCGACTGGGCCACGGCCGACACCTGGGCGCCCACGCTGGCCCAGGGCCGCGGCACCACGGCGCACCTCTACACCCGCTTCGTCCAGGCCACCACGCCCGAGGCCAAGCGCCTGGCCGCCACGGTCATCTTCGTCAACACACCCGAGCTGCACCCGCACCGCGTGGACCCGCAGGGCAACGACACCGAATGGGGCTGCCAGGGCTGGGGCACGGGCGCGCAGGACGCGCTGGCCCTGACGCCGCCGGCCTTCCTCAGCCCGGCCCAGCAGGCCGAGGCCCGGCGCGAGCAGGCCCAGCTGGACGCCCTGCCCAACCGCAACGCCTACCTGGCCCCCACGCTGCTGGCCTGGGCCCAGGGCAAGCCGGCCGACCCGGAGGCACCCAAGGCCCTGCACTTCTTCGTGGCCAGCACCCGCAACGAATGCCGCCCGCCGGTGCCGGCCAACGGCCAGCCGGCCCCCGAGCCCACCTACTCGCGCGACGCCTTCCGCCTGCTGCACAAGCTCTGGCCCGACAGCGACTGGGCCCGCACGACCAAGTACCACTACGGCGGGCGCTGAGTCTCAGCGCGCCGGGGCCGGGGCCAGCGCGTCCGGCTCGGCGCCGCCCGTCACGGCCGGGGCCGCATGGGCCGAAGAAGCCTGGGGCTGCGGATCCGGCGCCCGGGCCTGGATCAAGCGCTGATCCACCAGGTCCGCCACCTCGAACACGGCCTGGTTGCGCACCCCGCGCACCCGGGCTTGCGCCGCGTCCAGGTCGGCCAGCAGACGGGCCACGCCCCCGGCAATGGCCTTGACCGAGGGCACCACCTCGCCCAGGCCCTGCTCGCGCACCCACTGGGCGTTGTAGCGCTCCTGCGGCATGGTCCAGCGGTTCTCGAAGGTGATGACCGGCAGGCCCATCTGCACCGCCTCGCTCAGCGAGCCCGGCCCCGGCTTGCCGACGAAGAAGTCCGCCAGCTGCATGTAGCGCACCACGTCGGTCGTGAAGCCCAGCACCGCGCGCGCCGCGCCCCCCTCGGGCACGGGCAGCGCCCGCAGGCGCTCGGCCAGCAGGGCGTTGTGGCCGCAGACCAGGATGAGCTGCACCTGCGGCAGGCTGCGGGCGATGCGCAGCATCTGCATGGACCCCTGGCCACCGAACATCACCAGGCCGGTGGGCCGGCCCGGCTGCAGGCCCAGGGCCTGCAGGGCCTGGTCGCGGGCTGCCGCATCCAGCGGCGCCACGTCGTGGAAGGCCGGGCGCAGGATCATGCCCGAGACGCGGTGCACATTGCGCGGCGCCACGCCCTGGGCCAGGGCCTGCTGCACCGCGCGTTCGGTGCCGCAGACGATCCACTGGTCCTGCCCCGGCTCGATCCAGAAATGCGGCGGTGTGTCGGCCAGGTCGGTCAGCACCGTGGCGCAGGGCGTGCCCGGCCGCGCGGCCTGCACCGATTCGTAGAGGCAGCGGTTGAAGTTGGGGATCAGCGAGACCACCACGTCCGGCCGCGTCTCGGCCCAGTGCGCCTGCAGCAGGCGCACGAGCCAGGGGTGGGCCCAGCGCACCGAGGCCTGCAGCAGCTTGAGCTCCTGCGCCAGGCCCAGGGTCCAGCCGCGCGCCAGGCGGCGGTTGTAGACATCCTCGGGCGCCATGCCGGTCAGGCGCCGGAATCGGTCCTGCGCGTCCAGCACCGCCATCAGGTTCACCAGCCGCACCCGCAGGGCGGGGCCATGGCGCTGCTGCAGCACGGCCTGCAGGGCCTGGGCCGCGGCCCGGTGGCCGCCACCGGCGTTGAAGTAGACAAGGTCGAGGGTGGGGGCGGTCATGCCCTGCGCAGCTTGCGCAGTCTGCTTGACAGGCGTGTGACGCCCCGGTGGCCCGGCCCGACCGCGGGCTTGCTCGCCCAGGGCATTTGCATGCGCGAAACGGTCGCAAGCCGGGGCCGGACGCTTTGACCCACGGCAAGAGCGCACCCGCCCCGCGGCTTCGAAGATCGTGGCCCCTCCCTTCACCCCAAGGCCTTGCCTTGCCATGACACCATGAGCTTCTACCAGGACTTCTTCGACAAGCAGGCCATCGCGGCCTGGAACCAGCGCGAGCGCCAAGCCTTTGTCAGCTTCGAGCTCAAGCCGCTGGCACCCACGCTGGGGGCCGAGATCCGCGGGCTGGACCTGTCGCTCCCGCTGACCGAGGCACAGCAGACCGAGCTGCGCCGCGCCATGGGCGAGTACCTGGTGCTGGCCTTTCGCGACCAGCACCTGGACAGCGCCCAGCACAAGGCCTTCGCGCGCCAGTTCGGCACCCTGCACCGCCATGTGCTCGCCAAGAGCCGGGTGGTGGCCGGGGGCACCGACGACCCGGAAATCCTGGCCTGGCGCACCGGCAAGGACTCGCGCTTCACCGCCGGCGATGCCTGGCACCACGACGTCTCCTGCGACGCCGCGCCGATCTGGGGCTCCTTCCTGCGGGTCACCCGCCTGCCCGAGGGTGGCGGCGGCGACACCCTGTTCGCCAACATGGTGCTGGCCTACGAGTCGCTGTCGGAGCCCTTCCGTCGCTTCATCGACGGGCTCAGCGCGGTGCACGATGGCGCCCAGGCCTGGACGGCGGGCTACGGCTCGCGGCCGGAGCCGGGCCAGACCTTCCCTGCCCACGAGCACCCGGTGGCGCCGCGGCATCCGGTGACGGGCCAGCGCTTTCTGTACGTCAACGAGGCCTTCACCTCGCACATCGTCCAGCTCAGCCGCGGCGAAAGCCAGGCGGTGCTGCAGCAGCTCTACCGCCACATCGAGCGCCAGGTGTCCTTCCAGGTGCGGGTGCGCTGGGAACCCGGCACCCTGCTGTTCTGGGACAACTGGGCGACCCAGCACCATGCGGTGTGGGACTACTTCCCGCGCGAGCGCTGGGGCGAACGGGTCTCGGTCTGCCTGCCCCACGGCCCGCAGGTCTGAGCCCGGGCCCGGGTCGGCCCGACGTTGACAGGGTCGGGGCCGGGATGCGAGTCTCGTGGCCTTCCCCCACAGCGCCCACCCGGGCAAGGAGGCCACCATGTTCGACCACATCGGTTTCGGCGCCAGCGACCTGCCTGCCAGCAAGTCCTTCTTCGTCCAGGCCCTGGCCCCGCTGGGCGTGGGGGTGGTGATGGAGGGCGACTACGGCGTGGGCCTGGGCCTGCCTGGCAAGCCCTCGCTCTGGCTGCACCAGGACGACCTGCCGCCCACCCCGCTGCACCTGGCCTTCACCGCCAGCAGCCGGGCCCTGGTGGACGCCTTCTACAAGGCGGCCCTGGCCGCGGGCGGGCAGGACAACGGCCCGCCGGGCCTGCGCCCGCACTACCACGCCAACTACTACGCGGCCTTCGTCATCGGGCCCGACGGCCACAACGTCGAGGCCGTCTGCCACCTGCCCTGAAGCGGCCCGATCAGACGAAGTCCAGCGTGGGCAGGCCCGGCCGGGCCTGCAGGCACTGCCACAGGTAGACGGCCACGCCGGCATCGCCGGTCCAGAGGTTGTAGCGCCCCAGGCCGTGGGCCTGGCGCTGCTGCGCGCACTGGGCGATGGCGTGCATGGCGAAGCGACGCGCCCGGTCCAGCCAGCGGGCCTCGCCGGTGCGCTGGTGCAGCACCAGAAAGGCCTGGCCGTTGCCTGCGGTGCCATGGCACAGGCCCGGGCCCTTGGCCAGCGGGCCGGCGGCCCACACCACCTCGCCCGCGGCCTGCAGCAGGGCGTCCAGCCGCGGGTCCTGCCCCACCGGGAAGCCGGCCAGCGCGGTGACGATGCCCGGCGCCCCATGGCACCACTGCATCAGCCACTTGGTGGGCGTCGGCGCGGTGCCCGGTGCGTGCGCCTGGGGCGGCCAGTTCACGCCATCGCCCGCCTGCACGGCCGTGGCCGCCAGGGTGTCGGCGCAGCGCGTGTACAGGGCCGCGCGCTGCGCCGGTTCGAGCAGGTCCGCCCCCAGCAGCAGGGGCTGCAGATTGCCGGCCCAGCCGTGCGCGGCGCCCAGGTAGCGGGCCTGGCGGCCGTACAGGTCCTGGGTCCAGACCCAGGCGGGCGGTTCGCTGTCGCCCACGCGGGTGTCCCAGCGCGCCCACAGGGCCTGCACGTTCTGCATGTAGGCGTCGCGCCAGCGCGCCTGGCCGGTCAGGCGCCAGAGGTGCAGGGCCGCCAGCATCGTGCCGGACGCGCCCCACAGCGGCTCCAGCGCGGGGTGGCCGATGTTGGCCAGCACCTGGGCGTGCAGGCGCTCGGCCACGTCCGCATCGCCGGTGGCCCGCCACAGCGCCAGCAGGATGCCGGCCTCACCCAGGTAGAGCGAGGGCACGAGTTCGCCGCTGTCCGGCGCGGCCAAGTAGGCCGCATGGGCCGAGCGCAACAGGGCCACCGGGTCGGTGTGCCGCAGCCGCGCAGCCCCGGTCTGCTGCAGGTGCCACAGCGCCCAGCCCAGGCCGGCACTGCCCAGGTAGAGGCCCTTGAAGCCGCCGGCCGGCGTGTCGCCCTCCTCGTCCTGCGGATGCAGCGGCCAGTGCCCCTGCGGCCCACGGTTGCGCTCGATGTCGTCCACGATGTCCTGCAGGGCAGCCTGGGCCTGCCCGGCGTCCCAGGGGGTGTCGCACAGGGCTTCGTGGCGGGCGGGGTCGAAGAGCATGGGGATCTCCGGTAGACGAGACAGGGGCCAGGCGGTGGGCTCGGGGGTCAGCGATCGTAGGCCCTGCCAGGGTGGTGGCATCCATCCTGCTTGGGTGACGTGCTCGTCATCTTCGCTGTCTGCCATGCCCCTTCCCACCCTCTGCTTTCGACGCACCCTGCGCCTGCTCGGGCTGAGCGCGGCCGCCGTGGGGTGCACCGCCCTGCAGGCCCAGGACGCGGTGACGGACTCGCCGCACGAGAAGGCCTGCCGCACCGAGGTGTCCAAGTTCGAGGAGACCATCGTCTTCCTGCGCCAGACCCAGGGCCCGGAAGCCGCCGCCCGGCTCAAGGAGGAGCTGCTGCCGGCCAAGCTGGAGAACGAGATCCTGATGCAGCAGGGCTACTGCGGCCTGGTGAAGCACCTGCGGGACAAGCGCCTGCTCTGAGCCCGCCCTCGCCGGTGGCTCAGAAGGGGTAGGGGCCCGGCCAGTCCCCGCTCACCGCGCCCAGCGTGACCAGGCCGTCGGCCAGGCTCCAGCGGTGCAGCAGGTAGCCCGGCGGCTCCAGATTGAAGCGGGCCGGCTGGCCCGGCCGCAGTTCCAGCGCGATCTGGTGCGCGGTGCTGGGTGCGACGATGACCGGCACCCCGGCCAGCTGGCCATGGATGTGGCGGTGCAGGTGGCCGCACAGAATGGCCTGCACCTGCGGGTGGCGGCCCAGCAGGCCGGCCAGGGCCTCGCGGCCTTCGCCCAGGTTCATACCGTCCATCTCGTGCAGACCGGTGCGCAGCGGCGGGTGGTGCAGGGCCAGCAGGGTGGGCCGCTGCGGCGCCTGGGCCAGGGTGTCGGCCAGCCAGTCCAGGCGCTCGCGGCAGAGCATGCCGCCGGGCCGGCCAGGGATGACCGTGTCCAGCCCGATCAGACGCAGGCTGGCCGCGCCCTCGGGCAGGTCCGTCACCCATTGGGCAAAGGATGGGGCAAAAGACTGGGCGAAGGGCATGTCGGCCGCCCAGGGCTGCTCGGGAAAGGCCTCGCGCAGCGCCGCCCGGTCGTCGTGGTTGCCGGGCAGCAGGCGCATCGGCAGGCGCAAAGGGGCCAGCAGGGCCCGCAGCCGGGCGTATTCGGCCGGGTGGCCGCTGTCCACCAGGTCGCCGGTCAGCAGCAGCAGATCGGGGGCCGGGTCCAGCGCGGCCACGCTGGCCACGGCCTGCTGCAGCAGGGCCGCGGTGTCCACCCGGCCGCTGGCCAGCGTGCCCGGGCGGGTGATGTGGCAGTCGCTCAGTTGCGCGATCAGCATGGCAGCAGCACCTCGTTCACCCATTCCGCAAAACCCAGGCCGCCGGGCGCCTGGGTGATGTGGGCGGGCGCCACGGGCAGCGCGGCCAGGTGGGGCCGGATGTTGGCCACGCCCACACTGCGCCGGAAGGTCTCGAACATCTGGGCGTCGTTGAGCGAATCGCCCACGAAGGCAGCGTAGCCGGGGGCCTCGTCCGGTGTCCATCCGTGACGACGCCGCAGCCAGGCCAGCGAGGCGGCCTTCTTGCTGAAGTCTCCCAGCCAGAGGTTGATGTGGATGGAGCTGGCGGTGGCCTGCACGCCCAGCGCATGGGCATCGGCCAGGGCCTGGCGCACCGTTTCGGCGGGCACGGGCGGGACCTCCTGCGCGTGGTCGAGCGCCAGGTCGCAGCGGCGGTAGGCGTTGTCCAGCGCCAGGCGCAGCCCCGGGTGCTGGCGCAACAGCGTGGCGGCAGCCTTCTGCAGCCAGGCCTGGTGGCGCATGCGGGTGGCCTCGTCCTGCCAGTCGCGGTAGCGCAGGTGGCGGCCTTCGCGCTCGATGGTGAAGGCGCCGTTCTCGCCGATGACCGCCGCCACCGGCCAGGTGCGGGCGATCTGGTCGCACCAGCCAGCGCAGGCGCCAGTGACCGGCACCAGGGCGATGCCGGCCGCGGCCAGGCGCTCCATGGCCGCCAGCGTCACCGAGGGCAAACGGCCCTCCCAGGTGAGGGTGTCGTCCACGTCGGTCAGGACGACGCGGGGCAGCGGGTGGGGGGCGGAGGTGGACACGCCCTCAGGCTAGCATGCCCACCTCCGGGAAGGTGGCAAGCCCCCTGCCGGCAGCAGGTGCCTTGCCGGCCGGGGAGGCTCAGCGGATGACGATGGACTGTGTGGCCGTGGCGCTGCGCCCGGCGGAATCGATCACCTTGAGGGTCAGGGTGTAGCTGCCGGCCACCGGCTTGGGCCAGGACAGATTCACCGAGGTGCCCGACAGCGAGAAGCCCATGCCCAGCGGCGCGCCGCCGATGGTGACCTGCAGCCAGCTGACCCCCGGGTCGGTGATGGTGATGGTGCCCGACAGCGGCTGGCCGGCCTTCCCCGTGAGCGCCGGTGCGCTGATCACCGGGCCGGCGGGCGTCGTCGCGGCCGCCTGGATCACCAGTGTGATGACCCCGCTGCCGCTCAGGCCGGTCTTGCTGTCCTTGGCGCTGACGGTGATCTTGTAGCTGCCCACCACCGGCTTGGCCCAGCTCAGCACGCCGGAGGTGCTGATGGCCACGCCCGCAGGCGCGCCGGCCAGGCTGTAGCTGACCGCATTGGCCGCGCTCACCCCCACCGTGTACTGCAGGGCCTGCCCGGCAGTGCCGTTGACGGTGGCGGTGGAGACGGTGGGCGCCACCGGGGCCGCGATCACGACGGTGTAGACGCCCTGCCCGCTCAGCCCGGTCTTGCTGTCCTTGGCCGTGGCCGTGACCTGGTAGCTGCCCGCCACCGGCGCGGCCCAGCTCACCACCCCGGCCGTGCTCACCGCCATGCCCGCCGGTGCGCCCGACAGGCTGTAGCTGACCGGGTTGGCCGCGGTGACCGACACGCTGAAGGACAGCGCCACCCCGACCTGGCCGTTGACCGTGGCCGGCGTGACCACCGGCGGCGTGGCCAGCACGCTCGCACTGGACAGCGCGGACAGCAGGGCGCTGGCCTGGGGCGTGCCCAGGCCCGAAGGCAGGTCGAAGCCCGCCTTGGCCGAGCAGACACTGCAGCTGCCATGGCTGCCGCTGGTCACATCCAGGAAGCTGGCCGCATAGCTCGTGCTCTTGCTGGCAATGCCGCCATAGAGCGCCGTCTGCGGCGTGGTGAGCGACGCCAGCCCGGTCTGGGCCCGCAGCGCGTTGGCCACGGCCAGCAGGCCGGCCCACTGCGGCGTGGCCAGGCTGGTGCCCCCCGCGCTGACCCAGCCCACGGTGCTGCTGCCCGGGGCGATGGTGGCCACGTACTGGCCGGTGGCCGGGTCGGCATTGAAGGCCACGTCGGCCACCCCCCGGCGGACCGGAACGCCCATGCCGGGCACGCTGCTGTTCTGGTAGCTGGGGGTGGCGACATAGGCGCTCACCCCGCCGCCGGTGCCAGACCAGACGGCCTCGCCGCGGGCAGCGCCGCTGTAGGCCAGCGAGGTGCCCCCCACCCCCAGCACGCGGGCCGAGACCGAGGGCCACTCGACCCCCGCACCGTTGTCGCCCGTGGCGGCGGCGTAGCTCATGCCGGTGCCGGCAAAAGCGCCGTCGACCGACCCGACCCAGCTGCCTTCACCGGCGCCGAAGCTCATCGACACCACGCCCGGGCCCATGGCATTGGCCAGCTGCACCGCCGCCAGCAGGCTGTTGAGGCTGGCATCGGGAGCCTCGATCAGCACGATGCGGGCCAGCGGCGCGGTGGCATGGGCCCATTGCACGTCCAGCGTGATCTCGGTGGCCCAGCCGGCGTCGTAGGCCGGCGCCGTGGTGCTCATCTTGCCCGCGCTGTTGGCGTACACCACCGAGAAGCTGCAGCCCGTCTTGGCGGCCGCGGCCAGCGGCAGGCTGGCGGTGGCGGCAATGGCGGTGGTGGTGCAGGCCGGCAGGCCGAACTTGCTGTTGAAGGCCGCCAGCTCGGCGACCACGCTGGGATCGTGGTAGGCGTCGACGATGTAGACGGTCTGGCCCGCCCCGAGCTGGGCCGCCTGGGCAGCGCTGAGCGTGGTGCCGGCGGCTGGCAGCGCGGGCAGCTGGTAGGCCGCGCGGATCTGGGCCGGTGTGTAGGTGACCACGGTGCTGCCCGCGGCCAGCGGCTGCATCCCGGAAGGGGTGGCGCCCTCGGTGGCGGCCGCGGCCTGCATGCGGCGCGTCGCCCCGTCGCTGCCGGCCGCCAGCGCGGCCTGCAGGGCCTGCGGTGTCAGCCGGCGTGAAGGCAGGCCGGCCAGGGCCTGCGGCACGGTGCTGGCGTGCGGGGCCAGGCCCGCCGAGGCGTCGGGCTGCGCGGCGTCCAGGTCGGACGGCGCGTCCAAGACCACCGGCGCGACGTGGAAGGCCGGCGTGGCCTGGACCGCCGAGGGCAGCGGCGCACCGTCCGGAACCACGGCATCGAAGGTGAGGCTGGCGGAGGCCAGTTCCCCAGGCACGGGTGCGGGGGCATCGCTCCCGCCACCGCAGGCCGACAGGCACAGGGCCAGGCCGGCAGCGGTGCCGCGCATCGCGGGGGAGGACAGGGCGAGCACGACCGGGTGGCGGCGGCGAGGGCGGTGCATGGTGGTGGTTCCTGGAATGGGCGGTCAAGCGACCGTCATGCGGCCCTCCAGTGACAGTGAGGCCGCGGTGAAGCGCACCCGTCATCGTCATACCAGGCAGGGTGTTGAGCGCTCGGGCGCCACCGGCCGCTCAGAGCGGCAATCCTCCACGAACCATCGCATCGGCTTGCGCCAGAACGTCCTGCAAGAGCATGGGTCGGGCAAACCAGTAGCCCTGGGCGCAGCCGATGCTGGTATGACGGCGCAGGTAGTCCAGTTCCTCGGCGGTCTCCACGCCCTCGGCCACCACGGCGATGCCCAGGGCCCCGCACAGCGATTCGATGGCCCGCAGGATGCCCTGGCTGCGCGGGCGCTGGTGCACCTGGCTGATGAAGGTGCGGTCGATCTTCACCTCGTCGGCGATCTCGTCGCTGAGCATGGCCAACGAGGAGTAGCCGGTGCCGAAGTCGTCGATGGACACGCGCAGGCCGCGTGCCCGCAGCAGCGGCAGCACCCGGCGCTGGAAGCGCTCGGCGGCCACCAGCGCGTCCTCGGTCAGCTCCAGGATCAGGCCGCGGGCCTGGTCCGGCGTGATGCCCCGGGTCAGGGCGTCCATGAAGGCCACGTCGCCGGCCTGGCGGGCGGCGATGTTCAGGCTGACCCGGGTGTCCGGGCCGAAGCATGCGCGCAGGCGCGGCAGCGCGGCCTGCACGTCCTCCAGCACGATGTGGGTGATCTGGTCGAGCAGGCCCAGCTCGCCGGCCAGCTCGATGAACTCCGAGGGCGGCACCAGCGAGCCATCGGCCCGCACCCCCCGCACCAGCGCCTCGAAGCCGACCAGGCGCCCCTCGGCCAGGCTGACCTTGGGCTGCAGCAGCGTGGCAAAGCGCCGCTCGCGCAGGGCCAGGCGCAGGCGCTGCTCCGTGTCCATGCGCGCGGTCAGGGCCTCGCCCATGGCGGCGGTGAAGAACTGGGCGCTGCCCTTGCGGTCCTGCTTGGCGCGGTACATGGCGTTGTCGGCCGAGCGGCGCAGTTCCTCGTAGCTGCGGCCGTGCAGCGGGTAGATGCAGACCCCCACCGACGCGGAGGTGAGCACCTCCAGGCCCTCGATGGCAAAAGGCTGCTTGAGGCCGTCCACCACCCGCGCCACGATGGCCTGCAGATCGTCGGCCTGGTGCAGCGGGTCGATCAGCAGCAGGAACTCGTCGCCGCTGATGCGGGCCAGGGTGTCGCTGGGGCGGATCAGGGCGCGCACCCGCTCGGCCGCCGCGCGCAGCAGCGCGTCGCCCACCGCGTGGCTGTAGAAGTCGTTGACCTGCTTGAAGTTGTCCAGGTCGATGAAGGCCAGCGCCACCAGGGCCTCGTCGGCGCGCTCGCGCAGCGTCTCGGCCACGATCTCCTGCATGCGGGCGCGGTTGGGCAGGCCCGTCAGCTCGTCCACATAGGCGCGCAGCGCCAGCTCGCGCTCGTAGTGCTTGCGCTCAGAGATGTCGCTCAGCAGGGTGAGCTGCATCGCCTCGTCGAAGACCTGCACCGGCTTGCTGGTGATCAGCAGGGTGTGTTCGCCGCCGTCCACCGCCACCTCGCGCTGCTGCACGCCGGGCGCACGGCTCAGGCCGTCGCCGCGCCGGCGCCCGCGCGGCGGCGGCACCGGGTCCAGCAGCGCGCGGGCCCGCTCGTCGAAGGCCTGGCCGGGCTGGTGATGCAGCATCTGGTCGGCCACGGCATTGCTCATCAGCAGTTGCTGGTCGCCCTGGCGCAGCACCAGGCCCACCGGCAAGTGCTCCACCACCTGGTGCAGCAGCCGGGCATTGCGCTGGGCCTCCTGCTCGCTCTGGCGCAGGCGCTCGGCCAGCTGGTGCAGCTCGCGGCTGCGCTGCACCGTCTGGTGGGCGAAACGGGCGGCCAGCGCATGCGAGACCAGCAGCGCGAAGCGCCGCCCCAGGTCGACGTGGTCGCGTGTGTAGCCGGGCTCGCTGGCGCCGCGGCGCAGGGCCAGGATGCCGCGGTGCTCGCGCACCCGCACCGGCAGGTAGAGCCAGTGCAGCGGGGGCTCTGCGCCGGCCAGGGCCGCCGCGGTGGGCACGGTGGCCACGGCCCGCCCGGCCAGCACCTTGCGCAGCAAGGGCGTCAGCGGCCAGCGCTGGCCTTCGGCCTCGGCCGGCTCGGCCACCGTGCAGCTCAGGCCGTCGCCGTCCGGGCCGTCGTCCTGGATCAGCATCAGCGCATGGGTGAAGGTGAAGACCCGGCGCAGCGAGGCGAAGACCCGTGGGAAGAGGTCGGCATCGGTGTCCAGCGTCAGCAGGGATTCCAGCGCGTCCAGCAAGCGCTGGGTCTGCGCGCTGCCGGCCTTGAGCGCCTCGTGACTGCGCTGCAGGCCCTGCAGCACCTCGCGCAGGGCCTCGGTGCTTTGCAGATCGCCGTCGAGCCCGGTCATCGCACCAGCTCCTCGGCCCCGAAGACCACGGCGGCCACCATCAGGTTGCCGTGCACATTGCGGTCCAGCAGCCAGCCTTGCTCGCCGAAGGTGAAGCAGCCCAGGAAGGGCACAGGCCCCAGGCGCTGGCGCAGCGCCTGCACCACCGAGGCCACCGCCTCGCCCACCGCCATGCGGCAGCCGCCGCAGTAGACGATGAGGGCCCCGGCCACGGTCTGGCCGGCCGGCAGCGCAGCACGCGCCTGGGCCGCCACCCGGCCGGCCCGGAAGACCAGGCGGCCGCGGTCGCCGCGCATGGCCTGCAGGCGGTCGCCCACCCGCAGGTCGCAGAAGGTGCGCAGGCTGTGGCCCGGCGTGATGGCTTCGGGGTGCACCAGCAGGTAGTGGGGCAGGCCATGCAACTGGCCCACCTTGACCGCCAGCGGGTGCAGTGCGGTCTGCGCCAGCACCACGCCGCCGCCGTCCAGCTGCGGCTGCAACGCACCGCCCAGCCACTGGTTGTAGACCTCCGCGGCGGGCTGGCCGTCGATGGTGAGCAGCTCGCGGCCTTGCATCGGCGCATCCGGCTGCGCCCCCTGGCGCCGGCCGGTCGTGCCGCCCACGCCGGTGACCACGCCGCTCTGCCCGGTGGGCTCATACCCCCCCTGGAACACCACCCGCACCGCGGCCGTGGGGTAGAGCACCGCCACCACCAGGCCGCCACGCAGCGGGCCCTGCGGCCCCAGCTGGCGCCAGCGGCCGGCCACCGCGTTGTCCGCGGCACTCCCACCGACGATGGGGCAGCGGTCGCCCAGCACCCGGCGCAGGCCGGCCAGCACGGCCTCCTCGCGGCCCGGCTCCTGGTAGATCCACACCAGCGCGGGCAGCTCGCCTGCGCAGCCGGCCCGGTCCATGGCCTCCAGCAGCAGCGCGCTGGCCCGGCCCTGGGGGTCGCCCTCCAGCGGGCCGGCGGCCACGCCGTAGTCGCCGCCCGGGTCTTCCAGACCCATCAGGCCGATCTGGTGGTGATCGGCCAGGCCGTCCTGGCTCATCAGGCCACCGGCCGAGCTGCCGCCGATGACGGGCACCCCGGGCCAGCGCTGGGCCAGCGCGCGATGCAGGCCCTCGTCGTCGGCCGCCTCGCCATAGAAGGCGAAGACCAGCCGTGGCGCGGTCTGCGACGGCAGGCAGGCGGCCAGCCGTTCTACGGCCAGGACCGGGCTGCTGCCCGTGACGACATGGGTCTTCATCGTTCTGTTGCGGTGGGACGAACGAACCCCGCCTCCCTGGCGCGATTGTGTCCCCCTGGTTCTGTTTGTTGTCGGCGCGTTGCGCTCAGGCTTGAGCGGCTTGACCCAGAGCAAGTCCACCCGCCAGCAGGGCCTGGAAGACCTCGGCGGGCAGGCCCTGTCCGCCGGTGGTCCACACCAGGGGCACGACCGGCGCGGGGCACCAGGCGGCCACGGTCTCGGCCCAGGGGCCGGCCAGCATCTCGTGGGCCACGAAGCCCGCGGCGGCCGAAGGCTCCAGCTGCAGGCCGTGCGCCTCGTGCTGGAAGCGCAGCATGCGCAGCAGGTCGGCATCGCTCACCGTCACCACCGCGTCCACCAGCGGGCCGGCCAGGGCCGCCACCCGGGCCGAGGCGCGCGGCACGGCCAGGCCATCGGCCACGGTGTGGTTGGACAGGCCGATGTCGTAGACGCTGGCCGCGTCGTCGCCGGTGGCCAGGCGCAGCAGGAAACAGGGCGCGGCCACCGGCTCGACGAACACCACCTGCACCGCGTCGCCCCACAGGCACTTGAGGCCGAAGGCCACGCCGCCGGGCGCGCCGCCCACGCCGCAGGGCAGGTAGACGCGCAGTGGCCGCGCCGCCGTGGGCGCCAGGCCCTGGGCCGTCAGCTGCGGCGCCAGATCCCAGGCCGCCGCGGCATAACCCAGGAAGAGCAGCAGCGAATCTTCGTCGTCGATGAAATAGGCCGCCGGATCGGCCGCGGCCAGGGCGCGGGCGCCGGCCACCGCCTGGGCATAGTCGCCCGCGTGTTCCACCACCGTGGCGCCCACCGCGCGCAGCCGGTCCTTCTTCCAGGCCTGGGCGTCGTGCGACATGTGCACCGCCACCCCCAGGCCCAGGGCGCGGGCCATCACGCCCACGCTGTAGCCCAGGTTGCCGGTGCTGCCCACCAACACCCGGTGGCGGGCGAACAGCGCACGCGCCGGGGCATCCGCCAGCAGCGCGGTGTCGCCGCCCGGGGCCAGCAGGCCGGCGTCCAGCGCCAGCTGCTCGGCGTGGCACAGCACCTCGTAGACCCCGCCGCGGGCCTTGATGCAGGCGGTGATGGGCAGCTGGTGGTCGGCCTTGACCCACAGCGCACGGCCATGGTCGTCGCCCTGGCGCAGCAGCGGCGAATCGATGCGTCCGTCCGGCCCGAGTTCGTGCGGGAACAGGCGGGCCAGCAGCGGGCCGAAGCGCCGCCAGCGGGCCACCGCCGCCTCCACGTCGGCCCGGCCCACCGGGCTGTGGGCCAGCACCTGCGCCGCCGGCCGGCGCTGCGGGTGGGGCCAGAAGAAGGGTTGGGCCGCGCGCAGCGGCGCCGGCAGGTCGGACAGGGACATGACGGGACCGGCCCGAAGGCCGCCAGAACCGGACCGGCCGAGCTTACGCCCCTGCAGCCGTCTGCAGCGCCGCCTGCACCGCGGCCACAAAGGCCTCGGGCCGGCCCAGGTGCTGGCCCACCGGCAGCGGGGTCCAGCGGCCGGCGTGCTCCAGCGCCAGCGTCGGAAAGCCCTGGCCGCCCAGCCAGTCCAGCAGCGCCCGGCTCTGGGTGAAGTGGGCCTCGGTGGGCGCGCCGGCCAGGGCGTCGAGCTGGGCGGCGAAGGCGGCCTCGTCCAGCCCCAGTTCGGCGGCCAGCGCACGCAGCACCGCGGGCTCGGCAATGCGCTGCCCTTCGACGAAATGGGCCTGCTGCAGCCGGTGCAGCAGGGTCAGGCCCGGCAGGCCCAGGGTCTGCGCCGCCAGCAGGGCGGTGGTGGGCGGGGCGCTGTCCAGCACCACGGTGTCGTCCTGCAGCAGGCCGTCGGTGTAGGCCGCGCCGAAGGGCTGGCCGGTGAGCTGGGCGATGCGCCGGTCGTGCGGCATCACGTAGGCCCGCCAAGCGGGCGTGAGCCGCAGGCGGCGCTCGCCCACCAGCATGCCGCCGCCGTGCAGCTGCACCGTCACGCCGGGCACCTGGCTGGCCGCCTCCACCAGGGGCGCGGCGGCATAGCACCAGCCGCACAGCGGGTCGTGGATGAGGTGCAGGGTGGCGCTCATGCGGCCTCCTGCACGGCGCGCTGGGCCAGCACATCGCCCAGCCGCACCTCGATCCAGTCGGCCAGCTGGCGCACCCGCTCGGCGGCCTCACGGCCCAGCGGCGTCAGGCTGTACTCCACATGCGGCGGCACCACGTCGAAGGCCTGGCGCAGCACCAGGCCGTCGCCCTCCAGCCACTGCAGGGTCTGGGCCAGCATGCGCTCGCTCACCCCGCCCACGGGGCGGCGCAACTCGGCAAAGCGGTGGGTGCGGGTTTTCAGCACCAGCAGCACCAGCACGCCCCAGCGGCTGGTGAACTGCTTGAGCACCTCGCGCGAGGGGCAGTCCGCCGCCAGCAGGTTGCCGCGGCGCACGGCCTTGGACAGGGGGACCCGGGTACTTACCTTCATGTGCGTACTTCCGAAAAGTAAGTGCAAATCGTACAGTGACCTCGACGCACTTTCAAGCGCGTTTCAAAACACCCCGTTCCGTCCGAACCGAACACCCAAGGAAACCGACCATGACCACCCCCGCCCACACCCTTGCCATCACCGGCGCCACCGGCCAGCTGGGCCGCCTTGTGCTGCAGAGCCTGAAGACCCGCGCCCCCGGCGCCAGCGTCATCGCCCTGGCCCGCACCCCGGCCAAGGCCGCCGACCTGGGCGTGAGCGTGCGCCAGGCCGACTACACCAGCGCCCCCGAGGTGCTGGCCGCCGCCCTGGCCGGCGTGGACACCCTGCTGCTGATCTCCGGCAACGAGATCGGCCAGCGCGAAGCCCAGCACCGCCACGTCATCGAGGCCGCCCAACTGGCGGGCGTCAAGCACCTCGTCTACACCAGCCTGCTGCATGCCGACCGCTCGCCCCTGTCGCTGGCGCCCGAGCACCTGGCCACCGAAGAAATGATCCGCGCCAGCGGCATCCCGGCCACCGTGCTGCGCAACGGCTGGTATGCCGAGAACTACAGCGCCGGTTTCCCGTCTGCGGTGGCGCATGGCGCCCTGCTGGGCAGCGCGGGCGAGGGCCGGCTGGCCCTGGCCACCCGGGCCGACTACGCCGAGGCCGCCGCCACCGTGCTGGCCAACCCGGCCGCCCACGCCGGCAAGGTCTACGAACTGGCCGGTGACACGGCACCCACGCTGGCCGAGCTGGCCGCCGAGATCGGCCGCCAGGCCGGCAAGCCGGTGCCCTACAAGAACCTGCCGGCCGAGGAATACACGGCCGTGTTGCGCGGCGCCGGCCTGCCCGAGCTGTGGGCCGTGGCCCTGCCGCAGTTCGACCTGGGCGCGGCCCAGGGCGCGCTGTTCGACGACGGCCACCAGCTCTCGGCCCTGATCGGCCGGCCCACCACGGCTCCGGCCTCCTACGTGGCCGCGGCGCTGAAGTAAGGCGCCACCCCGGGCCCTGAGCCCGGCGGGCGCGGCGAAAATCCGCGCCCATGCCCGCCCCCGCCGAACACGCCCGCCACCAGGCCGGCCTGGACACCCTGCGTGCCCTGGCCATCGGCCTGGTGTTCATGTACCACTACATGGTGTTCGTCTCGCGCGAGCCGACCTTCGGCTGGCTCAGCGACGTGGGCTGGGTGGGGGTGGACCTGTTCTTCGTGCTCAGCGGCTACCTCATCACCGACGGCCTGCTGCGCGGCGGGGTGGCCGGCCGGCGGCTGGCCCTGGGCGCCTTCTATGCGCGACGCATCCTGCGCACCTGGCCGGTGTTCTGGGTGGTGCTGGCGGCCTACTTCCTGTGGCCGGACGCGCTGGGCGGGCGCACCCCGCCGCCACTGTGGCGCTTCCTCACCTTCACGCAGAACTGGAACCTGCCCACCGGCACGGCGTTTTCGCACGCCTGGTCGCTGTGCATCGAGGAGCAGTTCTACGCCCTGCTGCCGCTGGCGGTGCTGGGCGGCGGCTGGCTGGCGCGCCGCCGGGGCTGGGGCGTGGGCACCGCCTGGGCCGGCATGGCCCTGCTGCTGGCCACCGGCGTGGGCACCCGCGCCTGGCTGTGGCAGCGCTACGGCCTGGAGGCCCAGGGCCAGCTGGAGCTGTACTACCGCTGGGTCTATTACGGCAGCGCCAGCCGCTTCGACGAATTCCTGCCCGGCGTGGCCCTGGCCCTGCTGCAGCACCGCCACCCGGCCACCTGGCAGCGCCTGATGGGCCCGGGCGGACGCTGGCTGCTGCCGGCCGCGCTGGCGGCCTGCGCCGCCATGGGCTACGGCGTGATCGCGGGGTTCTACATCGACGGGTACGGCTACGGCGGCTTCATGAGCATCGCCGGCTACTCGCTCATCGCCTGGAGCTTCGGCCTGCTGCTGGCCGCCGCGCTGCGCCCGGGCAGTTGGCTGCAGCGCACCCGGGTGCCGGGGGCGGCTTGGCTGGCGGCGGTGTCCTATCCGCTGTACCTGTCGCACAAGCCGGTGGCGCATTGGCTGGCCACGCAGGGCGGCCCCGCCCTGGCCGCCTCACCCGGGCTGCGCCTGGGCCTGATCACCCTGGCCTGCGCCGCCATGGCCACCCTGCTGCACCACGCGGTGGAGCGGCCCGCGCTGCGGTGGCGCCAGCGTCGCTGGCCCAGCCAGTTTCAGGCCTTGGGCCCGTCGATGACCTCGGCCGCCGAGCGGAAGCCCTCCACCGCGGCGGGCAGGCCGCAGTAGATGCTGGCGTGCAGCAGCACCTCCTGGATCTCCTGCACGGTGGCGCCGTTGTTGAGCGCGCCGCGCACATGGCCCTTCAACTCGTGCGACTTGCCCAGCGCGGTCAGCATGGCGATGGTCACCAGGCTGCGGGTCTTCAGGTCCAGGCCCTCGCGCTGCCAGGTGTCGCCCCAGGCGTTGCGGGTGATGTATTCCTGCAGCGGCGCGGTGAACTCGGTCAGGCCGCTGAAGGCCTTCTCCACGAAGGCCTCGCCCATCACGCGCTTGCGCATGGCCAGGCCTTGCTCGAAATCCTTGTTGGACGAGGTGGTCATGGTGAAACTCCCGGCGGGTTGGTGATGCAATCGGTCGGATTCTAGGAACGCCGCTTGCCGGGCGTTCACCCCTCAAGGAGACCGCCCATGGCCGACCGCACCCTGACCCTGCACCGCGTGCTGCGCGCCCCGCCCGAACGCATCTACCGCGCCTTCCTGGACCCGGAAGCCATGTGCAAGTGGCTGCCGCCCAAGGGCTTCGTCGCCCAGGTGCAGGAGTTCGACGCCCGCGAGGGCGGGCGTTACCGCATGTCTTTCCGCAATTTCAGCAACGGGCAGACGCACGCCTTCGGCGGCAGCTACCTGCGCCTGGTGCCCGATGAGACCATCCGCTACAGCGATCACTTCGACGACCCCAACCTCACGGGCGAGATGATCACCACCGTGACGCTGCGCACCGTGTCCTGCGGCACCGACCTGACCGTCACGCAGGAGGGCATTCCGGCGCTGATCCCACTGGAGATGTGCTACCTGGGCTGGCAGGAGTCGCTGGACCAGCTCGCCGCGCTGGTGGAACCCGACATTCCCGGCTGAGACCGCCGTGCCCCTGCCCGAGCCTGCGCCCGCACCGACCAACTGGTTCGGCGACCCCTTCGTGCAGGTGTCCGCGGCAGTGGCGGGTTGCCCCGAGCCGCTGGGGCCACGCATCACCCCGGCCGAGCGACTGGCGCAGTCGCACCACCGCGCGGAGCGGGGCACCACCTGCTTCCTGCAGGGCCAGTGCAGCGAGCCCAACGCCTACCGCTACGACATCGACATCGCCCGCGCGGTGGTGCAGGCCCTGCGGCAGAGCCCGCGGGTGGCACAGGGCACGCTGTGGGTGACGGTGCAGGGCCGCGACGTCTTCATCGAAGGCTGCGCCCCCGCCGCCCAGGCCACGGCCGACGAAGCCGAGAGGCTGGCCCGCCAGGTGCCCCAGGTGCTCGCCGCCGTGGCCGCGGTGTTCGATGGCCAGGGCACGGCACCCTACCGCACCTGGCCGAACAGGCCCTCGGACGGGCAGCGCCGCAGCAGTTGCCACCCGGTGCAACCCGGTTGACGCGCCCGGCGCCCCGTGGCATCACCCTGGCATGTGCATCCGCTGGATGCGAGGAGCACCACCATGGCCCTCAAGCACGCCTGCCACGACGAGGTCATCGACCCCTACGCTGGCATTGATGAACAAGGCATCGGGGTGAGTGCCAGCCTGCTGCGCACCCCCCACCTGCAGCTGATGCGCCTGGTGCTCAAGGCCGGCGCCACGTTGCGCGAGCACCGGGTGCGCGGCGAGATCACCGTGCAGTGCCTGCGCGGCGAGGTGGAGGTCTCCACCCCCGAGCGCGAGTGCAGCCTGGAAGCCGGCCAGCTGGTGGTGGTGCCCGGCGGCGAGCCGCACGCGGTGACGGCCCGCAGCGACTGCCTGCTGCTGCTGACGGTGGTGCACGGCGGGGCCTGAGCGGACTGGCAGCCCCGGGCCTGGGGCTTGCATGGCAGGGCTTGCCGCGCCGCGGCGGCATGGTGCGCCGTGGCAAACCCGACAAACCCCACGCGCCCCGCGCGCTGCCTTGCCATGGCCCGCCAACTGCACGCCCACCTGAACCCCGCGTCACTGCCCGACCGCGCCGCCCTGCAGCAGGCGCTCGACGCCCTGAAGCTCGGCCTGAAGATCGACGGCCCCTGGTCGCCCGAGGGCCCGGCCGGCTACCTGCCCTTCACCGTGATGGGCGAAGACGCCGGGGTCTACCTGGCCATGGAACACGACCAGCCGCCGCCGCAGGCGCTGGCGCCCGAAGGCAGCGCGCTGACCGCCCGCCTGGGCCTGCGCTGGGGCGGCGACGCGCGCGAACAGCTCACCGCCGTGGCCGTGACCGCCGCCCTGGCCGCCAACTTTGGCGCGGTGGTGGTGGACCCGGACCAGAACACCCTGCGCCCCGCCGACGCCCTGCTGCGCCAGGCCCGCACCCTGCGCGACGAGAACTTCTGAGGCCTCAGGGCTCAGGGCTCAGGGCCGGGAAAGACCGGCCAGAAAGCCCGCCACCGCGTCCAGCACGGGCTGCGGGTGCTGGCGGTGCGGCACGTGGCCGCAGCCGGGCAGCAGGGCCAGCGTGGCAGGGCCGCCGGCCAGCGCCATGAAGCGCTGCGGTTGGGCGGGCGAGCCGTATTCGTCCTGCTCGCCGTGCAGCACCAGCAACGGGCAACGCAGGCCGGGCAGCAGGGCGTCCAGGTTCCAGCTGGCAAAGGCTGGGGACAGCCAAGTGTCCACCCAGGCGCGCAGCACCCAGGGTGCCTTGTCGCCGTGGTGGGCGGCAAGGCGGGCCATGGCGGGCGAGCTGCCGTCCGGCCCCGCGGCGGCGAACTGCGCTTCGGCCGCGCGGATGCCGGCCAGCGTCAGCGGCTCCACAAAGGCCTGGGCCGATTCGAGCACCAGGGCCTCGCAGTCGTCCGGCCAGGCGTGGGCGCAGCCCAGGGCCATGCCGCCGCCCACGCTGTGTCCCAGGGCCACAAAGCGGCCGATGCCCAGCTGCGCGCGCAGGGCCGCAAAACCCTCGCGGGCCTCGTCCTGCACAAAGCTCAGCGCCAGGGTGCTGGGGTGCGGGTCCGAGCGGCCGAAGCCCAGGCGGTCGTAAGCGATCACTTCACGCTCGGTGACGCGCGCCAGCCGGGCGGGGAAATCTCGCCAGACGGAGACGCTGCCCAGCGATTCGTGCAGCAGCACGATGGGGCTGCGGGCCCCGCCCTCGGCCTGCGGCGGCGTCCAGCGGCGGGCGAACAGCCGGCCCTGCGGCGTGGCGATCCAGTGGTCGTGGGTGGGAATGGGCGGCAGCGTCATGCCCCGATGCTAGGCGCGGGGGCCGCGCCCCGCCCCGGGCTGCGCAGCAGGCTGATGCCTGCCGAGGCCAGCGCCAGCACGGCCGATGCCGCCAGGCCCCAGCGTGCCGCCGGCCCGGCCGGCAGGACGTGAAAGAGCAGGCCCATCATCAGACTGCCCAGCGTCTGGCCGGTGAGGCGGGCGGTGCCTTGGGCACCCCCGGCGGCGCCGCTGCGTTCGGGCGGGGCGTTGAGCAGCATGTTGCGGTTGTTGGGCGTCTGGAAGAAACCGAAGCCCGCGCCGGCCAGCGCGGTGAAGACGCTCACGCCCAGCCAGGGGTGGCCCTGCAGCGGCACCGCCGCGCACAGGGCCAGGCCCAGGGCCAGCAGCGCGCCGCCACCCGCGCACAGCCAGGCGGTGGGCAGGCGGTCCGACAGGCGGCCGGCCAGCGGGGCGGCCAGCATCACCGCCAGCGGCCAAGGCGTCATCAGCAGGCCGGTGGCCAGGGTGCTCTGGCCCAGGCCATGCAGCAGGTAGAAGGGCATGGCCACGGTGGCGCCCATCTGCCCGGTGAAGCAGCAGACCGAGGCCAGGATGGAGATGCGAAACGGGTGGCTGCGCAGCAGATCCAGCGGAATGAGCGGCGCGGCGCGCGGCAGCTCGCGCCGCACCAGGCCCACGCCGCACAGCAGCGCCAGCGCCAGCAGCGCGGCGCCCTGCGCGGGGTGGTCCATCAGCCGGTCGGTGCCCAGCACGAAGGCGGCGAACATGCCGGCGTTCAAACCAATGCTGACCCCATCCAGCCGCCGGTGCGCGGTGGTGCCTTGCGGCAGGCCCACGCAGGCCAGCAACACCAGCCCGCCCAACGGCAGGTTGATGGCAAAAAGCCAGCGCCAATCGGCCACAGACAGCACCGCCGCCCCCACCGCCGGCCCCGCTGCCGATGCCGCCGCCACCGTCAGCGCGTTCCAGGCCACGGCCTGGCCCAGCAGGCGGCGCGGGTAGATGTCGCGCAGCAGCGCCAGCACCAGCGGCGCGGTCACCCCACTGCCCACGCCCTGCAGGCAGCGCCCGGCCACCAGCCAGGGCAGCGAAGGTGCCACCGCACACAGCAGGGACGCCAGCAGAAACAGCGCCAGCCCCCCAGCGAACACGCTGCGGAAGCCCAGGCGCTCCCCCAGCGCCGCCGCCGGCAGCAGGCACATCACCACCGCCAACTGATAGGCCGTGACCACCCACACCGCATCGGCCGGCGTGGCGTGCAGCACCTGGGCGATGGCGGGCAAGGCCACGTTGGCGATGGTCATGTCCATCAGCACCAGCACGATGCCGCCCAGCAGTGCGGCCATGGCCACCCAGCGGCGCGGCGTGGGCAGGCCATCGGGCACGGCCGGGGCGGCAGAAGGAGCGGGCGGCAGGGCGGGAGACGCCGCGGCAACGGGTGAGGACATGGTGGCGGGGACAGCAGCAAAGGGGGACAACAAACGCACCGCCAGCTTAGGCAGGCGCCGCCCGCCTGCCCAGCGCGTGGCGTGCAGGTCATTCAT
>NZ_BADL01000294.1 GCF_000333615.1 Ideonella sp. B508-1 | reverse complement strand
TGGTGGGGGTGGTGCTGGACAAGCGCCCGGCCGCGGATCCGGAGGATCCCTCACGGGATCGGGGCGAACCCTTCGACCTCTACAAGCGCCTGGGTGGCCAATGCCCCGTGTGCGGCAGCCCCATCGAGCGCGAAGAGGGCGAGGTGGACTGGCGCTGCACCGGCGGCCTGACCTGCCCGGCCCAGCGCAAGCAGGCCTTGCTGCACTTTGCCAGCCGCCGCGCCATGGACGTGGAAGGCCTGGGCGACAAGCTGGTGGACCAACTGGTGGACGCCGGCATCGTGCGCGCCATCCCCGACATCTACAAGCTCGGCTTCTCATCCCTGGCCACGCTGGAGCGCATGGGCGACAAGAGCGCCCAGAACCTGCTGGCCGCCATCGACAAGAGCAAGACGACCACGCTGGGCCGCTTCCTGTTCAGCCTGGGCATTCGCCATGTGGGCGAAGCCACGGCCAAGGACCTGGCACGCCACTTCGGCAACATCGACCGCCTGATGGACGCCCGCGTGGAAGAGCTGCTGGAGGTGAACGATGTGGGCCCGGTGGTGGCCGAAAGCATCCGTCACTTCTTCGACCAGCCGCACCACCGCGAGGTGGTGGAACAGCTGCGCGCCGCTGGCGTGCACTGGCCCGACGAGGCCGGCCTGGCCAGCGACGCCCCGCGCCCGCTGCTGGGCCAGGTGCTGGTGCTGACCGGCACGCTGCCCACGCTCAGCCGCGACGAGGCCAAGGCCCTGATCGAGGCCGCGGGCGGCAAGGTGACCGGCTCCGTCTCGAAGAAGACGAACTACGTGGTGGCCGGCGAAGAGGCCGGCAGCAAGCTGGACAAGGCCCGCGAACTGGGCATCACCGTGCTGGACGAGTCCGGGCTGCGCAGCCTGCTGGGCGGCGGAACAGACTGAGGTCGTCAAAGGCCGTGGGCGGGGGCTTGTCCATGGCGTAACACCCGTATCCAAACCTTGCCATAGGCCGGGTTTGGGACGTGACACCCTCTGCTGGGGGATGGTGACACGGCACGGGTTGGCGACACTGGCCGCTCCGTCATTCGCCGGTGCCCCGCATGGCTGCCTCGTTTCCCGATCTCGACGCCCTGAGCGCCTTCACCTGGCTGGAAGAGACCGAGCGGCTGATCACCCTGCGCACGGCGCTGCCGGCGCTCAACCTGGTGGCCACGCGCCTGGTGATGCGTGAGGCCGAGGGGCAGGGCTTCGAGCTGATCCTGGACGCGGTCTCCACCTCGGCCTACCTGCCGCTCAAGAGCCTGATCGGCGAGCAGATGACCGTGGGCCTGCGCCAGGCCGATGGCACGTATGCCCCCTGGCACGGCTACGTGACCGAAGCCGCCCAGCTGGGCAGCGACGGCGGCCTGGCCCGCTACCGCCTGGTGATGGCGCCCTGGGTGGACATGCTCAAGCTGCGCCGCGACAGCTTCGTCTTTCAGGACAGGACGGTCCCCCAGATCCTGGACGACCTCTTTGCCGACTACCCCTGTGCCCAGTGGCGCTGGGAGTTGGCCGACGCTTCGGCCCTGCGCACCCGCTCGCTGTGCATCCAGTACCGCGAGAGCGACTGGGCCTTTGTGCAGCGCCTGCTGGCCAGCGAGGGCCTGAGCTGGCACATCGAGCACCTCGGGGAAGACGACGCCGCCACCGCGGATGAACAAGGCAAGGCCCGCCACGTGATGGTCATCACCGACGCCGGGGCCGAGCGCGCCGACCTGGGCCCCATCCGCTTTGCCGCCCTGCACCCCACCGCGGTGGTGGCCGGGCTGGAAGACCCGATCACCGGCTTGGCCGCCCAGCGCAGCCTGCCGCCCAACGCCGTGGCCCTGGGCAGCTGGAACTACCGCAGCCTGGCCGGGGCCAGCGCCGAGCTGGCCAGCGCCCTGGACCTGGGCGAGGTGCCCTGGCTGGAACAGTACGACGGCAGCGGGGCGTATCGCTTTGCGGACACCCAGGCCGCCGAGCGCGCCGCCCGCCTGGCCCTGGGTGCGCTGGAACTGCAGGCCAAGCGCTTTGCCGGCCAGGGCGGCGCCCGGGTGCTGCGCGCGGGCGCGCAGTTCCAGCTGATCGACCACCCCCTGTACGGGGCCAACACCACCGCCCCGAGCTATGCAGCCGCGCTGACGGCCAGCCATCCGCGGCCCGACAACGCCTTCACCGTGCTGGCCGTCGAACACCATGTGGCCAACAACCTGGGCGACCAGGCCGCCGAGCTGCTGAAGAACACCAGCCTGGCCAAGGGCGGCTACCGCAACCAGTTCCAGGCCGTGCCGGCCGCCGCCCCCGTGCTGCCGCGCCCCCAGCGCCGGCCCACCGCGCCCACCCTGCTCACCGCCCGGGTGGTCGGCCTGCAGGATGAAGCCCTCACCACCGAGCGCGACCACCGCGTCAAGGTGCAGTTCCACTTCCAGCGCGGCGCCAGCCCCAACCCGGGCGGCCTGCCGCATGCCTACAGTGCCGATGAGACCGGCAACGCCCCAGGCAACGAGCAGAGCGGCACCTGGGTGCGGGTGGCCACCCCGGCGGCCGGCGCCAACTGGGGCGCCGTCTGGGTGCCGCGCATCGGCTCGGAAGTGGCGGTGCAGTTCATCGAAGGCGACATCGACCGCCCCATCATCGCCGGCGGCCTGCCCAACGGCGACCAGCCCCCGCCCTTTGCGGCGGGTGTGGACGCCGGGGTCAACCACCCCGGCGTGCTGGCCGGCCTGCACAGCCGCACGCTGGACGGCCAGCACACCCAACAGTGGGTGGTGGACGACGCCCCCGGCCAGCTGCGCACCCGGCTGGCCACCACGCACACCGGCAGTGAGCTGAGCCTGGGCCATCTGATCAACCAGAGCCCGAGCAGCGCCCAGCGCGGGGCCTGGCGCGGCAGCGGCTTCGAGGCCAACACCCAGGGCTGGGCCAGCCTGCGCGCCGGAGCGGGCCTGCTGGTGAGCACCCAGGCGCGCAGCGGCACCTACGGCTCGGCCCAGGGCGCGCAGATGGACGCCGCCGAGGCCCTGGCCCAGCTGCAATCGGCCACCGAGCTGGGCCAGCGCCTGTCACAGGCCGCCCAGGCCATCGGCGCCCAGGCCCTGACCAGCACCGAAGAGGGCCAGGACCTGGCCAAGCTGCACCAGGCCCTGGACCCGGCTCAGGACGGGCGCCACCCGGACCAGGTCAACGGCCAGGAGGCCAAGATCCCTGCCGATGGACGAGACCCCAGCCAGGGCGATCCCGTCCCCGCCTTCGCCCAGCCCGCCGTGGTGCTGGACAGCGCCGCCGCCCAGCTGCTGGCCACCCCGGCCAGCGTGCAGCAGTTCAGCGGCCAGCGCCTGAGCCAGATCGTGCAGCAGGACCTGCAAACCACGGCCGCCCACACCGCCTCCATCGCCGCGGGCCAGACCGCCAGCCTCTACGCCCACCAGGGCGGGCTGCAGGTCAAGGCGGCCAACGGGCCGGTCTCCCTGCGCGCCCACACCGACGAGTTGAAGCTGCTGGCCGACCAGAGTGTCACGATCACCAGCGTCAACGACGAGATCCGCATCAGCGCGAACAGCAAGATCGAACTCATCGCCGGCCAGTCGGGCATCACCCTGGAGGGCGGCAACATCACCGTCACCACCCCGGGCAGCTTCGCGGTCAAGGGGGCCACGCATGGGTTCCTGGGGGGTGGGAGCCGGGCGGCGAGTTTGCCTGCCTTGCCCAGCAGCCCTCCGCCATCGCAGATGGCCAGCCTCAACGAAGTGGCCTCGCTGAAGCTTGTGACGGCATTGGATGAAGGCTCGGCGAACGATGGCACCGGTACATCCACGCAATTGGCAATGCGCTACCAGCACAGCTATGTGTTCAAGGTAGATCAGTACGACAGCTCAGCGCCCGTCGATTCCTCGACCATTCATTGGCAGGCCCAACAAGTCCTGCGCGATGGCTCTCGAAAGCCTGTCCCGATCCAAGCACAAGGCGAGCAGGCCACGCTGACCGTGGAAGATCTTGAACTCTGCGGCGGGCAGGTGGAGGTCCGGGCCTTCATCCAATCGTCTGGCGCACAGCTGACCGTGCCGGTTCACAACCGGTTCCGCTGGTTCGACGCCAAGATCGTGGCAGAGCAGGTGTCTCAGAGAATTTCGGCACCGTGGCAGATTGATCAAGGCCGTTCATCTCTGTGCGGCATGGCGGCTCTTTTCTATGCCATGGCTCAGAAAAATCCAAGCCGTTACCAGCGATTGACCACCGAACTACACCGGAAGGGTGAATTCACCATCGGCGACTACACCGTCAAACCCAATTCGCTGGTTGCGGAACGCATGTACGAGGTGAAAGCAAGCGATTCTGACTTTCAGCAATTGTCCATGTGGGAGGCCGACTGGATCCTGCTGGCCACGACGCGCAGCGGCGAATCTACGCTGGCCTTCGATGGCCTAGGAACTGGCACGTCAGACCAGCTGAAATCGGTCAACTGGCCCAGCATGATGGCCGACCTCATGGAAAAGGTGGCCGGCTTCGACAAGGCAGAGGAGGTGGATACTGGATCCGTCGCCATGTTGATCAAGAAGTCTTGGCTTGGCAAGTTGCACGATGCCTACTCCAACACAGATCTGGACGCGTTGATGACGATTGATCGCCGTCATCAATCGGGCGAAACAATTCTTCTCATGGTCGATTTCGGAATCTTGACAAACGAAGTGAGCTATTCCGTGTCGGAGGTCTTTACGGATTCACATTGGATCGTTTACGAAGGGGGCCTCCATCTCTTTGATTCGGCAGGAAGAACGACCAAAGACCCCAGCCTCGCGACCACCGTGCAGTTCAAAGCGTATTCATGGGGATCAGACCCTGAATCCGGAAAGAGCATTGACAAAATTTCCGGAAGAGCCGTTCAAAACCCTGTCGTGACAGCTTTCCTAAATGAAGGAATTTCCACCAGCGCTTGGAAGAGCAACTTCTATGGCTACATCGCTGCCAAGTAAAATTTGGGCGATATTTATCGCTCTACTTGCATCATCTTCTTGCTTTGCCGGTGATGCGTGCAGAACTTTCAATTCCAACTTCGTAATCATGGGCTGGACGGAAGCCACCCCTAAAATCATTCTCCTGTACAGATATGAAGATGGCGGCCAATCCTCAACCCCAGCGCCAAGCGCGCCATTGGAATACAAAATTACCACGTTCCAGAACGCGAACGGATCCATCGATTTAGTAATATCTCCTGCCATAAAATCAATATACGCACTCGACACCCACTCCAACTACAAACTGGTGATCGACTCAAGAATTGAGTACTTCATTTCAGAAATAAAATCCAGCAATCTCCCTCGGGTAGGCTGCCCCATTGACTCAGCAAAAGTAAATCAATGTGTGACAGGGGCGGGAAAGGTCATTGCCTTCCCAAGCAACTGCCGCCCATAGGCCTATTTCCCCAAGCCCTCGCCCCGCGCTCACGCGCGCAGTGAGCCTGCGGGCTCAGCCGGCGCCGGATGCCCCCGGTCCGCCTGCGTGAAGAGTTCGGCCACCAGGCCGCGCAGCCAGCGGTGGCCGGGCTCGTCGTGGTAGCGCACATGCCAGTGCTGCTTGACGTGGAAGCCTTCGATGGCGATCGGGCAGCGGAACACGGCCAGGCCATTGGCGCGGGCCAGGGTCTCACCGATGTGCCGGGGCAGGGTCACCAGCAGGTCCGTGCTGGACACCACGGCGCCCAGGCCCAGGAAGCCGGGCAACTCCAGCAGCACCCGCCGCTCGATGCCCTGGCGTGACAGTGCCTTCTCCAGCAGGGCCTGGCCGGTGCCGCCGGTGATGGTGATGTGGGCCTCCGCCCGGTAGCGCGCCAGGGACAGGGTCTTGCGCAGCCGCGGGTGGTGGGCGCTGGCCAGGCAGATCCAGTCCTGCGCGTAAAGCGTCTGCTGGTAGATGCCCGAGCTGAGCCAGGGCGCAAAGCCCAGGGCCAGGTCGGCTTCGCCGTGGGCCAGCGCCTGGGCCACCCTCTCGTTCATCTCGGCCGCCTCCAGCCGCACCTGGGGCGCCAGGGCGCGCACCCGGGCCAGCAAGGCGGGCAGCAGGGTGACGTGGCTGGCATCGGTCATGCAGATGCGAAAGCGCCGCTGCGCGGTGGCCGGGTCGAAGGCGGGCTGTACCGCCACCAGCCGCCGCAGCGCCTCCAGCACCTCGCGCACCGGGCCGACCAGGGCCTGCGCCCGCGGCGTCGGCGTCATGCCGGCGGCCGTGCGCACGAACAGGGCGTCGTCGAGCGCCACCCGCATCTGCCGCAGCCAGATGCTCAGCGTGGGCTGGCTCAGGCCCAGCAGCTCGGCGCTGCGGGTGACGCTGCGGGTGGCGTAGAGCGCATCGAACAGACGCAGCAGCTTGGGGTCCAGCAGGGACGGAGCGATGGCTTCCATTGCGTTTCGCAATATATCCATTCAGACCATTGAATTGCCAATTGTTCCCGGCCGCACTATCTTGCCCGGCTCACCTCCCGGACCCCCATGCTTGCCACCCTTGCCTCCACCGCCCCGGTCTATCTGCTGATCGCCCTGGGCTTCATCGCCGTGCGTCTGGATGTGTTCACCGCGGTGGAGTTGCGCGTGATGGGCCGTTTCGTCCTGCTGATGGCGCTGCCGGCCCTGCTCTTCCAGGCCCTGGCCAAGAGCCCCCGGCCCTCCGGCCCGGAAGGCATGTACCTGCTGGCCTATGCCGGTGGCTCCCTGCTGTCCTTCGGCCTGGTGCGGGCCTGGGCCCGTCATGCCCGGGCCCAGACCCCGGCCTCGGCCGCCCTGTCCGGTGTGGGGGCGGCGGTGTCCAACAGCGGCATCATCGGCTACCCCATCGTGGCCCAGTGGCTCGGGCCCACGGCCGGCCTGGGTCTGGCGCTGTGCATGCTGGTGGAGAACCTGCTGATGATCCCGCTGGCCATGGCCCTGGCCGACCAGGGCGCGGCCAAGGGCCCCTGGACGCAGACGCTCGGGCAGACCGTGCGGGGCTGGGCCAAGCACCCGATGATCATCGCCATCGTCCTGGGCTTTGCGGCGGCCATGAGCGGGCTGAGCCTGCCCGGCCCGGCGGCCCGGGCCGTCCAGATCCTGGCCGGCGCCACCTCGCCGGTGGCGTTGTTCGTGATCGGTGGCTCGCTGTGCGGCGTGCAGCTCCAGGGGCAGCGCCTGGACATCGCCGGCGTGGCCGTGGCCAAGCTGCTGGTGCACCCCGCCTGCGTACTGCTGGCCATGGCCCTGCTGCCCGGGATCTCGGCGGACATGCAGGCCGCTGGGGTGCTGTTCGCGGCCATGCCCATGCTGAGCATCTATCCGCTGCTGTCCATGAAGCACCAGTTGGAGGGCCGCGCGGCCGCCATCCTGCTGGTGGCCACGCTGCTGGCCTTCCTCTCGATCGCGGTCTGGATGTGGGGCCTGCCGCAACTCTGGCCGGTGCATCCCGCCACGGCCTGAGTCCCGCAGGTCAGGCCTCGGTCTCGGCCTCGAAGCGGGCCACCGCCCGCAGCTCCTCGGGCGTGGCGCTGCCGTAGCCGAAGAACTCGAGGTAGGCCGGAATCATCTCGAAGAGCATGTCCTTGCCCTGTTGCACGGTGCAGCCCCGCGCCAGCGCCGCCGCCAGAAAGGGGGTGATGTCCTGGTGCATCACCACCTCGCCGGCCCAGGTGCCCGGGGCCACGCGGGACATGTCGAAAGGCAGGGGATCGCCCTCGTTCATGCCCAGCGGCGTGGCGTTCACGATGAGGTCGAAGCCGGCCGGATCGTTGCTGCCCACGGTGACCCGCAGCGCGGGGTGGTGCTCGCGCAGCCGCGCAGCCAGGGCCTCGGTGGGGACGGCACGCAGGTCGTGCAAGGCCAGCTCGGCCAGGCCGGTGGCGGCCAGGGAAGCCGCAATGGCCGAGCCGACGCCGCCGGTGCCGGTGATCAGGGCCCGCCGCCCCTGCGGGACGAAGCCCTTGCGCAGGATGCCGCGCACGAAGCCGGCGCCGTCGAACTGGTCCCCCAGAAAGCGGCCATCCGGGCGGCGCAGCACCGCATTGCAGGCGCCCGCCACGCGGGCGGTGGGGGTCAGTTCGTCCACCAGGTCCATCACGCTGACCTTGTGCGGCATGGTGATCAGGGCCCCCCGCAGATTGGTCAGGCCGCGCAAGGCCTGGAACAGCGTGGGGAAATGATCCGGCTGCGATCCCATCGGCACGACGACGGCGTTGATGCCCTTGGCCGCGAACCAGGGGTTGTAGATCATCGGGGACTTGAAGGTCCGGGTGGGAAAGCCGATGTGCGCGATGAGTTCGGTGTTGCCGTTGATCAAGGCCATCTCCTGTGGCGCAGGGCGTGGGGGCCGTGCATCCTGGTTCAATTGAAAAGCCGCGAGCGGTGCGACTGGGACACGACTTCGTCGCGCTGACGGTGGTAGTCCTTCAGCGGCACCGGCTGGGCATGGGGCTGGCCCAGGTCGTCCACGCGCAGCCGGAAGGTCTCGCGGGCGGTGAAGGCGGCGATCGACGCGATGACCGTGACGCCGAAGGCCAGGCCGCCGACGATCCAGGGCACCTGGGTCGATCCCGGGGGCGCCACGGTGGCGAACAGCGCCGGCAGCAGGGCCGTGATCATGGTGCCGATGTTCTGTGAGATGGCCATGGCCGAAACGCGAGTCCGCGCGGGGAAGAGCTCGGGATAGAAGCTCGGGAAGATGGCGTTGTAGCCCTGGTAGACCACGCCCCACATCAGCAGCGAGAACAGCATGGCCAGCGGCACGCTGTGGATGCTGATGGACCACAGGTAGGCGAAGGACAGCAGGCCCGAGAGCAGCGAGCCGCCGATGATGAGCGGCCGGCGGCCGATCTTGTCGGACCAGTTGCCCACGAAGGGGATCACGATCACCGCGACGATGTTGCCCAGCACGGGAATCCACAGGTACACCGACTTCTCGAAGCCGATGCCGTAGCCCGGCTGCACCGCATAGGCGGCCCCGAAGATGGTGGTGACCACGGGGATCACGTTCATCAGCGCCATGCAGACCACGCGCAGCATGTCCGGCCAGTGCTGGGTGAAGGCCTGCAGCACCGGGGTGCGGGCGCGCTGGCCCTGGGTCTCCTGACGGGCGAACACCGGCGTCTCATGCACCTCGCGGCGGATGTAGTAGCCCGCGATGATGACCACGAAGCTCAGCAGGAAGGGGATGCGCCAACCCCAGTCGTTGAACTGCTCCTTGGGCAGCAGGGCCGCCAGCGGCAGGAAGACCGCCGCCGCCAGGATCTGCCCGGCCTGCACGCCCTGCAGCGTGAAGCTGGCGAAGAAGCCGCGGCGGCCGAAGGGCGAGTGCTCCAGGATCATCGAGCTGGCGCCCGAGATTTCGCCGGCCACGGCAAAGCCCTGCACCAGGCGCAGCAGCACCAGCAGCATCGGCGCGAGCAGGCCCACGTGGTCGTAGGTGGGCAGCAGGCCGACGGCCATGGTCGACAGGCCCATCAGGAACATGCACAGCAGCAGCACGTTCTTGCGGCCGTAGGTGTCGCCCCAGTGGCCCAGCACCATGGCACCGATGGGGCGCGCCACATAGCCCACCCCATAGGTGGCCAGGGAGGCCACGATGGCCACACGCGGGTTGCTGGAGGGGAAGAAGATCTGCGGGAAGACCAGGGTCGCGGCGGTGGCGTAGATGAAGAAGTCGTAGTACTCCAGCACCGAGCCGATCCAGCCGCTGGCCGTGGCCCGCTTGACCTGGTGTGAGCCCTCGGGCTCCGAGTCATGGAAGGTCGTCATGTGTGTCTCCTGACGGGGTTCCGACGTACGTCGTGTTGTGAATGGGGGGGCGGGGGTCAGCGCACGCGGCGCGGCGCGCCAGGCAGGGGGACACCCCGCCGCAGAACCTCCTCCGCCAGCCACAGGGCGCTGGCGTGGGCCCGCCCGGCGACGAAGGCCAGCGGCAGCTGCTGGTAGTCGTCGTTGAAGACCTCGAAGCTGTAGTCGCCCCGGTAGCCCATGGCATCGAGGTGGCGCACCAGCGTGGCCAGGGCCTGGCTGTGCACCCCCTCGCCGGGGAAGACCCGGAAGTGGCGGGCCGTCTCGATGCGTTCCTGCGAGGTGCGCGTCTCCTGCCACATGAAGTCGGCCAGCTGCACCAGGAAGATCTTGTCGGGGTCGACATTCTCCAGGGCGGTCAGCGGCGTGCCGGTGGCGAAGATATGGTACGAATCGACGCCCAGGCCCAGGTTGGGATAGTCGGCCTCCTCGACCAGGGACCAGGCCTCGTCCACCGCGCTGACGTGGCGGCCCCAGGACAGGGCCTCGTAGGCCACCCGCAGGCCGTGCGGCAGGGCCAGCATGGCCAGCTTGCGCAGGTCCCGCACCTGGGCCTCGCGCTCGCCCGTGGCGTGCTGGGAGGTGGAACTGCAGGCCAGCAGCACCTTGGCGCCCAGGTCCCGCGCCATGCCGATCATCTGCTTGGCGATGTCCACCTTGTAGTCGTGCAGATGGCCGCTCAGGCCCTCGAAGTCCCGCAGCACCTGGAAACCGGTGACGCGCAGACCGCTGGCCCGCACCGCGGCGATGGCGGCCTCGATGCCCTGCGGGTGGCCGACGATGTCGCGGGCCGCCAGCATGATCTGCTGGAAGCCGGCCTGGCGCGCGGCGGCCAGCTTGGCCTCCAGCGGGCCGGCGAAGGTGATGGTGTCCACGCCGAAGCCGGCGATGCGGGCCGCCAGAGCGGCCGGGGTGGTGAAGGAACGCATGGCGGATCTCTGTGGCGTCAGCGCGGCTCGCGCACGAGCTCGAAGCTCGGCCCGGTGTCGCTGGGCGTGGTCAGGGCGCCGCGGTCGCGTTCCTGCGCGGGCGCGCTCAGCGGGGCGAACTCCACCCCCTGGGCCTGCAGCGCGGCCACCGTGCCCGGCACATCGTCGCAGGCCAGGGCCAGCCGCTCCAGGTACTCGTCGGCCGACACGTCGGGCCAGGTGTCGGCCACCGGGTCGATGAGCTGCCAGTAGATCTGTCCGCAGGGGCTGGCCAGGATGCAGCCCCGGTGCATCACGCCGAAGTGCTGCTCGGCCGGCAGATCGCGGAAGCCGAAGAGCTCGCGGTAGAAGGTGAGCCAGTCCACCATGCGGTCGGTGCCGATGTACTGAACCAGGCCGAAGAAGCGCAGCCCGTGGCGGGCCGGCGGATGCAGATCCACCCCGGGGATGGGAATGAAGTCCACGTCATAGATCGAGAAGTCGCCGCAGCGGTCCACGAAGTAGATGCGGCTGTCGCCCACGCCATGGATGGCCGGGATGTTCAGCTCCATCACCTCCACCCGGGAGGGCACACCCCAGGCGCCCAGGTCCAGCACGCGCCGGTAGGCCTGGCCCGCGTGGCGCACGCGGAAGGCCACCGCGGCGATCCGCGCCACCTCGGCGGGCGGCGGCTGGTCGGGGTCGCGGTGGGCATTGACGATCACGTTCATGTCACCCTGGCGGTACAGCAGCACCTCGCGCGAGCGGTGGCGCGCCACCGGCCGGAAACCCAGCCGCTCCAGGCTCTGGCCGAAGATCTGCGGCTTGGCCGTGGTGTATTCGACGAACTCGATGCCGAGCAGGCCCAGCGGGTTGTCGAAGGCGCGGGAGGCTTCCCGCGGGTCAGGGTGGATCGTGGTCATCTGGAGCTCCCTGCGGGCCGGGCCAGTCCCGGCACCGCGTCAGGCATCGGTCGAAAAGGTCCGTCAGAAGCGGTGGACGATGCCCAGCTGCACACCGCTGATGGTGCGGCCGTTGATGTCGGCCGCTTGCGAGAAGTTGTCCTTCAGGCCCGCCGACCCGGCCGGCCGCCAGCCCCCGGCGCTGTCGTTGCGCAGGGTCTCCACCTGGCCCAGCAGCATGGTGCGCTTGGAGAGGTCGTAGTAGGCCGTGAGGGCGGCGCCGTTGGCCCCGCGGTCGCGGTGGGACTGGTCGGCGATGCGGCCCACCAGCGCCCCCAGGCGCAGCTGCGGCGTGAGCTTGTAGTCGGCCGAGAGCTGGACGATGTTGTAGAAGTTGTGCAGATCGGCGTTGGTGCCCGCGTTGACGCCCCCCACATTGCCCAGGATGGTGCCGGCGTTGTTGCTCACCGCGGTGGCCGTGTTGTTGTTGCTGTGCACATAGGCCAGGTACACGGTGGTCTTCTCGCCCATCCAGTTGGCATAGAGGTTGTCGTAGACCACGTTGCGGTCCACGGTGGCGCCCGCCTGCGGACGACCGCGCAGGCCCAGGTAGCCCAGGCGGTAGGCGTCGGCCACGTAATCCAGCGCCCACTGGTAGACCATGGCGCGGTTGCCGCTGGCCGATTCCGGCAGGGCGGCATGCAGCTCCACCTGCACCCCCGCCAGGCGCGGCGACAGGTAGGACACGTCGTTGTCGTAGCGCGAAGGCACGCCGAAGTTGTTGATCACCGAGCCCAGCGTGCGGGCCGTGTGGTCGATGTAGCCGCCACGCGTCTGGATGGGGCCGTTCTGCCGCCCGATGCGCAGCTCGCCATAGTCCTTGCTGGCCAGCCCCACCCAGGCCTGGCGGTCCCAGAAGCGGCTGCCATCGGCCTGGGTACCGTTGTCGGCGCTGAAACCGCCTTCCATCTGGAACTTGGCGGACAGGCCACCGCCCAGATCCTCCAGCCCCCGCACGCCGAAGCGGCTGCGCAGGTAGGCGCCATCTTCCACGCTCTTGATGGTGGCGCCCGAGCTGCTGCGCATGGCGTTGAGGTACTGGTCCAGCGAACCGTACAGGGTCACGCTGGACAGGGATTGGGCCTGGGCGGCACCGGCAGCCAGAAGGGCGGCGGCGGCGATCAGGTGAGGACGGGCAAAGAACATGGCAAGTCTCCTGTCGTGGGGCCCCGTTCGCGGGGCTTTCTGGTCTGGCAATCGGCCGCTGGCGGTGATTGCGCGGGGCGGATGGTGAAAGACAGGTCCTTGATCCACAAGGGCAGAAGTGCATGTCCGCGCGATAATCGCGCAAACTGCGCGCACTTCATTCCAAGCGCGGGAAAGTCCTGAACCCTCACCGGAGGCCTGCATGGAGATTCAGCAACGCGACGTGATCGAAGGCCTGGGCAAGGGCCTGCAGGTGATCGAAGCCTTCGACGAGGACCATCCGCGCCTGACCACCACGGAGACGGCGGAGCGCGTGGGCATCACCCGCACCGCCGCGCGCCGCTACCTGCTCAGCCTGGTGCACTTCGGCTACGCCCAGACCGACGGCAAGCGCTTCTGGCTGCTGCCCCGGGTGCTGCGCCTGGGCCAGAGCTACCTGAACGCGGCGCGGCTGCCACGCATCATCCAGCCCTTTCTGCAACGCCTGGCGGCCGAGTGCCAGGAGAACTTCGGCTTCACGGTGCTGGACGGCCACGAGGCCGTCTACGTGGTGCGCAGCAGCAACCCACGCCTGGTCACCATCGGCTTTCCGGTGGGCGCGCGCGTACCGGCCCATGTCACCACGCCGGGCATCGCCATCCTCTCGACCAAGTCCGAAGCCTGGCTGGATGCCTGGATCGGCGAGCACCAGTTCGGCGCCTTCACACCCCAGACGGTCACCTCACCCGACGAGTTCAGGCGCCATGTCCATGCCGCGCGCGACCTGGGCTACTGCGTCATCGAGCAGCAGTACACGCCCGGCCTGCGGGGCATCGCCGTGCCCACCAAGGACCGCAAGGGCCACTGCGTGGGCGCCATCAGCACCACGCTGCCCATGCACCCGCTCAGCCGCGAGGAGGCGGTGGCCAAGCTGCTGCCGCCGCTGCTGTCCACCACCGAGCTGCTGCGGGAGCTGATCTAAGCCCCGCCGATGCACACCTCTGGTGCAGACGGAGACCGGCACGGTGGATTTACAGACACCGTCGCCGGCCCGACACAAATTCGCAGCTACATTCATCGCCGGGTTGTCTCAACCCGCCACAGTTTGCGCCGTTCCGCCCGGTGGGGCGACACGGAGTCTCTCCCTCGCTGATCGAGCGAATTCACGACGATTCCCGAGGGTGCCCCCATTCAGGAGCCAGGATGAGCGCCGTTTTGTCACAGGGATTCCGAGCCATGCTGGTCGCGGGGCTCATCGCCGTGCTGTCCGCCTGCGGCGGAGGCGGTGGCAGCAGCGCCGACAGCAACTCCGGCAATGGCGGTGATTCGGGCTCGACGCCGCCGGTCACCCCCACGGGCCCTGTGGTGGCCGCGATCGCGGCCTCGCGGGTCTCTGGCACCGCACCGCTGGCGGTCCAGTTCGACGCCACGGGCACCACCACCACGCTGGGACTGGACACCTTCCGCCAGCTGAACTACAGCTTCAATTTTGGCGACGACCGAGGACTGACCTGGGCGGTATCCGGCCTGCCCAAGAACACCGAGACGGACGGCCCGATCGCCGCCCATGTCTTCGATGTCGCGGGGTCCTACATCGTCCAGGTGACGGCCACCGACCCTGTCTCCGGCAACCAGTCCAGCGCCAAGGTGACCGTGACGGTCAATTCGCCGGACAGCATCTACAGCGGCACCCAGACCGTCTGCGTCTCCGGCGCGGGCCACTACACGGGCTGCCCCACGGGCGCGGCAAAGACCACCAGCCTGCCCACAGGCACCGGCTGGAACGGCAAGCGGGTGTTGCTAGCGCGCGGAGAGAGCTTTGGCGACATCAGCATCCAGGATGGCAATGCGGGCGTGCAGGTCGGCAGTTTCGGCAGCGGCGCACTGCCCATGGTCAGTTCCGTGGGCATCGGCTCCGAGCGACCACAGACGGCCAACTTCGCCACCGACATCACGGTCATGGACCTGGCCGTGGCCAACGAGGTGACACAGAGCCTGGGCAAGCAGGTGCTGCTCTACCGACTGGACCTCACATCCGCCAGCGACAACCATGGCATCTACACCGGCGGCATGAGCTACTGGGCCCAGTCCGATCCTTACCGCGTGGTGCCCACCAGTGCTTTCTACTACGCCCAGCAGATCTTCTTGGTGGAGAACAAGGTCACCGGCTCATTCAACGACGCTGGCTACAACTTCTTCGGCGATGGATCCCAGTTCGCCATGCTGGGCAATGTGATGGGCGTGTCCAAGTACCACACCGCCCGCTTCACCAAGCTGCGCAAGGCCATCGTGGCCCACAACGAACTCAAGGGCATCAACCCCGCAGGCATCTATCACAGCCTCAAGCTGCACAGCGGCGGCCTGACGCCCTACACGGATGCCTATGTCGACGACGCCTGGTATTCCGAACAGGTGGTGGTATCGCACAATCTTTTCGGCAACGCAGCAGACACCAACCAGTGGACGGTGGCCATCTGCCCGGAAAACGACAGTTCGGCCGAAGGCATCCAGAACGTCCTGGTGCAGTCGAACACCTTTGTGCGCAATGCAAGCACCTCACTGGACCTGGCGCTGGGCGGCCGCTCGCTCACTTACCGGAACAACACCGCCAACGGAGGCGCCATCCTGGAAGATCAGGGCCACACCGGCGCCTTGCCGGCCTCCTGGGTGGGGCCGTACTACAGCGACTGATCGTTTCCTGACGAGAAGGCCACTCACCAGCGCATCAAGGCCTGGCCCATCTTCACCCGTGTTCCCACCGCCATGCCCTCGGCCAAGGTGAAGCCCGGGGGCGCAAACACGATGATGGTGGAGCCGTGCTGGAACCAGCCCAGGTCCTGGCCCTTGGTCACGTGCGCGCGGCAAGGCAGCTCGTCCGGCCCGCGGTAGCGGGTGTGCAGCAGCAGGTCCATGAACTTCAGGCGCAGGCTGGCCACCAGCACCGCCGCAACCGGCACCAGGGCCAGCGGATGGCCGCCGCGGTCCAGCTTCAGGTGGATGGCCGCGCGCTCGTTTTTGCAGAACAGGCGCTCCACCCGCTTGAGCGCGATGGGGTTGACGTTCCAGGTGTCGCCGGCGATGTGGGTCACATGCTGCACCATGCCATCGGCCGGCGCGTGGAAGTGGTGGTACATCGCCGAGGTCAAGCGCAGCGTGACGAAGACACCGTCGCGGTAGGGCGCCGCGCGCTCGGCATGGCCGAACAGATCGGCCACCGTGTACGGAAAGCCCTTGGCCTGCCAGACCTGGCCGTCCTGCACCGTGCCGCAGGCGCCCACGATGGCGTCGCAGGGGCTGGCCAGCACGGCCGGGTCGGCGTCCACCGTGCGGGCACCGTCCTTCAGCTCGCGCACAAAGCAGTCGTGCAGGCTCTCGAAGCGCTGCTGCTTCGCTTCGCTCAGGTCCAGCTCGGTGAACAGCTGCCACACGCCGATGGACAGGCGCGCCAGCAGCGGGCTGCGGATCTGGCTGAACCAGCCCATGGCATGGGTGGCCGCCAGGCGGGGAATCCGGTTGGTCAGCAGGAAGTTCAGATCTTCTTGTTGCAGCAGGCGGTCACGCCAGGTACGCAGCACTTTCATGGGGATGTCAACAGCAGCGGGTACAGATACGCCTTTGGGAGCAGTCTCCCAGGACGATGTGACAAATGAACGAGACCCTGACCCTGAGCGCCGTGGCTGCGGCCGCCCTGCTGACCCTGGCGCCGAAGGTGGTTCGCCGCCTGCAGCTGTCGATGGCCAAGCACCCCTCGCTGACCGGCCACTCGCGCATGGCGCAGCGGGTGGCCCGGCTGCTGCCCGGCTATGCCTATGACACCGAGCAGTTCTTCGGCTGCGACGACGCCCCCGCCGAAGTGCAGGCCCAGCGCCGCCAAGGCTTCGCCGCCCTGGCCCAGCGCCTGGGCGAGCAGCATGCCCGCTCCATCGCCTGGACGGACGCGCTGCGCCCGGGCCTGTCGGACCTGCAGTTCACCAGCCAGTACCGCGTGCCCTTCCAGTTCAGCCCCTACCTGCGCCAGCGCATCAAGCTGGGCAATGTGGGCGTGGCCACGCAGGGCAGCACCCTGACCGACCTGGACGGCCAGGTCTACGACGACCTGACCGGCTCCTACGGCGTCAACCTCTTCGGCCACGACGTCTACAAGCGCCTGATCGCCCAGGGCAGCGCCCTGGTGGCGGACTACGGCCCGGTGCTGGGCACCCTGCACCCCTGCGTGGCGGGCAATGTGGAGAAGCTCCAGCGCCTGTCGGGCCTGGACGAGGTGAGCTTTCACATGTCCGGCACCGAGGCGGTGATGCAGGCGGTGCGCCTGGCCCGCTACCACACCAAGAAGCGCCACCTGGTGCGCTTCTGCGGCGCCTATCACGGCTGGTGGGAGGACGTGCAGCCCGGCCCCGGCAACCCCCTGCCCCCGCGCGAGACCTACACCCTGCGCGACCACGATGACCGCAGCATCGAGGTGCTGCGCACCCGCAACGACATCGCCTGCGTGCTGATCAACCCGCTGCAGGCCCTGCACCCCAACAAGGCCGCGCCGGGCGACTCGTCCTTGGTGGACAGCTCGCGCCGCGCCCACTTCGACCGCGTCGCCACCACCGCCTGGCTGAAGAAGGTGCGCCAGGTCTGCACCGAGCGCGGCATCGTGCTGATCTTCGACGAGGTCTTCATGGGCTTCCGCCTGGGCCGCGGCGGCGCGCAGGAATACTTCGGCGTGCAGGCCGACATGGTCACCTACGGCAAGACACTGGGCGGCGGCCTGCCGGTGGGCGTGGTCTGCGGCCGCCGCGAGCTGATGCGCCGCTTCAACGACGCCCACCCGGCCGACATCTGCTTCGCCCGCGGCACCTTCAACGCCCATCCCTACGTGATGGCCTCGATGGCGGCCTTCCTCGACTACCTCGAGACCCCCGAGGCCGAGGCGATGTACGCCCGCTTCGACACCGTGCAGGACCAGCGCGCCGAACAGCTCAACCGCCGGCTGGAAGTGGCCGGCCTGCCGGTGCGCGTGGCCAACATGACCAGCGTCTGGACCGTCTATTACACCCAGCCGGCGCGCTACAACTGGATGCTGCAGTTCTACCTGCGCGACCAGGGCCTGCTGCTGAGCTGGGTGGGCACGGGCCGCCTGATCTTCAACCTGGCCACCACCGACGAGGACTTCGAGCGCATCGCCAGCCGCTTCGTCGCCGCGGGCCAGGCCATGCAGGCCGACGGCTGGTGGTGGCAGGCCCCCGGCCAGAGCGACAAGGGCATCCGCCGCGGCATCCTGCGCGAACTGATCACCCACTGGCGCAAGCGCTGAGCCTCATGACGGGGTTCCTGGCGGACCCCGCAAGCACAAGGGCCCGCCGGCTTGCACCGGCGGGCCCTTCTTTTCAGAGGGCGCTCTCGGCCCTCAGGTCAGCGAGACATCCTCGGCCTCAGGTTCATGCTCGGCCACATGTTCCATCGGGTCCAGGCGCTGACCGCGCAGCAGGTAGAAGGGCGACTTCCAGTACAGCATCACGTCGTGCACCGGGTCGGTCAGGATCTTGCTCATCCAGCACAGGCCGGCCAGCGGGCCTTGCAGGAAGAACAGGTGCACGGTGCGGAACAGCAGGCCACCCGCGCCCAGCGCCAGCCAGAAGATGCCCACGTCGTGCCAGTAGCCCGACACCAGCCCGCCCGTCTCGCCGGCCGGCTCGATCAGGCCGAACAGGCTGGGCGACAGCGCCAGCAGCAGCGGCACCGCCACCCAGATGCCCATCAGCACCACCTTGCGGCGCAGGTTGTAGCCCACCTTGACGTCTTCCTTGTACTGGAAGCTGACGTCGTTGACGCGGTCGTAGCCGCGCGGCTCGAAGAAGAAATGGCCCGCCTGGCGGCTGACCATCGACACGCCCCAGCCCAGCAGGCCGGCGGCCGCGGGGTCGACAAACAACAGCGCATAGGCCACCAGAAAGCTCAGTGCGCTCAGCAGGTGCAGCGACTGGTTGATGCGGCACTGGTGGTAGAAGCGATGGTCGTCCCAACGCTGCTCTCGCAGCAGCTTCATGAACTCGTTCACCGGGTCAACTCCAAGAAAAATGAGTGACCGGAGCATGACGAGGCTTGATGAAGCTGCCGTGACGATCTCCCTTCGTGTGGTGGGGTTGCACCGTCATCGGATTGTTGCGAAGCATGCTCACCATGGGCGCATGCGCCCTGACAACACCGTTGCCGACATCGTCGTGGACGACTACCCCGCCCAGCGACGTTCGCTGCGCATCGCGGTGGTCACCGAAACCTACCCGCCCGAAGTCAACGGCGTGGCCCGGACCATCGCCAGCGTGGTGGAGGGCCTGCGAGCCCACAACCACGACCTGCAGCTGATCCGGCCAGGCCAGAAGAAGGGCGAGCGCGCCATCGACGGCGAGAGCTTCCACGAGGTGCTGATGCGCGGCCTGCCCATCCCGCGCTACCCGCAGCTGCGCATGGGCCTGACCTCCAAGCGCACCCTGGTCAAGCTCTGGTCCACCCAGCGGCCGGACATCGTGCACATCGCCACCGAAGGGCCGATGGGCTGGTCGGCCCTGCAGGCCGCGGCGCATCTGAAGATCCCTCTGTGCTCGGACTTCCGCACCAACTTCCACGCCTACAGCAAGCACTACGGCGTGGGCTGGCTGCACAAGCCCATCATGGCCTACCTGCGCAAGTTCCATAACCTGACGCAATGCACGATGACGCCCGACGAGGGCCTGCGCCGCCAGCTCACCGACTATGGCTTCCGCAATGTCATCGTCGTCTCGCGCGGGGTGGACACCACCCTGTTCCACCCGCTGCGCCGCAGCGCCGCGCTGCGCGCGCAGTGGGGCGTGGCGCCGGATGATCTGGTGGTGCTGCACGTGGGCCGCATGGCCGCCGAGAAGAACCTGGGCACCCTGATCGAGGCCTACGAGGCCCTGCGCCAGGCCCAGCCCCGCGCCCGCCTGGTGCTGGTGGGCGACGGCCCGGCCCGCAAGGAGATCCAGCAGCGCCTGCCCGAGGCCATCTTCGCCGGCATGCGCCATGGCGAGGACCTGGCGGCCCACTACGCCAGCGCCGATCTGCTGCTCTTCCCCAGCCTGACCGAGACCTTCGGCAACGTCACGCCCGAGGCCATGGCCAGCGGTCTGCCGGTGCTGGCCTTCGACTACGCGGCCGCGGCCCAGCTGGTGCGCCCGCAGCACTCGGGCATGCTGGCCCCCTTCGGCAACATGGCGGCCTTCCAGCGCATGGCGGTGGACCTGGCGCGCGACCCGGAAGGCCTGCGCGTGATGGGCCAGAACGCCCGCCTGACCGCCGAGACCCTGGGCTGGGAGCGCATCATCGACCAGATCGAGCGCCTCTACGCCGACCTGATCGCCGGCCGCCCCGTGCTGCGCGCAGAGGCGGGCGCCGGCATCAGCGCCTCACCGCTGGCCCGCGCCTGAGCAGACCGCGCCCAGGCGCGCCTGGCGGCGCAGCGCGCGGCGCCGGGCCATCAGCACGAGCATGAAGGCGGCGATCAGGCCGCCAAAACCCATCATCAGCGGCACCAGGGGCAGGGCCAGCGCATGCAGGCCCGCGTAGACGCCCAGCATCGTCAGCACGCTCAGGTTCTCGTTGAAACCCTGCACGGCGATGGACCGCCCGGCCGTCAGCAGCTGGTGGCCCCGGTGCTGCAGCAGCGCGTTCATCGGCACCACCAGGATGCCGCCCACCGCGCCGGTCAGCACCAGCAGCGGCAGGGCCGGGCCCAGGGTGGTGAGCGGTGCCACCGCCGCGATCAATCCCCCCAGCGCCACGCCCGCCGGCAGCACCCGCATGGCCCGGTGCAGCGGCACGAAGCGCCCGGCCAGCGACGCCCCGGCCACCACCCCCAGCGCCACCACGGCCTGCAGATAGGCGGCCCGGTCCAGGCCCAGGCCCACCCGCTCGGTGGCCCAGCGCAGCACCGCGAACTGCAGCACCCCGCCGACGCCCCAGAACAGCGTGGTCACCGACAGCGACAGTCCGCCGGCCGCGTCGCGCCACAAGCGCAGGTTGGCGCGCCAGAAGTCCGCGCTCAGGGCCAGCGGGTGCCACACCGCCTTGGGGTAGCGCGCGCCGCTGTCGGGCACGCCCCATTGCAGCACCGCCGCCAGCCCATACAGGCCCAGCAGCAGGCCCAGCGACACCTGCAACCCCAGGCTCAGCATCGTCGGCGACACCAGGCCGCCGCCCAGCACCGTGCCCAGCAGGGCCGCGCAGACGATGGACACCTCGATCCAGCCATTGGCCGCCACCAGCTGGTGCGGCGGCACCAGCTCGGTCACCAGGCCGTACTTGGCCGGCGCATAGCCGGCCGCGCCCAGACCCACCACCGCATAGGCCGCCACCGGGTGCAGCGGCAGCAGCATGCCGCCCAGGCCCAGCATCTTCAGCGCGTTCATCCAGGCCATCAGCCGGGCTTTGGGCAGGGCGTCGGCCAGCGGGCCCACCACCGGCGCCAGCAGCACATAGGACAGCGTGAAGGAGAACTTCAGCAGCGGCGCCCACCAACCGGGCAGGCCCTGCTGCTGCAAGAGCGCGATGGCCACGATGAGCAGCGCGTTGTCGGCCAGGGCCGAGGTGAACTGCGCCGCGATCAGAAGAAGGAAACCCCGTGGCATGCCGCTGTCTGTCTCCCTGGGCCGTGGCCCGACACTGCGAAACGTCCTGCGAACGTCGTGCGAAACGTCGCAAAACCGCGCAGTAGACCGGCCCGCCGTGCCACGGTGATGACAGCCGCGCGACACCCCCTTGCGGTGGATGGGCCGCACCCGGGGCCGCTGCTAGAGTGCCCGCCATGCCGCGCCCGCCCCTTCGCCCTGCCCGACCGCCCCGGTGGCGGCTGGCCCGCGCCGGGCTGGCGTTGAGCCTGGTCCTGGGTCTGGCCTTGAGCCTGGCCACCGGCCTGCGCGCCAGCACCCCGCTGCGGCCCGCGCCCCACCCCGGCCTGGCCCAGCTGCCCCCGCAGATGCTGTGGGCCTGGGAGCGGCCCGAGGACCTGCGCGGCCTGCCGCCGGGCACCGGCGTGGCCTGGCTGGCCACGTCCATCCGACTGCGCGGCGAGGCCGCCGACATCCGGCCGCGCGCCCAGCCGCTGCGCGTCTCGCCCGGCACCGTGCTGCTGCCGGTGCTGCATGTGGACGCCGACCCGCGCGACCGCCCCGCCCTCAACCCCGCCCAGCGCGAGGCCATCGTGGCCACCGCGCTGCGCCTGGTGCAGGGCCAGCCGGTGCACGCGCTGCAGCTGGATTTCGAGGTGCGGCGCTCGCAGCGCCCCTTCCTGGCCGAGGTGGTGCGTGCGCTGCGGGCACGGCTGCCAGCCGAGGTCGCGCTGTCGATGACCGCCCTGGCCTCCTGGTGCGCGGGCGACGCCTGGATGGACGGCCTGCCCGCCGACGAGATCGTGCCCATGGCCTTCCGCATGGACCGCGACGACCGCACCCTGCGGGCCCTGCTGGCACGCGACGGGCACTTTCCCCGACCCTACTGCCAGCAGGCCGCCGGCACCGCCACCGACGAAGCACCGGTGGCCGGCCTGCAGGCCCCGCGCCGCTACCACTTCGCCCCCCAGCCCTGGACCCGAGACCAATGGACCGCCCTGCTGAACACGACTCTAGA
>NZ_BADL01000295.1 GCF_000333615.1 Ideonella sp. B508-1 | reverse complement strand
TCGGCTCGCGGAACTCGAAGCTGAAATCGGCCGCGGTGAGCACCGGGGCGAGGTTTTCCATCCGCGCCAGGGCCTTGACCCGGCTCTGGGCCTGCTTGGCCTTGGTGGCCTTGGCCTTGAAGCGGTCGATGAACTTCTGCAGGTGGGCGATGCGGTCCTGCTGCTTGGAGAAGGCCGCGGCCTGCTGCTCCATGCGCTCGGCGCGCATTTCCTCGAAGCGGGTGTAGTTGCCGCCGTAGCGGGTCAGCTTGGCCTCGTCCAGGTGCAAGGTGACGGTGGTGATGGCATCCAGGAACTCGCGGTCGTGGCTGATGACCAGCAGGGTGCCGGCGTAGCGCTGCAGCCAGCCTTCCAGCCAGACCAGGGCGTCCAGGTCCAGGTGGTTGGTGGGCTCGTCCAGCAGCAGCAGGTCGCTGGGGCACATCAGGGCGCGGGCCAGCTGCAGGCGCATGCGCCAGCCGCCGGAGAAGCTGTTGACCGGCGCCATCACCTGGTCGAGCTTGAAGCCCAGGCCCAGCAGCAGGGTCTGGGCGCGGGCCTTGGCGTCGAAGGCGCCGGCTTCTTCCAGCGCCAGGTGGGCCTCGGCCATGGCGTGGCCGTCGTCGGCGGCTTCGGCCGCATCCAGCGCGGCCTGGGCCTCCATCAGCGGCAGGTCGCCCTGCAGTACGAAATCGGTGGCCGGGGTGTCCACCTCGGGCATGTGCTGGGCCACCTCGCCCAGGCGCCACTTGGGCGGGATCTCGAAGTCGCCCGCGTCGGCGCCCAGGCGGTGGGCCAGCATGGCGAACAGGCTGGACTTGCCGGCGCCGTTGCGGCCGACCAGGCCGACCTTCTCGCCGGGGTTGAGGGTGACGGTGGCGCTGTCGAGCACCACCTTGACGCCGCGGCGCAGCGTCACATTGCGAAGAGTGATCATGGAACGTCCGAATGCGGTTCGACGTCCCCCGCGGGTTCAGGCCGGGCCGGGCAGGGCGCCAGGCGCGGTCAGCGCATCGCGGGTGACGAGCAGCACCTGGTCGTCGCCGGCGCTGGTGGGCAGCCAGACGACGTCCAGGAGAGGGAAGGCGGCTTCGAAGAAGTCGCGCTCATGGCCGATCTCCAGCACCAGCACGGCGCCGGGGTTCATGTGCGCCGCGGCCTGTCGCAGCAGGGGGCGGATGAAGTCCATGCCGTCGTGTCCGCCGGCGGCATTGCCGGACAGGGCGAGCTGGGGTTCGGCCAGGTATTCCGGCGGCAGGGCCGCCATCGCTTCGGCGTTCACATAGGGCGGGTTGCAGAGGATGAGGTCGAAGGTCTGGCCCGTGACGGCGTGCAAGCCGTCGCCCTGGGCCAGGCGGATGCGGTCGGCCAGGCCGTGCCGCGCGATGTTGATGCGGGCCACGGCCAGCGCATCGTCGGAGAGGTCGGCGCCGGTGACCTGCACCTCGGGCCAGGCCATGGCGGCCAGCACGGCCAAGCTGCCGTTGCCGGTGCACAGGTCCAGCACAGTGTGGGTCTCTTCGCTGAGCCAGGGGTCGATGGTGGCATCGGCCAGGCACTCGGCGATCAGCGAGCGCGGCACGATGACCCGCGGGTCCACCGTGAAGGGCACGCCCTGCAGCCAGGCCTCGCCGGTCAGGTAGGCGGCCGGCTGGCGGCTGTGGATGCGGCGCTCGATCAGCTCGGCGGCCTGGGCGGCTTCGTCGGGCGGCACCGGTTGCTCGGCCACCTCGTCCAGCGCGTCCAGCGGCAGGTCCAGCGACCACAGCACCAGCCAGGCGGCCTCGTCGAAGGCGTTGGTGGTGCCATGCCCAAACGAAACGCCCGCCTCGGTGAGGCGGGCGCTGCTGCGCTCGATCAGTTCCAGGACGGTCATGGGTCAGGCCAGCAGGGTTTCCAGGGTGCGGCGGTAGATGTTCTTCAGTGGCTCCACGCTGTCCACGGCCACATGCTCGTTGACCTTGTGGATGGTGACGTTCACCGGACCGAATTCCACCACCTGTTCGCACAGCTTGGCAATGAAGCGGCCATCGGAGGTGCCGCCGGTGGTGGAGAGCTCGGTCCTCACACCGGTCTCCGCCTGGATGGCCTCGCTCAGCGCGGTGACCAGGCTGCCCACCGGGGTCAGAAAGGGCTCGCCACCCAGGGTCCAGTCGATGCGCCACTGCAGCTGGTGGCGATCCAGCACCTGGGCCACGCGGGCCTTCAGGCTTTCGGGCGTGGAGGCGGTGGAGAAGCGGAAGTTGAAGTCCACCACCAGCTCGCCCGGAATCACGTTGGTGGCACCGGTGCCGGCGTGGATGTTGGAGATCTGCCAGGTGGTGGGCGGAAAGTATTCGTTGCCCGCATCCCATTCGGTGGCGGCCAGTTGGGCCAGGGCCGGGGCGGCTTCATGCACCGGGTTGCGCGCCAGCTGCGGGTAGGCCACATGGCCCTGCACGCCGGTGACGACCAGCTTGCCCGAGAGCGAGCCGCGGCGGCCGTTCTTGATCATGTCGCCGAGCTTCTCGACGCAGGTAGGCTCGCCGACGATGCAGCAGTCCAGCCGCTCGCCACGCTCGCGCAGGGCTTGCACCACCTTGACGGTGCCGTCGACCGAGGGGCCTTCCTCGTCGCTGGTGATCAGGAAGGCGACCCGCCCGGCATGCCCTGGGTGGGCCCGCACGAACTCTTCGGCGGCCACCACCATGGCGGCCACCGAGGTCTTCATGTCCGCCGCGCCACGGCCGAAGAGCTTGCCCTCGCGGTGGCTGGGCACGAAGGGGTCGCTGTTCCACAGGGCCAGCGGGCCGGGCGGCACCACGTCGGTGTGGCCGGCGAAGACCACCGTGGGGCCGGGGCGGCCGCCATCGTGCACGGCCCACAGGTTCTGGACGCGGAAGTCCTCCGGGCCGAAGGGCAGGTGCTCGGCCACGAAGCCCAGGGCGGTGAGCCGCTGGGCGATCAGGTCCTGGCAACCATGGTCGGCCGGGGTGACGGAAGGGCGGGCGATCAGGTCTTCGACCAGGCGCAGGGTATCGGACATCAGGACTGCAGGAGCGGGTTCAGCGCGTGCGGGCGCCAACCAGGGGGGCGGGCGTGGCCGTCTCGGGCACCACGTCCAGCGTGATCTCGGTGAAGGAGGGGCTGTCGGGCTCGGCCGGGGTGGGCGCCACGCGCGAGACCGGGGCCTGCTCGTTTTGCAGGCGCCACAGCAGGTTGGTGGGCGAATCGGCCTGGGCCAGGGCCTCGTCGCGCGAGACCAGGCCTTCCTTGATCATCTTGGACAGCTCCTGCTCGAAGGTCTGGGAACCTTCGGCCAGGGAGCGCTCCATCGCCTCCTTGACGCCAGCGAAGTCGCCCTTCTCGATCATCTCGGCCACCAGCTTGGAGTTCTGCATCACCTCCACCGCCGGAATGCGGCCGCCCTTCATCGAGCGCAGCAGGCGCTGCGAGACGATGGCCTTGAGGGCGGCGGACAGGTCGGCCAGCAGGGCCGGGCGGGCTTCGGGTGTGTAGAAGGAGAGGATCCGGCCCAGGGCGTGGTAGCTGTTGTTGGCGTGCAGCGTGGCCAGCACCAGGTGGCCCGACAGGGCGTAGGAGATCGTCTGCGACATGGTCTCGCGGTCGCGGATCTCGCCGATCATGATGCAGTCCGGGGCCTGGCGCAGCGCGTTCTTCAGCGCGATGTGCATGCTGGCCGTGTCGCGCCCCACCTCGCGCTGGTTGACGATCGAGCGCTTGTTGTTGAACAGGAACTCGATCGGGTCTTCGATGGTGAGGATGTGGCCCGAGACGTTCTGGTTGCGCCACTCCAGCATGGCGGCCATGGTGGTGCTCTTGCCGGTGCCGGTGGCCCCCACCATCAGGATCAGGCCGCGCTTTTCCAGCGACAGCGGCGCCAGGATGGGCGGCAGGTTCAGTGTGTCGATCGAGGGGATCTTGACCGGCACGCAACGCACCACCGCGGCGATGCTGTTGCGCTGCTTGAAGCCCGAGAGGCGGAAGCTGCCGACCTTGGGGATGCCGATGCCGATGTTGAGTTCACCGGTCTGGTCGAGCTCCTCAAGCTGCTCGGCCGACAGCACCTCGGCCAGCAGGGCGCGGGGCATGCTGGGGGCCAGCACATGGTCGGTGATGGGCATCAGCTGCCCGTTGATCTTCAGCAGCGCCGGGGCATTGGCCGACAGGTAGAGGTCTGAGGCCCCCTTTTCCGCCATCAGCTGCAGGACACGTTGCATGTTCATCCGCGAGATCTCCCAAAGGTCGGAGCCGACAGCATAGGTGGAAAAAGGGCAGAAGGGGCCAACGGCGGGCGTGCCGTGTCAGCCGCGCAGCAGGTCGTTGATGCTGGTCTTGGAGCGGGTCTGGGCGTCCACGCGCTTGACGATGATGGCCGCGTACATGCTGTAGGCCTGGCCGGAGGCCGTCGTCTTGGGCAGGTTGCCGCTGACCACCACCGAGCCGCTGGGCACGCGGCCGTAGCTGATCTCGCCGGTCTCGCGGTTGAACAGCGGGGTGCTCTGGCCGATGTACACACCCATGCCGATCACCGAGTTCTCCTCGACGATCACGCCTTCGACCACCTCGGAGCGGGCGCCGATGAAGCAGTTGTCCTCGATGATGGTCGGGTTGGCCTGCAGGGGTTCGAGCACGCCGCCCAGGCCCACGCCGCCGGACAGGTGCACGTTCTTGCCGACCTGGGCGCAGGAGCCGACGGTGGCCCAGGTGTCGACCATGGTGCCTTCGTCCACGTAGGCGCCGATGTTCACGTAGCTGGGCATCAGGATGGCGCCCTTGGCCACGAAGCTGCCACGGCGGGCCACGGCCGGCGGCACCACGCGCACGCCGGTGGCGGCCAGGGTGGCGTCGTCCATGGCGCCGAACTTGGTGTCCACCTTGTCGAAGAAGGCCAGCTCGCCGGCGCGCATCACGCGGTTGTCGTTCAGGCGGAAGGACAGCAGCACCGCCTTCTTGACCCATTGGTTGACCTGCCACTGGCCCACGGCCTGGCGTTCGGCCACGCGCAGGCGGCCGGCGTCCAACTCGGCGATGACATGGGCCACTGCCTCGCGCACGTCGGCCGGGGCCTGGGTGGTGCTCAGTTCGGCGCGCTGGTCCCAGGCGGTTTCGATGATGGTCTGCAGTTGTTGTGTCATGACAGGGCAGGGAGGGAAGGTCAGAGGGATCGGGTGTAGTCGACGATGCGCTGGGCGGCTTCCACGCACTCGTCGAGTTCGGCCACCAGGGCCATGCGGATGCGGCCGGCGCCGGGGTTCACGCCATGGGCCTCACGGGCCAGCAGGCTGCCGGGCAGCACCGCCACATTGTATTGAGCGAGCAAGCCCAGGCTGAAGGCGATGTCGTCGCCCCCGGGCACGGCGGCCCAGAGGTAGAAGCTGGCGTCGGGCAGCTTCACGTCCAGCACCTCGGCCAGCATGGGGGTGACGCGCTCGAACTTCTGGCGGTACTGGGCCCGGTTGGCCTGCACATGGGCCTCGTCGTTCCAGGCGGCAATGCTGGCCATCTGCACCGTCTTGCTCATCGCGCTGCCGTGGTAGGTGCGGTAGAGCAGGAAGGCCTTGAGGATGCGGGCGTCGCCGGCCACAAAGCCCGAGCGCATGCCCGGCACGTTGGAGCGCTTGGACAGGCTGGAGAGCACGACCAGGTTGCGGAAGTCGTCACGGCCCAGGGCCTTGGCGGCCTGCAACGCCCCCAGCGGGGCTTCAGAACGGAAGTAGATCTCCGAATAGCACTCATCGCTGGCGATCACGAAACCATGTCGGTCACTCAGCTCGAACAGACGCTGCCATTCGTCCAGCGGCATCACGGCGCCGGTGGGGTTGCCGGGCGAGCAGGCAAAGACCAGGCGGGTGCGGGCCCAGGTGGCCTCGTCGATCTGCGACCAGTCGCAGGCGAAATTGCGGGCCGGATCGCTGTTGGCGAAGGCCGTGTTGGCGCCGCCCAGCAGGGCTGCGCCTTCATAGATTTGATAGAACGGGTTGGGGCAGACCACCACCGCGTCGCGCTCGCCCGGGTCCAGCACCGTCTGGGCCAGCGAGAACAGCGCCTCGCGCGAGCCGTTGACCGGCAGCACCTGGGTGGCGGCGTCCAGCGTCACGCCGTAGCGGCGTTGCACCCAGCCGGCAATCGCCTCGCGCAGGGCCGGCTCGCCGGCGGTGGCGGGGTAGCTGGACAGGCCGGAGAGGTGGGCGCACAGGGCTTCCTCCACCAGGGCCGGAGCCGGGTGCTTGGGCTCGCCGATGCCCAGGCTGATGGGCCGCAAGGCCGGGTTGGGGGTGATGTCGCGCGTGAGGGCGCGCAGGCGTTCGAAGGGGTAGGCGTGCAGCCGGCCGAGCAGCGGGTTCATGGGCGCGAATTATCGGCGAGCGGCCCGGGTGTCGCCTGCGCGAAACGACAAGTCCGGATTTGCAACAAATCTTGTAGGATCGTCCGTCCCCACCCGCATGCATCAGCACGATGTACGCGGGTCGGCGTATGTTGGGGGTCGGGTTCGGATCCGGCAAAAAAAGATTGACGGGAAGTGCACCGACCATGTGGCGAGCGGGAGCGGGGCGATGAGACGACGCCGGCTGCTGCATGCTGCAGCCGCGCCGCTGCTGGCCGGCGGGCTGTCGGCCTGTGGCCGTTCCCCCGGAGCCCTCTCAGGCCAGCGAAACCCTGCGCCTGGCCATTGACCTGTGGCCGGGCTATCTGCCCGGCGTGCTGGCCGACGAACTGGGTTGGCTGTTGCCCGAAGGCATTCAGCTCAAGGTCTTCTACCCCGGGGACACCGACAAGATGCTGGCCGACTTCACGGCGGGCCGCTACGACGTGATGGGCGCCTCGCTGGGCGACCTCATCACCATCACGCGGGGCCACCTGGCGGTCAAGGTGATCACCATCACCGATGAATCCGCCGGTGGCGACATGGTGCTGGCCCGGCCCGGGCTGAGGCTGCGCCCCGACGGGCACTACACCATTGGCACCAACCTGGGCGGCTTCGGCGAGGTCTTCCTGCAGGAGTTCATCCGGCGCCATCACCTGGAGTCGGCGCACTGGTCCTGGGTCAATGCCGATGCGGCCGAGGTGCCCGCACTGATGGGGGCCGGCAAGCTGGACGTGGGCCACACCTGGGATCCCTACGCCTCCCGGGCCGTGGCGGCCGGGGCGCAGAAGCTGTTCACCAGCCTGGAAACGCCGGGGCTGGTGTCCGATGTGCTGGTGGCCACCAATGCCACCATCCAGCGGCGCAGCCGGCTGCTCAAGCGCTTCCTGCGCTTCTGGTTCCAGGCCCTGGACTGGTGGCTGACCCATCCCGAGGACGCACGCAAGCTGCTGGCCCGGCGGGTGAACATGGAGCCCGACCGCATCTCCCTGCAGGGCCTGCGCCTGATCGATCTGGCACACAACCGGCAATTGATGATCGGCGTCGATGGCAAGGGGCCGGGCCTGGCGCCCATCGTGCAGCGCTACAGCGACTACTTCGTGGACAAGGGCTCGGTGGCGCGACCGATGATCGCGGCCGACCTGCTCGACGGGGAACTGCTGCCATGAGAACCCGCCTGTTCGTGGCCACGATGCTGTTCGGGGTGGCGGTGCTGCCCCTGGGCATCGTCTCGGGCCTGCAGCTGCGGCGCGATGTCCAGCAGATCCTGGACGGCCAGGACCAGATCCTCAGCGGCCTGGGTCAGGAGGCCGCGCGGGGGCTGAGCCAGCGACTGTTCCACCTGCAGGACAACATCCGCGCCGATGCAGCCATCCCCGGGCTGGCCGAGGCCGTGCAGCATCCGGACAAGGTCGACGCGCTGTGGCTCAACAAGGTCGTCAACATGGTGAGCCTGCGCGAGCCGGTGAACACCACCTCGGTGGGCGTGCTGGACGCGGCGGGCATCGACATCGCCGACACCCAGGCCCAGCGCATCGGCCGCATCGAGGCATCGGAGGCTTACTACCGGCAGGCGGCCTCTCGCACCTACCCTTCGATCGTGGGGCCGATGCATTCGCCGGAAGACGGCCGCGGCGTCTTGTTCGTGCTGGGGCCCATCCGTGCCGAGGGCAAGGTGGTGGGCCTGCTGCGCATGCGGCTGGAAGAGAGCCTCTTGGGCCAGGCGCTGTCCGAGGCCCTGGCCGACCAGCCCGCCATGCAGGGCCTGGTGTTCGACGGCAACGGCGCGGTGCGTGCCTGGACCGATCCGGAAGTCCAGAGCGGCGACCCTCTGCCGGCCGACCTCACACGCACCAGTGCCAAGCATGTCGATGTGGCTTGGCAGGGCGGACGGCTGCGTGGCGCCATCGAGCCGGTGCCCGGCACCGACCTGCGGGTGCTGGCTTACGAGGACTGGGGGCGCTACGAGCAACTGGCCCATTCCCGTGAGCAAGATTGGCTGATCTTCATGGGCGTGCTGACCGTGCTGGCCCTGGGGGCGGCCTGGACCATCGCCGACCGCATGGCCCGCCCGGTGGACGAGCTCAGCCGCAACGCCGAGGCCGTGGCCGGGGGCGAGCTGGCCCGGCAGATGCCGGTGCAGGGCACCGACGAGCTCCAGCGCCTGAGCCGGGCCTTCAACCTGATGCGCGAGCACCTGGTGGCCAACCTGCGCTCGCTGTCCGACGAGCTGGCCCAGCGCAAGCTGGCCGAGACGGCCCTGCGGACCAGCGAGTCGCAGTTGCAGACCCTCAACCAGCGGCTGGAGCAGGAGGTGCGCGAGCGCACCGCCGAACTGGCCGCGGCCAAGGAGGCGGCCGAGACCAGCAGCCGGGCCAAGAGCGCCTTCCTGGCCAACATGAGCCACGAGATCCGCACGCCGATGAACGCCATCATCGGGCTGACGGGGCTGATGCGCGACGCCGCCAAGGAGCCCGAGCAGCTGGAGCGGCTGGGCAAGGTGTCCACCGCGGCCGGCCACCTGATGGGCCTGATCAACGATGTGCTGGACCTGTCCCGCATCGAGGCGGGCAAGCTGTCCTTGGAAATCGTCACCTTCTCGCCGGTCGATCTGCTGCACCGGACCATGGTCATGGTGGAGCAGGGGGCGCGCGACAAGAAGCTGCAGCTGCGCACCGACATCGATCCGCTGCTGCCCGCCTACCTGCGCGGCGACGAGCGGCGGCTGGGTCAGATCCTGCTGAACTTCCTGGGCAACGCGATCAAGTTCACCTCGGTGGGCGAGGTGGGCTTGCGGGTGCAGATGCTGCGCCGCGAAGGCCAGCAGGTCTGGCTGCGCTGCGAGGTGTGGGACACCGGCATCGGCCTGTCGCCCGAGCAGCAGGCCCGGGTCTTCGATGCCTTCGAGCAGGCGGACGTCTCCACCACCCGCCGCTTCGGCGGCACGGGGCTGGGGCTGACCATCAGCCGTCAGCTCTGCCAGCTGATGGGCGGGCAGATCGGCGTGGCCAGCCAGCTGGGCGAGGGCAGCCGCTTCTGGATCGTCGTGCCCTTGCAGACGCCGCAGGAGTTCACCCCGGCCGAAGCCCTGCCGCAGTCGGCCCGTGGCCCGGTGCGCTGGGATGGGCATCGGGCCCTGGTGGTGGACGACAACCCGGTCAACCTGGAGGTGATGCAGGCCATGCTGGTGCGCCACGGCCTGGTGGTGGACTGCGCCAGCGACGGCGTGCTGGCGGTGGCGCGGGCCCAGAGCCAGGCCTACGACCTGATCCTGATGGACATGCACATGCCCTTGATGGACGGCCTGGAGGCCACGCGCGCATTCGGGCCCTGCCGCTGCACACTGGCACGCCCATCCTGGCCATGACGGCCCATGTCTACAAGGAAGACGGGGAGCGCTGCCAGGCCGCGGGCATGAACGGCCACCTGGCAAAGCCATCGACGTGCAGGCCCCTGGAAAAGCCCCTGGACCATTGGCTTGCCCCCGGGCCGAAGCCGGCCGGGCCCGGCGTCGGCCTGATTCAGAGCCGGCCAGGCAGCCCGGGGCGCCGCAGCTGCAGGCCAGGCGGCCTTCGTGGTGGGTGTCGCCGTAGTTCACAGTCAGCTCTTCGCCCACGGCGATGTCGCGCAGCGCGTAGAACTCGATGCGGCCCTCGTCCACGCTCAGCCGCGCATTGGGCTGGCAGCTGTGGTTGGTGAAGCGCATCGGGTCGGTCGAGCGGGCCAGGTCCACCGCCGTCTTGTGCGAGACCTCGACGATCATGATGCGCGCCAGTGTGGCGGCGCGACGCCGGGCCTCGGCCACGGTGATGGACTCGCCGCGGACTTCGCCGATCTTCTGCCAGCGCGGCACCGGCTCCAGCGCGAACACGCCGAAGCCGTCGATCGGGCTGCGCCGTACCGCCACGTCGTACTTCTGATAGGGCGGGCGGATGGCCAGGCAGCCCATCAGCAAGGCCTCCCGGTCGGGCGCGGGTGGCCCGAAGATGACCGGTGGCTGAGATGCTGGCGATGGGGCACGCGGGGCGAGCTTGGGCAAGGCGTCAGAGGCCGGTGGCGTGCGGCAGGTGAGGGGCCGGCACCACGGCGTCGCCCTTCCAGCCGCGCTTGCGGTGCTCGGCGATCACATTGGTGTAGATGCCGCCGCGCACATACCAGCGGGCGGTGATGCGGGCGTAGCGCGGGTTGGTGGTGGCCACGATCTTGCTGAGGATGTCGTTGGTCACCTTCTCGTGGAAGGCGCCTTCGTTGCGGAAGCTCCACATATACATCTTCAGGCTCTTGAGCTCCACGCACAGCTTGTCGGCCACCATGTCGATGACGAAGTGGGCGAAGTCCGGCTGGCCGGTCAGCGGGCAGTGGCAGGTGAACTCGGGGATCTGGAACTGGATGACGTAGTCACGCTCGGGCGCCGGGTTCGGGAAGACATGCAGCTCCTTCGAGGGCGCGCTCGGCGGGTTGACCGGCATCGGGCGCTCGGTCGTGGCCGCGGCGGCGGCCTTGGCGGCGCGGGCCGGCTTGGCAGCAGGCTTCGAAGTGGTCTTCGAGGGGGTCTTCACGGGCGTCTTGGGGGCGGCGGGGGTACGGGCCATGGCAGCACAGGCGCAATGCGCAAAACAAACAGGGCCGACGCCGACGGATGGCCGGGCGGCCCAGACAGGGGATTCGGGCTGCTGCACCAGCCCGGGCATTGGAGTGCGCGATGATATCATCCTGCGCACATCATTTGCCCTGTTTCGGGCAAAAAATACTCATAAATCAACAGGTTAGCGAGGAGGCCTGATCCACCGAAGGGTCGGCGCCGTTCCCCCACTGCATGCGGCTCAACCAGATCAAGCTTTCCGGCTTCAAGTCCTTCGCCGAGCCCACCACCTTCCAGCTGCCCGGGCAGCGCGTGGGCGTGGTGGGCCCCAATGGCTGCGGCAAGTCCAACATCATGGACGCGGTGCGCTGGGTGCTGGGCGAATCCAAGGCCAGCGAACTGCGTGGCGAGTCCATGCAGGACGTGATCTTCAACGGTTCCGGCAACCGCAAGCCGGCCAGCCGCGCCAGCGTCGAGCTGGTGTTCAACAACGAGAGCGGCCGGGCCGGTGGCGTCTGGAACCAGTACGCCGAAATCGCCGTCAAGCGCGTGCTCACGCGCGACGGCAACAGCAGCTACTTCATCAACAACCAGGCGGTGCGCCGGCGCGATGTGCAGGACGTGTTCCTGGGCACCGGCCTGGGCCCACGGGCCTACGCCATCATCGGCCAGGGCACCATCAGCCGCATCATCGAGTCGCGGCCCGAGGAACTGCGCCTGTTCCTGGAAGAGGCCGCCGGCGTCTCCAAGTACAAGGAACGCCGCCGCGAGACCGAGAACCGCCTGAAGGACACGCGCGAGAACCTGACCCGGGTCGAGGACATCCTGCGCGAGCTCAACGCCAACCTCGACAAGCTGGAGCACCAGGCCGAGGTGGCCACCCGTTACCGCGGCCTGCAGGAGCAGGGCACGCTCAAACTGCACCAGCTCTGGTTCCTCAAGCACCGCGACGCGGCCACCGAGGAAGAGCGGGTCAAGCTGGCCATGCTGGAGGCCACCAATGCGCTGGAGTCGCGCATGGCCGAGCTGCGCCATGTCGAGGCCCAGCTCGAGACCATTCGCCAGGCCCATTACGAGGCTTCCGACGCGCTGCACACCCGCCAGGGTGACCTGGCCCAGGCCTCGCTGGAGGTGAGCCGGCTGGAGGAGCGCATCCGCTACGTGGTCGAAGGCCGCCAGCGGGCCCAGGCCCGCCTGGGCGAGCTGCAGGCTCAGAACGAGCAGTGGCAGCAGCGCCGCGAAGAGGCCCTGGCCGAGCAGGAGACCATCGCCGAGCAGATCGCCGCGGCGGAGGAGCAGGCCGAGATCCTGGCCGCCCAGGCCGAGGAAGAGGCCGGTTCCTCGCCCCAGCACGAGGAGGCCGTGCGCGCCGCCCAGGCCCGTGCCAACGAGCAGCGCACGGTGGTGGCCCAGGTGCAGCAGCAGATCCAGGTGCTGGCCGCCGAAAGCCGCAACATCGACGAGCAGAGCCGTGGCCTGCGCGCCCGGCGTGAACGCCTGGCCAGCGAGCGCCAGGGCCTGGCCGCGCCGGACGCTNGACAATTGCCACCACTGCGCGAAGAGCTCTCCATCCCCGAAGAAGCCCGGCGGAAGGCCAAGCCCGGCTGCACGAGCTGAACGAACAACTGCCCGCACTGGACGAGCAGCGCCGCACGCAGCAGACCTGGTCAACCGCGAAGGCGCCAAGCAGGCCGACCTGACCGCCGCCTGGGAGGCCTTGCGCACCCTGCAGGAGAAGGTGCAGACGAGGGGCAAGCTCAAGCCCTGGCTGGCCAAGCACGGGCTGGACGGCCTGCAAGGCCTGTGGACCAAGGTGCACATCGAATCCGGCTGGGAAGTGGCGCTGGAAGCCGCGCTGCGCGAACGCCTGAACGCCCTGTCCGTGGGCCGGCTGGAGACGGTGCGGGCCTTCGAGCAGGACGCCCCGCCGGCCAAGCTGGCCTTCTATTCGCCGCCGGCCACGGGGGCGGTTCATCCGCCGGCCGGCACCGCGGGCCTGGCCCCGCTGGCCGACTTGCTGCGGGTGGAAGACGCGGGCCTCAAGGCCTTGCTGACCGACTGGCTGGCCGGCGTCTACACCGCCGCCAGCGTGGAAGACGCACTGGCCCGCCGCGCCCAGCTGCAGCACGGCGAGCTGCTGATGACCCAGAAGGGCCATGCGGTCTCGCAGTTCGCGGTCAACTTCTACGCCGAGGATTCCGAGCAGGCCGGCATGCTGGCCCGCGCCCAGGAGATCGAGAACCTGGACCGTGGCACCCGCGCCCAGGCCCTGTTGGTGGACGAGGCCCGCACCGCGCTGGTCCGGCTGGAGGCGGCCTACACCGAGGCCGCCCAGCGCCTGGCCCAGGCCCGGCGCGAAGCCAGCGACACCCAATCCCAGGCCCACCAGCTGCAGATGCAGTGGGTGCAGCTGAGCCAGCAGGCCGAGGCCGCCAACACCCGGCGCGGCCAGCTGGAAGAGGAGCTGGCCGAGATCGATGGCCAGATGGACGAGCTCTCGGAGCGCCGCGCCACCGGCGAGGCCCGCTTCGAAGAGCTGGACATGGAACTGGCCAACACCCAGGAGCGCCATGCCGAGCTGGAAGAGGCGGTGATCCAGGCCGAGCGCAAGCTGGCCGGCGCCCGCGAGCAGCTGCGCGCCCTGGAGCGCCAGGCCCAGGAAGCCCAGTTCCAGGCCCGCGCGCTGGCCTCGCGCCGGGGTGAGCTGCAGCGCGCCATCGAAACCGCCCAGCAGCAGATCCACGCCAACACCGCCAGCGGCGAACAGCTGCAGTTGGAGCTGGAGAGCTTCAACGACGCCGCCGCCCAGGCCGGCCTGCAGGAGGCCCTGGCCATCCGCGCCGAGAAGGAAGAGGCCCTGGCGAAAACGCGCATCCGCTATGACGAGCTGTCGCACCAGCTGCGCCAGGCCGACGAGCAGCGCCTGGGCTTCGAGCGCAGCCTGGAGCCGCTGCGCGAGCGCATCACCAAGCTGCAGCTGGAGCAGCAGGCCGCCGCGCTGGGGGGCCAGCAGTACCTGGAGCAGCTGACCGCCGCCGAGGTGGACCTGGAGGCCCTGGCCCGCGCCATCGAGGAAGGGCAGGTCAAGCTCTACGGTCTGCAGGGCGAGATCGACCGCATCAACCGCGAGATCGCCAGCCTGGGCGCCGTCAACCTGGCCGCGCTGGACGAACTGGCCGCCGCGCGCGAGCGCAAGACCTTCCTGGATGCGCAGAACGCCGACCTGATGGACGCCATCACCACGCTGGAAGGCGCGATCCACAAGATCGACCTGGAAACCCGCGACCTGCTGATGAGCACCTTCAACCAGGTCAACGAGGGCTTCGGCCGCATGTTCCCCAGCCTGTTCGGCGGTGGCACGGCCAAGCTCATCATGACCGGTGACGAGGTGCTGGACGCGGGCGTGCAGGTGATGGCCCAGCCGCCGGGCAAGAAGAACTCGACCATCCACCTGCTGTCGGGGGGCGAAAAGGCCCTGACCGCCATCGCGCTGGTGTTCGCCATCTTCATGCTGAACCCGGCGCCGTTCTGTCTGCTCGACGAGGTGGACGCGCCGCTGGACGACGCCAACACGGAACGCTACGCCCGGCTGGTGGCCGAGATGTCCACCAAGGGCACGCAGTTCCTGTTCATCTCGCACAACAAGATCGCCATGGAAATGGCCGAACAGCTCATTGGGGTGACCATGCAAGAGCAAGGCGTGTCCCGCATCGTGGCGGTGGACATGGAAGCCGCCGTCAACATGATGGAGGCGGCATGACGTTGACCGTGGGGCTGGCCATTCTGGCTGGCGTGGTGCTGCTGGGGGTGGTGGTGCAGGGCGCCTGGGCGGCCCGCAAGGCGGGGCCGCGGGCCCTGCCGGAGCTGGGCGAGCGCCAGGAGCCTTCGCTGGGTGAGGGCGGGGCGGCCGGGGGCGAGGAGCCCTCTCTGGCCGATCCCGTGGCGGCGCTGACCGAGCCCGGCGTGGCCCGGCCGACACCCACCCGCCGCAGTGCCCGCATCGACGCGCTGATCGACGCCATCGCTACCCTCACGCCCGAAGGGCCGGTGAGCGGTGAATTGGCCCTGCAACACCTGCCGCCCACCCGGCGCGCCGGTGGCAAGCCCTTCCAGATCGAGGGCCTGAACGCCGACAGCGGCGAATGGGAAGTGCCGCGGCCGGGCCAGCGCTACGGCGAATTCCAGGCCGGCTTGCAGATGGCCAACCGCAGCGGCGCCGTCAACGAGATCGAGTACTCCGAGTTCGTCCAGAAGATCCAGCCCTTTGCCGACGCGCTGGGCGCGACGGTGGACTTCCCCGACATGCTGGACGTGGTGGCCCGCGCCCGCGAGCTGGACGCCTTCGCCAGCCAGCACGACGCCCAGCTGGGTGCCTTGCTGCGGGCCAATTCGGTGGCCTGGTCGGTGGGCTATCTGCAGCAGTGCGCAGCCCGCCACGGCTTCGTGCCGGGCGCGGTGCCGGGCCGGCTGGTGCTGCCTTCGGCCGACGAGGGTGCGCCGCCGGTGCTGGTGCTGGCCTTCGATTCGCAGGTGGCCCTGTCCGACGATCCGGGGCAGGCCGCGCTGCGCGAGGTGTCTCTGAGTCTGGACGTGCCGCAGACGCCTGAGAGCGGCGAGCCCTTTGCCGCCTGGCAGGAATGTGCCCGCCGCCTGGCCGACGACCTGGATGCCACCCTGGTGGACGACCGCGGCACCGTGATCACGCTGCACGCCTTTGCCACCATCGGCCAGGAGCTGGGTCGGCTGTACCGCGCGCTGGAGCAGCACGATCTGGCCGCCGGCACCGCGGCGGCGCGGCGTCTTTTCAGCTGACCTGTTCCAGGCTCTGCCATGCCCATGAATGAAACATCGGTGCCGCCCGAGGCGGCTGCCGAGGCCGCACAGCTGCGCGCCACGCTGCACCATCACGCCCACCAGTACTACGTGCTGGATGCTCCTGAGCTGCCCGATGCCGAGTACGACCGCCTGTTCCAGCGCTTGCAGGCGCTGGAGGCGCAGTACCCCAGCCTGCTGACGGCCGACTCGCCCACCCAGCGGGTGGGGGGGCGCGTGCTGGATGGCTTCACCCCGGTGCGCCACGCGGTGGCGATGCTGTCCATCCGCACCGAGACCGACACCACCGCTGGCGGGGCCGAGGCCTTTGATGCCCGGGTGCGGCGTGAGCTGGCCCTGGCCGAAGACGCGGCCCCCATCGAGTACGCCGCCGAGCTGAAGTTCGATGGTCTGGCCATGAACCTGCGCTACGAGCACGGCGTGCTGGTGCAGGCCGCCACCCGGGGCGATGGCGAGACCGGCGAGGACGTGACCCAAAACATCCGCACCATCGGCCAGATCCCGCTGCGGCTGATCGGCGCCACGCCGCCGGTGCTGGAGATCCGCGGCGAGGTCTTCATGCGGCGCGACGACTTCGAGGCCCTGAACGAGCGGCAGCGCGCGCTGATTGCCGCGGGCGCCAAGAACGAGAAGACCTTCGTCAACCCGCGCAATGCCGCCGCCGGCGCGGTGCGCCAGCTGGACCCGGCCATTGCCGCCAAGCGCCCGCTGAGTTTCTATGCCTACGGCCTGGGCGAGGTGCAGGGCTGGGACGTGCCAGCCACCCACAGCGGCCTGCTGGACGCCGTGGCGGCGCTGGGCCTGCCGGTGTGTGAGCACCGCGCGGTGGTGCAGGGCGCCGCGGGCCTGGTGGCCTTTCACGAGCGCATGGCGGCGCTGCGCGACAGCCTGCCCTTCGACATCGACGGCGTGGTCTACAAGGTGAACGACCGGGCCCTGCAGGAGCGCCTGGGCTTCGTCACCCGTGAGCCGCGCTGGGCCGT
>NZ_BADL01000296.1 GCF_000333615.1 Ideonella sp. B508-1 | reverse complement strand
CGGCCTACACGATGTACCCGGCCTACCGGAAGAAGAACGACAAGGTCAACAGCTTTGCCGAGCGCATGCAGGGCTGCTTCCAGTTCAGCATGAACGGCAAGGCCCCGGCGGCCGACAGCGAGGTGTTGAACGCACTGACCGCCTATGCCTACTGGTTGTCCACCGGCGCGCCGGTGGGCCAGGCCCTGCCGGGCCGCGGCTTCGACGAGCCGATGCCGCCCAAGGGCGGCTACGACATCGCCCGCGGGGCGAAGGTCTACACCGCCCAGTGCGCCATCTGCCACGGGGCCAAGGGCGAGGGCAAGAAGGTGGGCGCCACCCAGGTCTTCCCGCCGCTGTGGGGCAAGGATTCCTACAACTGGGGCGCCGGCATGCACCGCATCAACACGGCGGCCGGCTTCATCCAGCACAACATGCCGCTGGGCAAGGGCGAGACGCTGAGCGACCAGGAGGCCTGGGACGTGGCCGCCTTCGTCAATTCGCACGAGCGGCCGCAGGACCCGCGCCTGCTCAACCACGACATCGAGGCCACCCGCAAGAAGTTCCACGAGGGCGACGGGGTCAACCTCTACGGCGTGGTGGTGGACGGCGTCCTGCTGGGCCAGGGCGTGCAGTGAGCCCCGGAGCGCTCAGCCCGCCTGGCGGGTGAGCGCCTCGATCTCCTCGCCCAGCTCCAGCCAGCGTTCTTCCTGCATGGCCAGCTCGGCCTGGATGTGGGCCAGGCGGCGGCCGTGCTCGGCGAACTGATCGCCCGACAGGCCCGGCGTGGCCAGCAGGGCCTCGACCTCGGTCTTCTCGCGGCCCAGCTTTTCCAGGCGCTTGTCGATCTGGCCCTGTTCGTTGCGCAGCGGGCGGGTCAGGTCGGCCAGCTTGGCGCGGGCCTGGGCAGCGGCCTTGCGGTCCTCGCGGCTGTGGTTGGCCGCAGCAGGTGCCGGGGCCGGGGTGGCCGATGGTGCGGCCACGGGCGCCGTGCTGGCCTTGGCCTTGGGCGCTGGAGCGGGCGCCGCGGGCTTGCCGCTGGCGGCACGCTGGGCCTCGCGGCTGCGCTCGATCAGCCACTTCTGGTAGTCGTCCAGGTCGCCGTCGAAGGGCTTGAGCTCGCCGTCGGCCACCAGCCAGAACTCGTCGCAGGTCTCGCGCAGCAAGGCCCGGTCGTGGCTGACCAGCATCACCGTGCCGTCGAACTCGTTGAGCGCCATGGACAGCGCCTCGCGGGTCTGCAGGTCCAGGTGGTTGGTCGGCTCGTCCAGCAGCAGCAGGTTGGGGCGCTGCCACACCAGGCTGGCCAGCACCAGGCGGGCCTTTTCGCCGCCGGAGAGCGTGCCGATGGGCTGGTGCACCATGTCGCCTTCGAAGCGGAACTGGCCGAAGGAGTTGCGCAAGTCCTGTTCGCGGGCTTCACCGCCCAGGTGGGGCGCGCAAGGCTTTGGCCAGGCGCACCATGTGCTGCAGCGGGC
>NZ_BADL01000297.1 GCF_000333615.1 Ideonella sp. B508-1 | reverse complement strand
AAGGGGGACTCGCTGCCGAGCACCGCTTTCAGATCGTGCGCCCCCGCGATCACACCCAGCACCGGCGCGGTCTCCGACAGGATGGTCAGGCCGAGGGCGATCATGATGATGCGCCCGATGGCGCGCGGATTCTTCATGTCCTCGCTGAACATCAGCGCCTGGGAGGAGCCGGCCAGCGCCCAGGAGGCGTTGTTGATCGCAATGCCCACCACGCCGATGCCCGCGGCCATCCACACCCCCTCCTTCATGTGCATCGGGTGCAGCATGGCTTGCAGGGCGTCCGGGCGGGCATGCGCAGCACCCACGCCGGCAATGAGGAACAGCGCCGCGAACTCGATGAGCATGAAGATGCCGGTGATGTATTCGTTGGCGCGAATGTTCAGCAGGGCCAGGATGGCGACCAGCCCCACGGTGATCAACGTGATCTCGTTGGGTGACAGTGGAATGCCGAAGGGCACCAGGTAGATGGCGATGCCCTTGACCGAGGTGCTCAGGAACAGCGGCGAGGCCAGGATGCTGGACACGTAGGCCGTGGCCCCCGCCCAGTCGCCGATGGCGTGGCCCAGGGCCGCGTAGTCGTAGCCGGCGGTGGGGTAGGCCGCCCCCAGCTCCGCAGCCATGGACGTCTGGCAGTAACAGACCAGTGCGCCCAGCAGGAAGGCCATGACGACGCCCGTGCCGGCATCCTGCACGATGGCACTTCCTGACACCAGCACCGAGACGCCCGGTGACAGCACGGACAGGGTCAGGATGATGACCCCGAAGTTGGAGAGCGAGCGGGTGAAGCCGCGCGGTGCTTGGCTGGGGGCGAGTGCGTTGTCTGGGTCCGTCATGCCGGGAACTGCTGCGGTGACTGGGCGGCCCGTCGGGTGGGGCCGGAAAGGGTGTGCGACCCAGTCTATCCGGTCCGGGAACGTGGATACCTTGCTGCTGCATGTCGCCAGCACGAGGGTCTTGAAAGCAGGGCCAGGCGTCACCAGCTTGGGGGTATCGGAACGCAGGCGTGCCGCCGCCCACGGGCCCGGCACGCCGTCCGGAACTGACCGTCTTGAAAGGAGAGACACATGCCCAATCTGCCTGTGAGCCGTACCCGCCTGTTCGATGAGTTCTTCCGCGACATGGCTCCCGGTTTCTTCGTCCGTCCGCTGCATGGCGATCCACTGCCGCAGCAGATCAAGGTGGACGTGAGGGAGGACGCCGAGAACTTCGTGGTCCATGCCGAGCTGCCTGGCGTGGCCAAGGAGGACATCCACGTGACCATCGACGGTCCGGTGGTGGCGCTGAGCGCCGAGGTCAAGCAACTCGACGAGCAGAAGCGCGATGAACGCGTGCTGCGCAGCGAGCGCTATTTCGGCGCCGTCTCTCGCAGCTTCCAGTTGCCGGTGGACATCGACGAGGCGCGTGCCAGCGCCAAGTACGATGCGGGCGTGCTGACCCTGACGCTGCCGAAGAAGGCGGCCACGCAGGGCGTGCGCAAGCTGCAGATCGACTGAGACGATGCGACGCGGGCTCCGGCCCGCGCAGCCGTCTTGTCAGCGCGCTGAACATCCTCCGCACGACGCTTTTCGCACCATGCGCCTTGTCCAGATCCAGACGCTTTCCCTTCTGCTGATGCTGTCGCTGGCCGGTGCGCCGGCCCTGGCGCAGGCCCGACCGGCCGCTACGCCCCGCGCCGTGGCGCCCCGCGGCGCCCTGGACGCCGAAGAGCAGAACAACATCGCCGTTTTCAAGAATGTCTCACCCTCGGTGGTCAACATCACCGCGCTGGGTCTGGAGCGGGACTTCTTCTCTCTGAATGTGCAGCAGGTGCCGCAGGGCACCGGCACTGGCTTTGTCTGGGATGCGCAGGGCCACATCGTCACCAATTTCCACGTCATCCAGGACGCCAGTGCCGCACGGGTGACACTGGCCGACCAGTCCAGCTACAAGGCCGAGCTGGTCGGCGCCTTCCCGGACCGGGACCTGGCCGTGCTGCGCATCAAGGCACCCGAGGCCAAGCTCAAGCCTGTGCCGGTCGGATCCAGCCGCGATCTGCTGGTGGGGCAGAAGGTCTATGCCATCGGCAATCCCTTCGGCCTGGATCAATCGCTCACCACCGGCATCATCAGTGCGCTGGGCCGCGAGATCGAGTCGGTCACGCGCCGTCCGATCAAGGGCGCCATCCAGACCGATGCCGCCATCAACCCCGGCAACTCCGGGGGCCCGCTGCTTGATTCCGCAGGCCGGCTCATCGGTGTCAACACCGCCATCTACAGCCCATCCGGCGCCAGCGCGGGCATTGGCTTTGCTATTCCGGTGGACGAGGTCAACCGCATCGTGCCGCGCCTGATCCGCGACGGTCGCATGGTGCGGCCGGCCCTGGGTGTGAGCACCGCGCCGCCCGAGTGGAACCGTGCGCTGGGCCTGCCCAAGGGTGTCGCCATCGTGCGGGTGCAGCGCCAGGGACCGGCTGCGCAGGCCGGCTTCAAACCCTTCAGCCGGGGCGACGGCGGGGTGGTGCAGGGCGACGTCATCACCGCCATCAACGGCGAGACAGTGGCCACACTGGATGACATGCTCACCGCGCTGGAGAAGCTGCAGCCGGGGGACAGCTGCACCGTCACGCTCTGGCGCGCCGGTCAGACGCGCCAGCAGCGGGTGACCCTGGCCGCCTCCGAGGATTGAGGCGGCCCTGCCCGGCAGCGGGCAGGCGCCGGGATCAGGCCGCCAGGAAGAGCTGGCTGATGGGCTGGACGGAAGCGCGCGCCATCTGCGCACCTTCCACGGCCTTGAGGCGCACCACACGCTGGTGCAACTCAGCATCCACGCCGCGCGGCAGGTTCACCCCATCATGGGTGCAGCGGATGGTGTCGGGCTCCACGCCCAGGGCCACCAGACGCTCGGTCAGGCGCGTCAGCGCCTCGGAACGCGTCTCATGGGAATCCTGGGCGCAGGAGCCCAGCACCAGATAGTGGCGGCGGTCGGCGCGCAGGGTGTCGTCCAGCCACTGGCGCAACTCGTCCAGTTCGGCCAGGGTGAGCTCGTCCGGATCCTGCGGCAGGCGCAGCACGAACTCATCGTCCAGGCGGATCGGGAGGGCCATGGCGTCGGCAGCGTGGTGCAGCAAGGTGCTTTGCGGGGCGGCGTCTCTGGTCATCGTGCAGTCTCCTGGGTCGGCTGTAGAGGAAGAGGAACGAGCTTCCATTCTAGATTTGGACAAATGCGAGCCTCGGTGGATGCGGCCTGCGGGCGCCACGAGGGGAAGGCGGGCTCGGGCCACGCCGTACAGCAGCTTGCGCGCCCGTGCCCAGCGTTTTAGTGCCCGAGGAATACCGTGTGATGAAACCGCATCCCAGCGCCGCCGGGTCACCTCCCCGGCGCCAGTTCAGCCCAGGCGGGCCAGCGCACGGTCCAGCTTGTCCTCCATTTCAGCCAGGTGGGCGCTGAGCTCGCGCACCGCCTCGTCTGAACGGGCCAGCAGGCGCTGCTCGGCAAGCTGATGGCCCTGCTCCAGCCGGGTCACCAGCGCATCCAACCGGGTCTGCAGTTCGGTGAAGCGCGAGGCCTCGGCCTGGTCGGCCAATTGGCGCTGGGCCTGCAGTTCCTTGGTGAAGCGGCGCGATTCCATCAGCAGATGGGCCTGCTGCGCGACGATGTAGAACAGGAACAGGCCGGAGATCACCACCGTGGCGCCCAGCAGGATCAGCCCCAGCGGGGCCTGCACCTGCACCAGGCCCAGGGAGAGGGCCGATGGTGCGCTCAGCGCCTGCCAGTTCAACGCGCAGAACAGACCCAGCAGGATGAGGGCGATCAACAAGGCCAGGGTGCGGATCTTCATGGGGGTCCTTTCGTCGTCAGCCCCGGCGCCATCTGGCGTGATCCGGGGCGATTGGGGACCTCTGAGTATGCGCGTCGGTCGGCGCCTGTCTGTCAGACAGCGGCGCGTTCGGCCGCCAGACGCCGCTGCTGGCGGTCCAGCAGCCCCAGCAGCACCATGCCCAGGGCCATCACGGTGGCGGCCATCCACAGCGCGCCCTGGTAGCTGCCGGTGTGTTGGGCGATCTGCCCGGCCACCGCCGGCGCCAGGATCTGGCCGGCGCCGTAGCTCAGCGTCAGCCGGGCCATGGCGCGCGCCGGGTTGGCGGGCTCGTGGCGGCCCACATAGGCCAGCGTCAGCCCCACGATGCCGATGAAGGTGGCCCCGTACAGCACGGCGCCCAGCAGGGCGGCGGCCAGGCCCTCGAAGAACAGCGGCAGCAGGAAGGAGACGATCTGCACCGCATAGGCCGCGAGCAGGGCGCGCACATCGCCCGCGCGGCGGGCCAGGCGGTCCCACCAGAGGACGGCCGGCGCCGCGGCCAGGCCCACCACCACCCAGGTCAGGTTGCCCCCGCCGGCCATGCCGGGTTGCCGCACGACGATGGCCACCAGGAAGGTGGCGCTGATCACATAACCCACGCCCGCACAGAAGTAGGCCGCCGGCAGCAGCAAGCCCAGGCGGGGCGTGGTGGCCGCAGCAGGGCCCGCGGCGGCCGCAGGCGCTGCGGTGGCGGGCTTGGGCGCCGGGGCCGGCATCCAGTGCCAGGCCGGCACGGCCAGCAGCACGGTCAGCAGGCCCAGCGCCTGCCATTGGGCGGCCCAGTCCAGGTGGTGGGCCATCAGCATGGCGGCCACGCCCGACACGGCCAGGCCCAGGCCCAGGCCGATGAAGTGGATGCCCAGCTCCGGCCGGCGCCCGTGGGTGACCAGCCACGCCAGCACCATGCCCGAGCCCAGCAGCATGCCGCCCACCGCCGCCACACCGGCGATGAAGCGCAGCAGACCCCAGACCCACAGCGTCTGCGTCAGCCCCATGCCGGCCGTGCCGATGACCCCGGCCACCAGGCACAGCCGATAGGCCGCAAAGCGCAGGCGCGGCTGGTGCAGCCAGGTGGCCACCCAGCAGCCCGCCATGTAGCCCGCGTAGTTCCACGAGGCCAGCCAGCCCCCGGCCGCGGCGCTCAGGCCGGCCTGGTCCTGCATGACGGGCAGCAGCGGGGTGTAGGCAAAGCGGGCCAGCCCCACGGTGAGCAGCAGGGCGCACACGCCCGCGGCCAGCACCTGCCAGGGCTGCAGCTCGCGCGGGGCGTGGGGGGAATGGGTCCGAGGGGCCGCCGTGTCCATGCCCCATTCTGAAAACTCCAGGCCTGTCTGTCTGTCGACGGAAGGACAATGGCTGTCGATGAAACGACAAACCGCAGCCCCCGAACCCTGGCAGCCCCTGCAGCGCCCGGAAGAGCAGGAGGAGCCCTGCCCGTTGGCGCTGCGGGTGCAGTCGCTGCCGGCACGCGGCTTCTTTGCCGAGCACACCCACCCCTGGCACCAGTTCGTCTATGCCAGCACCGGGGTGCTGACGGTGACCGCCGCCGGCCAGTGCTTCGTCATCGCGCCCCAGCAGGCGGTGTGGGTGCCGGCCGGGCTGCCGCACCGCACCGGCTCCCTGCTGGGGGCGGAATTCCGCAGCCTGTATGTGGCGCCCGAGGCCTTGCCGGGGCCGCAGGGGCGGTGCGCGTTGGTGGCGGTCACGCCCTTTCTGCGCTCGCTCATCCTGGAGGCCGGCAGCCTCTCGCCCGAGGAGCGCAGCGGCGCTGATGCCCAGCACCTGTTCGCTCTGATCCTCTCGCGCCTGGCCCGCCTGCAGCCGCTGCCGGCGGCCTTGCCCTGGCCGGACTCACCCTGCCTGGCGCCCCTGTGCGAGGCGCTCTATGCCGACCCGGCCGATCCGCGGGATCTGGACAGCTGGGCTGCCCAGCTGCACCAGAGCGGCCGCACCCTGAGCCGGCGCTTCCAGCGCGAGACCGGCATGACCCTGCGCGCCTGGCGCCAGCGCTTGCGCCTGTTCAAGGCGGTGGAGCTGCTGGCGGGTGGGCAGGACGTGACCCAGGTGGCCCTGGCGCTGGGCTATGCCAGCCCCTCTGCCTTCACCGCCATGTTCCACCAGGCCATGGGTCAGCGCCCCAGCGCCTACCGGCAGGCGGTAGGCGCGGCTGCTGGCTGAAGCGCCTCAGCCCTGGGGCAGGGCAGCCTTCAGGGCCGTCATCTGTTGGGCCACCAGGCCACGCAGCTTCTCGTCCACCAGGTTGCCCTCGCCATCGAAGGCGCCGGCAAAGGCGTTGGCGAACACCTCCGGCTTGTTCAGCGGGTGCAGGTCCAGGAACACGCAGACCTGGCGCATGTGGTACTGTGACCGCGAGCTGCCCATGCCGCCACCCGCGCCCATCAGGGCCACGGGCTTGCCGGCCAGCAGGGCATTGTGGGGCTCGCGCGAGGCCCAGTCCAGGATGTTCTTCAGCGCCGGGGCCAACGAGTAGTTGTACTCGGTGCAGGCCAGCACCAGGGCGTCGGCCTGGCCGATCTGGGCCAGCACGCGCTGCACGCTGGCCGGCTTCTCGGTGATGTCGGCGTTGTAGAAGGGGATGTCCGTCAGATCGGCGATCTCCATCGACACGCCCTCGGGCAGGGCGGCTTGTGCAGCGCGCAGCAGGCCGCGGTTGGTGGAGGCGCGGCGCAGGCTGCCGGCGATGCCAAGGAACGTGGGCATGGGATTCCTTTCTGTGTGAGGGCGGAAGCGGCCGTGCCAGGCGCACGGCCAGGGTTCCGGACTATTCTCCACCCGGTTCCATCTCACCATGCCCTTCTGGAGCGACCGCACCATGCGCCCAACATCCCCGTGGTCTTTGCGTGTTCCCGGCCCTGTCGGGCGGGGGCGCTGGCTGGCGCTGTCGCTGTCCGTCCTGTCGGGGTTGTGGGGGCTGTCGGCCTGCCAGCAAGCCCCCGTGGCCACGCCACTGGCCAGCGTGGCGCCCGAACTGGCCACCGGCTGGCAGGCCAAGCCCGGCTGGTGGTTTGACCACCAGGCGGTGGCGGCTGCCAACCCGCTGGCCGCCGCGGCCGGGGCCGAGATGCTGCGCGCAGGCGGCTCGGCCGTGGACGCCGCGGTGGCCGTGCAGATGGTGCTGGCCCTGGTGGAGCCCCAATCCAGCGGCATTGGCGGCGGCGGCTTTCTGCTGCTGTGGGATGGCCATGCCCTGGAGGCCTGGGACGGCCGCGAGACCGCGCCCGCCGCCGCCACCGAACGCCTGTTCCTGAAACCCGACGGCCAGCCCATGGCCTTTGCCGACGCGGTGCAGGGCGGCCGGGCGGTGGGCGTGCCCGGCGCCGTGGCCATGCTCGAAGCCGTGCACCGGGCCCATGGCCGCCTGCCCTGGGCCCGGCTGTTCCAGCCCGCCATCCAATTGGCCGACGCCGGCTTTGCCATCAGCCCGCGCCTGTACAGCCTGCTGCAGGACAGCAAGGTACTGAAGGCCGACCCGGCCGCCCGGGCTTACTACTACCAGCCCGAGGTGGCCGGCCAGGCCCTGCAGCCCTGGCCGGTGGGCCATGTGCTGCGCAACCCTGCGCTGGCCGAGGTGCTGCGCCGCATCGCCCAGCAGGGCAGCCGCGCGCTGCTGACCGGCCCGGTGGCCGCCAGCATCGTGGCCAAGGTGCGCAGCTACCCCGGCAACCCCGGCCTGCTGACCGAGGCCGACCTGGCCGCCTACCGGCCCGTCCAGCGCGAGGCCCTGTGCGCCGACTGGCGCGCCCTGCGCGTCTGCGGCATGCCGCCGCCCTCGTCGGGCGAGATCGCCATCGCTCAGATCCTGACCCTGCTGGACGCGCTGCCCCCGGCCAGCGGCCCTGCGCTGAAGGACGGCCGGCCCACGGTGGAGACGCTGCACCGCTACACCGAGGCCGCCAACCTGGCCTTTGCCGACCGCGCCCTCTACGTGGGCGACCCGGCCTTCGTGAAGCCGCCGGCCGGCCGCTGGGCCAGCCTGCTGGACCCGGCCTACCTGCAGCAGCGCGCCACCCTCATCGGCCCGCGCGCCATGGGTAGCGCCACCGCCGGCGTGCCGCCCGGTGCCACCGTGGCCTATGGGCCCGCCGCCCCGCAGCCCGAGCACGGCACCAGCCACATCAGCATCGTCGACGCGCAGGGCCAGGCCATTGCCTTCACCACCACGGTGGAAAGCGCCTTCGGCACCGGCCTGCTGGTGGATGGCGGCACCGGCCTGCCCGGCGGCTTCCTGCTCAACAACCAGCTGACCGACTTCAACTTCGCCCCTGACGACGCCCAGGGCCGGCCCACCGCCAACCGCGTGCAGCCCGGCAAGCGCCCCCGCTCCAGCATGAGCCCCACGCTGGTCTTCCAGCGCGACAACGGCCAACTGCTGATGACCCTGGGCTCCCCCGGCGGCGCGGCCATCATCCATTACGTGACCAAGCTGCTACTGGCCACCCAGGTGTGGGGGCTGGACGCGCAACAGGCCGCCAACCTGCCCAATTTCGGCAGCTTCAACGGCCCCACCGTGCTGGAGGCGGGCCAATTCGGCCCCGACACCACCGCCGGCCTGAAAACCCTGGGCCACGAAGTGCGCGAGATGGAACTCAACAGCGGCGCCCAACTGCTGCAGCGGCGCGAGGGCCGCTGGTTTGGCGCGGCCGACCCGCGGCGGGAGGGGGCGGTGGAGGGGGAGTGAGGGGCATCCGGACGGCGCTCGAACACTCCCTCCACTGCAGCGCCCCGCGCAATTCCGCCATGCGCACGGCTGGTGTTAAGGTGAGTCTCCAACCGTCAGAAAGCATGCCTCATGGCCAAGCCCAACTACCAGTTCGAAAAGCGCCAACGCGAGCAACAGAAAAAGCTCAAGAAGGCGGAAAAGGCTCAGCGCAAGGCACAACCAGCGCCGCTGGCGCCAGAAGCAGACACCCCTCTGACGCCTGAGTGCCAGACGCCTGTGTGAGGGCACGCCAGCGCGGGGCCCATTTCAACCACGGCAAAGCAGAGCCGGCACAAGGAGAACACCATGCCCAAGGGCGAACAGCGCAGCAACAAGATGGCGAAGAAGCCTAAGAAGGACACCAGCGCCCCCAAGGATTCAACGGCGGTCTCCACACGACCCATCGCGCCAACGACAACGGTTCTGCCCAAGGGAAAGCTCAAGACCAAATAGCCGGTCTTCATCTTCACGAAGACTCGGCCCGCTTCTGACCGGCAGAGCGTCGGTATGCGGGCACGGCGGTATCAGCAGCAAGCCCCGCCCACCTGCATCAGCGCGCCACGCTCATCGGCCCGCGCCCCATGATCACGTCAGCAAACTGCCGCTGGCCACCCAGGTGTGGGGCTGGACGCGCAACAGGCCGCCAACCTGCCCCATTTCGGCAGCTTCAACGGCTCCGCCGTGCTGGAAGCCGGCCAGTTCAACCCGCTGGTTTGGCGCGGCCGACCCACGGCGGGAGGAGGATGGAGGGGGAGTGAGGCCGGGTATCCATCATCTTGAGGAATCTGGCTCTGCTTGTTACGACGAGCCATTTGTCGTGCTGTTACAAAGTGCTAAGCTGGCCTGAATTGTCGAAAAATTCAGTCGGCTCAGTCACTTGCCGGACCTCACCCCAGGGATGTTCGGGAGAAGCCAGGGGTTTGGTGGCGCAAGGTGGGGTCGATAACTAGTTGGGCAGCAGAGCGAGAGCGACGAATGTCGTATCGTATGACGTAGCTTATCTTGGCTAAAAAAATGTTTGGTCTGGTAATTCTTCCACCGATCGAGGAGCGTGTCGTTGTACAGACGTGGAGGCTCACGGAGCCGCCCGTTAATTGCACACGTAACATCGAGTATGTTGGAGAGCAAGCCTACATTGTCTCTCGCTGCCTTGACCCCGATGGAAAGCGTCTTGGCGGGAATGACGGATCTGAGCTTGAGCGCATATCTGAGAATACATGGCTCTGTCCGTTCAATCACTTTCTATGGCGCGTAAAGCCGGATGGAACGCTGGTCGCCACGAAAGACGATGCCATTATGTATGCAGGAACACCTTGTTCAACTCTGTGGCCAGAATGAAGCACGCCATCTATATGCTGCCCAACCCATCCTTCAAGCGGACCAGCCTTCGGCTGGCCGCTTAAGTCAAACGTTGAGGCTGTAGCAAAACCCTCTGGAGCGCTGATTAGATGCTTGGGCTGAAAAATCGACCGCTCAGATCGATCCAGGATCGCCGATCGACGGCTGGGCAAGGGGTGAGAGACCCCTGGATTTTGGGTGGTTCTTTGTGATCGGACTTTTTCTACAACCTCGTTAGAGCGCTTTGAGAACCGTCGCCTTCTTCCGAATTGCGCTTGCTGCCCCATTGGTGGTGCCACTACTGGCGCTACCACTCGGCAGCGAAGCTGTCTCTGCCATTATTTTTCTGTCACTCGGGTTTGGCGGCATCCAATACGTTGTCTTCGCCGCTGTGCTCTTCTATGCCCTCGGCCGACTCAAGACTCAAGAGCGGATGGAGGCGCTGGCTTATGCAGCCCCATTGTTGTTCCTGCCCTTCGTTGCCACTGGATGGCTGATCCAGAGCTACATTGCACAAATCGAGAACCCAGATCTTGTCGGTATCTGGGAGGCACTCCTTCCGATTGCGGCCTACTCCCTATTGGTTGGCTATGTATATGTCGGCATAGTCATGCTCGTATTCAAAGCGTTCTCTTCACGTGGGTGGGTGCGCCATCAACCAGCGCTCTAACCATTCGCTCAACCGGACCCGCGACGGCACGCCGCCTGCGGGCCCCATTTCATTCTGGCCCTTCGGCGCCCTGCCGTCGCAGGCCGGTTAGCTTAAACGTTATGCGGCGCAGGCACATCCTATCGCCGACCCGCGGCGCTTCAATTCACCTCTGGACTTCGGGAGGCCTTAAATGCGGACTGTTGTCGTCACACTCTCCCTGGCTCTTACATTGCTTTCGTCTGCTGGTGCCGCAGATACCATCGACCAACTGCAAGGCAAACCGGCGATAGCCGCTAGCTCGTCGAGTTGCCCTCCGGCTCCACCGAAGGTCGGGCCGCGTACCTTACCAACTCCAAGCGCCCAACCAGCCAACCCGGCGGCCGTAGTTCAAATATGTGCTCCGGTCCTTTCGTCCGCTTCGGCCACGGCTTCAGCACCATCAGACAAGACGCCGCCACAGCCTCAAAGGGCTGAACCGCCGACCAACACCGCTAGGACCTCGGATAGCGGGCAGGCCGAGTCGGCGGACTCGTTTAAGTTCAAGATCAAGGACATCCTAGAGGCAGAGGTGAAGTCTGGCAGTCGATGGCTAGTTTGGTCTGTCGTTGCCATCTTCGCCGTATTTGCGGCCCTCATCGTGCTTGTTGCAAGATCGCCCGCAGCGAAGTCAGCTGCACCTTGGGCAGTTTGGTTAGTCGGAGTCGCAGTCGTCGCAGCGCTCATGTTCTTTGTGGTCCAGCGCTCTGCAACAAGCACCACAAGCCAAGTCGCTGTTGAAAAACTCGTTGCACTCTATGCAACCGGATCTCGAACCGCCGCCGATGAATCGATCTCCCGATTGGAAGTTCAGGTCGAACAGCTTCGGCGAGAGATACGCGAGCGGGATAGCCGCCTGGCAGCATCTCAAGCCTCCCCCAGAAGGACAGAGTCTCAGCCCTCTACACCTGGGGTGCTACTCCACACACTCGTTCTCGGCATTCTGGCCGCAACAGTGACTATCGCGGTGTTGCTTGCGAAAGCGAGATATTCGAGTGCCCGCCTCTGGCCCTTCGTCGCCCGAGACGCAGAAACTCCTTCGCCCGCGACTGTTCCGGCGCAAGCGTCCCTACCTCTGGACGCAATCTTCCGTCTTGAGGATGAGTTGTCAATGCTAGCGATGAATGCGGACAAGGCATACCGGTTTTTGGAGGCCGACAAGAAGCCTAACATTGACAGCCCAGTAGCTTTCCTTCGCGCGCTTAATGCTGTGCGCCGAGAACTGGAAGGCGCGCAATCTCGTGGAGAAGATCGATCGTACCAAGCCTCTTTGCGCGATTTCCTTTTCAAGGAAGATGCGAAGTCTTATGACTTCTATCAGGTCAACCAGGCGCTCGGTGAACTTGATGACGCACTTTCGAGTCGCTATGAATCCGAGGAGAAGGAATGGCGCCCGCGAGCGCTTGCTGCGCTCGCGCGAGCACGACGCGCACTTATTGCAGTCTGCGAGCCAGTACCTGAAGGCCCTGCAGCCGGCAATGGGGACAGCGCCGCCTAACTGCAGGGGCTTCCCCAGTCCGTCGAGCAAAACGAATCCCTAGACCCGCGCAGTGGGTCAGTTTTTTTGTGGATTTCTGATACCAGTCGAGCTTCGATCAGGTGATGGGAAAAACAAGGTACAGACTGGCCAAACTAAAAACGGTCATTCGTGTGGCGGTGTATGCCACGGACCCCGATGAAGGACGCACGCGAGTGACCCATTCGTTAACCGGCAACTGTTTTTCCGCCCTTGAATTAATCACGTATTCTCAACCTCGCTTTATCCATCAAATGGCTCCCAAGACTTGGCTCGGCAGGCTGCTGGCCATGGCGTGGTTGCTGGCTTGCGTAGCGGTCCTTGTCTTTGGCTACGAGCAACGGGCCATTCATGACATGCCGGTCGCATTTACTTGGTTTCTGCTGGTACTTGCTTTTCCGGTTGGCTCGCTCGCTATGGTGGTGGTTGGTGTGGGTTTCGGAACGCTCACAACGTTGGTAGGGCTTCAATACCAGCCATTCTGGCACGAGCTACCAATTTGGATTGCGGTGGTCGTGATTGGGTACTGGCAGTGGTTTGTATTGTTGCCGTGAGAAGTGATAAATCATTTTGCGCGCCGCAAGGATGCTGAAAAATGGTAGGGCGTACACCATTGCTGCTATCATGCGACTCTTGGTGATGAAATCGATGACCAGCCTGTTCGGGCTATTCCTCGCTGTTGCATGCTTGCTGGCATGCATTAGCGTGCTGTGTCAGCACTATGAGGGTAGCTGGGGCGGACTTTTTGTCTTCATGATTTGCTTTCCAGCCTCGTTACCGGGCCTGTTTATTGGTGATCTGATGGGTGCCGACCTAGGCCCATTCATCATTGTCGCGGGCAGCGTTCAGTGGTATGCCGTTGGTTGGTGCATTGAGCGAGCAGTGAAGCGAATCAAATCGCGGGCACATCGACGCTGACGTTTCTGATGCCTTGACATGCTCACCGCTCTGCTCCATCTGCCATGAAACATGCCAGCCCTGATGTTCTGGCGGCACTGCTGCCACTGCTGGAAGGAATCCGTCAGGCGGGCGATTTGGTGGAACGCAGGCCGGGCGTCTTTTACCGGCGAGGGGCGGCCTTTCTCCACTTCCACGAAGACCCTGCCGGCCTGTTTGCGGACGTCAAACTTGATGGGGCCACCTTCACGCGGTGCCCTGTCAACACGCCTGCAGAGCAGGCGGCGCTGCTGGACAAGCTGCAGCAGGCGCGGGTCCCGACGCGGGACCCCTGAACGCCAGAAGGCACAACGGCCACCCGAGGGTGGCCGCTGAGGCTGAGCCGCCGCACGGCTCAGGAAGCTGAAGGGGCCCGATCAGGCGCCCAGCAGTTCCACTTCGAACAGCAGGGTGGCGTTGGGGGGGATGACGCCGCCGGCGCCGCGCGGGCCGTAGCCCAGGTGCGGCGGGATCAGCAGCAGGCGGGTGCCGCCCACTTTCATGCCTTGCACGCCGTCGTCCCAGCCGCGGATGACCATGCCGCGGCCCAGGTGGAAGCGGAAGGGCTCGTTGCGGTCCTTGCTGGAATCGAACTTGGCGCCGCGGCCATCGGCGGCGCTGGGGTCGAACAGCCAGCCGGTGTAGTGCACGGTGACCGGGCGGCCGGCGCGGGCTTCGTCGCCGCTGCCTTCGGTCACGTCGGTGATCTGCAGGGGCGGCAGTTCGGGCGTGGGCAGCAGTTCCACTTCGAACACCAGGGTGGCGTTGGGGGGGATGACGCCGCCGGCGCCACGGGCGCCGTAGCCCAGCTCGGGGGCGATGGTCAGCACGCGCTTGCCGCCCACCTTCATGCCTTGCACGCCCAGGTCCCAGCCCTGGATGACCATGCCGGCGCCCAGGTCGAACTCGAAGGGTTCGTCGCGGTCCTTGCTGGAATCGAACTTGGCACCGCGGTTGTTGGGGGCGGTGGGGTCGTGCAGCCAGCCGGTGTAGTGCACGGTCACGCTCTGGCCGGCACGGGCTTCGGCGCCGTCACCGGTCACCAGGTCGTCAATCTGCAGGCCTTGGGGGAGGGAGCTCATGGGCGGTCTTTCTTCTCGAATCTCGGAAAGGCGGGATCATGCCACCGTCCGTGGGCCAGCGTGCGGCCCAGGCGGGCACGGCGGCGGCCAGCCAGTCCGCCAGGCGGGTGCCGGGCAGGTCGGCGGGCAGGCCCAGGGCCTGGCCGGCCTGCCGCAGGGCGGCCAGCGGGTCGCGCAGGTCCAGCGGCGTGGCGCCGTTCTGTTTGGAAAGCTTCTGCCCGTCGGCCGCCAGCACCAGCGGGGTGTGCAGGTAGCGCGGGGTGGGCAGGCCCAGCAGGCGCTGCAGGTGGATCTGCCGCGGGGTGTTGTCGGCCAGGTCCTCGCCGCGCACCACGTCGGTGATGCCCTGGTCGGCGTCGTCCACCACCACCGCCAGCTGGTAGGCCCACAGGCCGTCGGCCCGCTTGAGCACGAAGTCGCCCACGGCTTGGGTCAGGTTCTGGGTTTGCGGGCCCAGGCGCCGGTCGGTCCAGTCGATGTGCAGGTCGCCGCCGTCCGGGGCGTCGGTGCGCAGGCGCCAGGCCCGCGCGGGCTTGCCCTGCAGGCCGTGGCGGCAGGTGCCGGGGTACACCAGCTCGCCATGCCGTTCATGGCCGTGGCCCAGGGCGGCCTGGGCCTGGGCGATCTCCTTGCGGCTGCAGCCGCAGGGGTAGGCTTGGTCGGCATCCACCAGGCGCTGCAGCGCGGCGGCATAGGCTTCGCCCCGGCGCGATTGCCACCACACCTCACCATCGGGTTGCAGGCCGCAGCAGGTCAGTTGCCGCAGGATCTCTTCGCCAGCGCCGGGCAGGCAGCGCGGGGTGTCCACATCCTCGATGCGCACCCGCCACAGGCCGCCTTGGGCGCGGGCGTCCAGCCAGCTGGCCAGCGCGGCCACCAGGGAGCCGGCATGCAGCAGGCCGGTGGGGGAGGGGGCGAAGCGGCCGATCCGCTGACTGGGCCGGGCGCTGGGAAGCGCTGTTTCAGTGGCCATTTGCGGCAGATTCCGCGCAAGGCAGGCCGCTGGGCAGGCTCAGCAGGGCCTGGCGGGTGGCGGGGCTTTCCAGCTGCTGCAGCCACCATTGCAGGGCCAGGCCACGCGGGGCCTGGCGGGGCTGGCCCACGGCGGCGCTGCGCCAGGCATAGGCCAGGGTGGTTTCGCGGCGGGCGCGGCGCACCTCGCGCTGCACCAAGTGGCCCAGGGCCAGGTGGTCGCGCACCATGGGCTCGGGCACGAAGCCGCAGCCCAGGCAGCGCAGCAGGGCGTCGATCTTCATCTGCATGGTGGGCACGGTCAGCACGTCCTGGCCCGGCAGCAGGTTGACGGTGATGGGCGAGACACGCTGGGCCGAATCGGCCACGGCGATGGCTCGGTGGTGCAGCAACTCGGCGTCGGTCAGCGCCTCGTCCCGGCTGGCCAGGGGGTGGTGCGGTGCCATCACGAAGACGAAGTCCAGCTTGCCCAGCGAGCGCATCTCGAAGCCCGGAGGCAGCACCGCGTCGAAAGGCACGCCGATGGCCAGATCGGCCTGACCCGATTGCAGGGCCTCCCAGGTGCCGGCCAGCACTTCGGCGCGCAGGCGCAGCCGGGTGCCGGTGCCTTCGCTGCCGCCCTGCGGCCGGATGGCGTAGAAGGCCTCGCACAGCTCCAGCAGGGTGCGGCGTGACAGCACGTCGTCCGCGGCGATGGTCAGCTGGGTCTCCCAGCCGGTGGCCACGCGCCGCACCCGGTTGGCCACCGCGTCCATCTGGGCCAGCAGGCGCCGGCCTTCCTGCAGCAGTTCCTCGCCCGCGGCGGTCAGCCGGGCCTGGCGCGAGCGGCGATCAAACAGCAGCACGTCCAGGGCGTCTTCCAGCTGGCGCACGCTGTAGGTGAGGGCCGAGGGCACTTTGCCCAGTTCGCGGGCCGCGGCGGCAAAGCTGCCGGTGCGGGCGATGGTGTCCATCATCGCGAGGGCGTCGGGGGTGAGGGCGTGGCGGCTGTCGGGCATAAGAGGTTCATGTTATTTGAAAGATCGCTTCAAGCCCGGGGACATGGCCATCCAGGGGGGCGCTCCTACATTGGTTGCACACGGTTCCATTCACATCCCCACAGGAGGCACACCATGATCACTCTGCGCAAGTCCGGCGAACGGGGCCTGGCCGACCACGGCTGGCTCCGCAGCTTCCACACCTTCTCGTTTGCCGACTATTACGACCCGGCCCACATGGGCTTCGGCAACCTGCGGGTGATCAACGAGGACCGGGTGGCTCCGGGCACCGGTTTCGGCACCCACGGCCACCGCGACATGGAGATCGTCAGCTATGTGCTGGACGGCGAGCTGGCGCACAAGGACAGCATGGGCAATGGCACGGCCATCCGCCCGGGCGAGGTGCAGCGCATGACGGCCGGCACCGGGGTGCGGCACAGCGAGTTCAACCATGCCGAAGGGCAGACCACGCACTTCCTGCAGATCTGGCTGCTGCCCGACCGCCTGGGCCACACCCCGGGCTACGAGCAGAAGGCTTTTTCCGCGGAGGACAAGCGCGGCCGGCTGCGGCTGGTGGCCTCGCCCGACGGGCGCGAGGGCTCGGTGACGCTGCATGCCAACGCCAGCCTGCGGGCCGGCCTGTTCGATGGTGATGAGTCCGCCGAGCTGACGCTGGACCCGGCGCGCAAGGCCTGGGTGCACCTGGCCCGTGGCACGCTGACCGTCAACGGCCATGCGCTGCAGGCGGGCGACGCCCTGGCGCTGAGCGGTGAAACGCGGCTGGAGATTTCCGGCGGCGAGGGCGCCGAGGTGCTGGTCTTCGACCTGGAGGCTTGATCCTCCGCAGGCCCGGGGAGATCCGGGTGGGCCCGGTTGCCGTCAGGCCGCCGGGCCATGGCATGCTTGCAGGCGTGCTGAAGACGATCCGTACCGACCAGCTGCGGCTGGGCATGTTCATCCATCAGTTCTCGGGTGCCTGGCTGTCGCACCCGTTCTGGCGGCGGCAGTTTCTGCTGCGCGATGCCCGCGACCTGGAGAAGCTCCGCTCGCTGGACCTGTCGGGCATCGTCATCGATACCGACCGCGGGCTGGACGTGATGCCCGCGGAGCCGCCGGCGGCAGAGGGGCCTCTGGCCAGCGAGGATGTGGCCGGCGAGGCACCGCCTGCATCGCCTGCACCGGCGCTGCCGCCGATGGACGAGCCCATCGTCCTGCCGCTGCCGGACGCCCACCCCGCCCTGGCCCTGGCCGGCCCCACCTTCCAGGAGGCGGCGGCCCTCAGCCGGCAGGCGGTGCGCCAGGCCATGGACCTTTACGGCGCCGCCCGCCTGGGCCATGCGCTGGATGCCGGGCAGTGCCTGGGCCTGGTGGAGGAGGTGGTGCAGTCGGTCACCCGCCGGCCCCACGCGCTCATCAGCATTGCCCGGCTGAAGTCGGTGTCCGACTACACCTATCTGCACGCGGTGGCCGTGTGCGCGCTGATGGCCGGTCTGGCCCGTCAGCTGGGCTGGGCCGAGCCGGACATCCGGCAGGCGGCGCTGGCCGGCCTGCTGCTGGATGTGGGCAAGGCCACGCTGCCGGACGACCTGGTGCAGCGCGCGGGCACGCTGTCCGAAGACGAGCGGGCCGTCATGCGCACCCATGTCCAGCGCGGCTACGAGCTGCTGCGTGCCGAAGGCGGCTACGACGCGCGCGTGCTGCAGGCCTGCCTGCACCACCACGAGCGGCTCAACGGCAGCGGTTACCCCGGCGCCCTGCAGGGCGAGGACATCCCCCTGATCGCGCGCATGGCCGCCATCTGCGATGTCTATGACGCGGTGACCTCCCAGCGCCCCTACCGCGAGGCCTGGGACCCGGGCGAAGCCATGCGGCGCATGGCGCGGTCCAAGGGTCTGTACGACCCCACGCTGATGCAGCACTTCGTGAAGGCGGTGGGCATCTATCCGGTGGGGGCCCTGGTGCGCCTGCGCTCGGAACTGCTGGGTGTGGTGACGGCCCAGGGCCAGGGGTCGCTGCTCACGCCCAAGGTCCGGGTGTTCTTCAGCCTGGCCCTGCACCGGCGCATCGACCCTTATGTGCTGGACCTGGCCAAGCCCGGCTGCGCGGACCGCATCGCCGACCTGGAATCGCCCGAGGGCTGGCGCTTTGCCGACCTCGAGGCGCAGTGGCTGGGCGCTTGAGCCTGGGGGCTTCGGCGGCCGATTTCGTGCACGCGTTCGGGTTCAGGAATCCCTCACGGAAAAGCCCGGATCGGCATGCCGGAGGGCGCTGGCTAGCATGCCCGACGGCCGCGCTGGCGGCCCGCGCCCCACTGAAGGACATCCCATGCACCTCCCGATTCCGCGCGCCCGGGCCTGGCCGCTGGCCGGTCTGCTGCTGCTGACGAGTCTGACCAGCCAGGCCGCCCCCGATGGCGACACCCTCATGCAGAAGGGCGGCGCCAACCCGGTGGCCCTGCCCTGCATCAGCTGCCACGCGCCGGACGGCAAGGGCATGGCCGCGGCCGGCTTTCCGCGCCTGGCCGGCTTGCCGGCCGACTACATCCGCAAGCAGCTGCACGACTTCAAGGCCGGCCGGCGCCAGAACGGGGTGATGCAGCCCATCGCTACCGCGCTGACCGAGGAGGAGATCGATGCCCTGGCCAGCGCCTACGCCGCCCGCCCGCGGGTGAACGTGGCTCCGCAGCCGGTGGGGGTGCCGCCCGAGGGCAGCGGCGCCTGGATCGCCCTGCGTGGCGCCTGGGACCGCAGCATTCCCGAATGCACGCTGTGCCACGGGCCCGGTGGGGTGGGGGTGGATCCGTCCTTTCCTCCGCTGGCCGGGCAGGGCGCGGTCTACATCGAGAACCAGCTCAAGGCCTGGCGCGGCACGCCGGCCGTCAAGGCCCACGGCAAGACCAAGGCCGTGGCCGCCGTGCCGCCCAGCCGGCAGAACGACCCGAACGGGCTGATGCAGCACATCGCCGCCAGCCTCAGCCCGGCCGAGATGAAGGCCGTGGCCGAGTACTTCGGCAGCCTGGGCGATTCCAGCGAGCCCTTCGACGACACCCAGCACCGGCTGCGCTGAGGCCGCCTGCCTTCACCGGACACGACCCCATGACGCCCATCTCCGCTTTCCCCTTCGCCCTGGCCGCGCTGCTGCTGAGCAGCCTGGGCGCCCAGGCCGCCAGCCCCCGCAGCGACGACCAGACCCAGTTGCCCCAGGCGCCCGCCAAGGCCGCCAGCAGCCCCTGGTTCCAGCCGCCGGCCGAGAGCAGCCTGCCCAACAACGCCTTCGGCGCGCTGGTGCGCCAGGGCCAGGCGATCTTTCTGAACACCAAGGCCCTGGCCCCGCAGTACGTGGGCCACCAAGCTGGCCTGCGT
>NZ_BADL01000298.1 GCF_000333615.1 Ideonella sp. B508-1 | reverse complement strand
GATCCGGGCGTCGCGCCGAGAGAGGGTCTGTTCCAGGTTGCCGCGCAGCACCACGGCCACGCTCAGCACCAGCCAGTTCGGGTGTGAGGCCCAGGGCAGCCAGAGGGCCAGCACATAGGCCACGGTCAGGGCCAGCGCGCTGCGCACCGCATGGCGCAGGACGGGCGAGTGCCAGTGCAGCTGCGAAGCCAGGGAGGCCAGGGGCCAGCCTTCGGCACTGATGAAGCGCAGCAGCTCGTCGCGGGGCGGCAGGGGCTGTCCCGAGCCTTCGACCAGGGCGGCGCGCAGCCGGGTCAGGTCCTTGAGCAGGTGCTCGCCCCGGCCCAGCAGGATGTGCCCCAGCCGGTTGGGCGTCAGGCCTTCCAGTTGGCTCAGGCTGTAGCGCAGACGGGCCTGCAGGGCCTCGGTCTCCACCGGCGGGGGCGGCTCGGCCTGTTCCAGGGCCTGGGCCTGGCGGGCCAGCGCGTCGCCCAGCGATCCCAGCCAATCGCCCAGGGCCTGTCGCGTGTCCTGGGCGGTGTCCTCTTTGCCCAAGCCCGCCAGATCCAGTTCGCTCACCATCAGGGCATCGCGCAACTCGATGGCCTGCAGCAGAGCGTCGCTCAGGCGCAGGGCCGCAGGGCGGTGCTGGGCTTCGAACAGCAGGTCGCGGGCGGCCTGGATCTGCTCGTCCAGCGCGGCCTGGTGGATGATCCAATGGGTGAGGGCGGTTTGGGCGTCCGGGGTGTCCGTGGCCGGCAGGGCCAGCAGTTGACCGCGGGCGCGCAGCAACTCACCCAGGGCCCGGAAGGCCGACGCCACGGCAAGTTGTCGCAGCCTGGGTTGCAGCCGGCGCGACACCCAGGCCGCCCAGCCCCAGTAGAGCGTGGCGCCGCACAGGGTCCACAGGGTGTGCTGGGTGATCTCATGCACATCGGCCGTCGGCGGATGGGCCAATGAGAACACCAGGGCCAGGATGGGCACGAAGGTCAGGGGGCCGGCCCGGGCCCCCCAGGCCATGCCCATGGCCGAGACACCGCCGATCGCCGCCACCAGCAGCGCCAGGCCGATCGGGTGGGTGCTCAGGCTCAGCGCCAGGACGCTGGACAGAGTCCCCACCAGCGCACCCGTGGCCACGCGCAGCCGGGTGCGCGCCGGTGCCAGCGGGGTGTCTGGCAGGCTGGTGAAGATGGCGCCGGAGACGGCGGCCAGGGACGCCGTGGGGCCACCCAGGGCCCAGCACACCAGGTGCACCAGTCCCAGCCCCAAGAGGACCGAAAGCCCATTGATGCCATGGGCGGGCAAAGCCAGACTCCAGCGACGCAGAAACGACATGGCGCGCATTCTCACCGAGTGCGCGCCATGGAGGGGAGGGGCGATTCCCCTCAGGGGGTCGGCTGGGCTTACATGCCCGCGTAGTTCGGGCCGCCGCCGCCTTCCGGCGTCACCCAGACGATGTTCTGCGTCGGGTCCTTGATGTCGCAGGTCTTGCAGTGCACGCAGTTCTGGGCGTTGATCACCAGCTGGTCGGCACCGTCCTTGTTGACGAACTCGTAGACGCCGGCCGGGCAGTAGCGGCTTTCCGGGCCGGCGAACTTGGCCAGGTTCACCTTCACCGGCACCGAGGCGTCCTTGAGCGTCAGGTGGGCCGGCTGGTTTTCCTCATGGTTGGTGTTGCTGATGAACACCGAAGAGAGCCGGTCGAAGGTCAGCTTGCCATCGGGCTTGGGGTAGTCGATCTTGGGGCAGTCGGCGGCCGGCTTCAGGTACAGGTGGTCGGCCTGCTGGCGGTGGATCGTCCAGGGCGGCACGGTGATGCCCAGCTTGGGCAGCAGCCACTGCTCGATGCCGGTCATCAGCGTGCCGATGGTGTTGCCCTTCTTGAACCACTGCTTGAAGTTCTTGGCCCGCATCAGCTCGGTGTGCAGCCAGCTTTGTTCGAAGGCCACCGGGTAGTCGCCCAGCTCATCCTGGGCGCGGCCGGCCTGCAGTGCGTTGAAGGCCGCTTCGGCGGCCAGCATGCCGGTCTTGATGGCGGCATGGCTGCCCTTGATGCGCGAGGCGTTCAGGGTGCCGGCATCGCAGCCCACCAGGGCGCCGCCCGGGAACACCAGCTTGGGCAGGGAGAGGATGCCGCCGGCCGTGATGGCGCGCGCGCCGTATCCCAGGCGCTTGCCGCCCTCGATGTGGGGGCGGATGGACGGGTGGGTCTTCCAGCGCTGCATCTCCTCGAAGGGCGACAGCCAGGGGTTCTTGTAGTCCAGGCCGACCACATAGCCCAGCGTGACCTTGTTGCCCTCCAGGTGGTAGAGGAAGCCACCGCCGTAGGTGTCGCCGTCCATCGGCCAGCCGGCGGTGTGCACCACCAGACCGGGCTTGGCCTGGTCCGCCGGCACTTCCCACAGCTCCTTGATGCCGATGGCGTAGCTCTGCGGGTCGCGGCCGTGGTCCAGCTGGTACTTGGCGATCAGCTGCTTGCCCAGGTGGCCGCGGGCGCCTTCGGCGAAGATGGTGTACTTGCCCAGCAGTTCCATGCCCAGCTGGAAGTTCTCGGTGGGCTCGCCATCCTTGCCGATGCCGACGTTGCCCGTGGCGATGCCCTTCACGCGGCCCTGCTCGTCATAGACCACTTCGGCGGCCGAGAAGCCGGGGAAGATCTCCACGCCCAGGGCCTCGGCCTGCTCGCCCAGCCACTTGGTGACCGCACCCAGGCTGATCACGTAGTTGCCCTGGTTGTGGAAGCATTCCGGCAGCAGGCCGTGCGGGGTCTGCTTGGCGCCGGTCTCCGAGAGGAAGAGCACCTCGTCCTCGGTCACGGGCTGGTTCAGCGGCGCGCCCAGTTCCTGCCAGTTCGGGAACAGCTCGGTCAGGGCCTTGGGGTCCATCACCGCGCCCGACAGGATGTGCGCGCCGGGCTCGGAACCCTTCTCCAGCACCACCACATTGACCTCGGCGCCCTTGTCGGCGGCCAGTTGCTTGAGGCGGATCGCGGTGGACAGCCCGGCCGGGCCGCCGCCGACGATCACCACGTCGTATTCCATCGATTCGCGGGGGCCGTACTGGGCAAGAAGCTCGGCGGAAGTCATGGTCTGTCCTTGGGTGGGATAGGAATTGTTGTGAGAACCCCGGCCTCCATGGGCGAGCCCGGGGTGTTTGTCTGCGCAGGAATTCTAGCGATTTGTAGACAAAAATAGCACGAACGTTCGTTTCTGAAAATACGGGAAGCTCCGCTCACCCGATGTGGTGCCGCCAAGGGACCGATGACAGACAGGCATGCTATTGTTTCCCGAGTCGCTGCTCCGGAACGCAGACCCCAGGGGGGGGTCGGGGCAGTCCCAAGGTCCTGCTCCATCAAGAATTCAAGTCCGGGCCCGTGCCCGCTTCATCCATGAGCTACAACATTGATCTTTCGGGCCGCGTGGCCCTGGTGACCGGCGCCTCCAGCGGGCTGGGCGCGCAATTTGCCAAGACGCTGGCGCGTGCCGGGGCTGCCGTGGTGTTGGCCGGGCGACGCATCGACCGCCTCAAGGGCCTGCGTGCCGAAATCGAAGGCTCCGGCGGGGACGCCCACGTGGTCGAGCTGGACGTGACCGATGTGGACAGCATCAAGTCGGCCGTGGCCCACGCCGAGACCGAGACCGGCACGCTGGACATCCTGGTCAACAACTCGGGCGTGAGCACCACGCAGAAGCTGACCGAGGTCAGCCCCGACGACTACGACTACGTGATGAACACCAACACCCGCGGCGCTTTCTTCGTCGCGCAGGAGGTGGCCAAGCGCATGATCGCCCGTTCCTGCGGGGCGGCGCCGGGCACGTTCACGGGCGGGCGCATCGTCAACATCGCGTCGATGGCCGGCCTGCGGCCGCTCAGCCAGATCGGTGTCTACGCGATGAGCAAGGCGGCCGTGGTGCACATGACCAAGGCGATGGCCCTGGAGTGGGGCCGCCATGGCATCAACGTCAACGCCATCTGCCCGGGCTACATCGACACCGAGATCAACCACCGTCACTGGTCCACCGACGCGGGCCAGAAGCTGATCCAGATGCTGCCGCGCAAGCGCGTGGGCCAGCCGCAGGATCTGGACGCGGTGCTGATGATGCTTTGCGCCAACGAGAGCCACTTCATCAACGGTGCCGTGGTGCAGGCCGACGATGGATTCGGACTTGAGCCGCTGAGCCCCGCACAGGCGCGGGTGCTGGGCGTGCTGGTCGAAAAACAGCACACCGTGCCGGACAGCTACCCGCTGTCGCTCAACGCGCTGGTGGCCGGCTGCAACCAGAAGACGGCCCGCCAGCCCGTGATGGAGCTGGACGAACCCGCGGTGCTGCAGGCCCTGGACGAGCTCAAGCGCCGTCATCTGGTGGTGGAGGTCAGCGGCAGCCGCGTGCTGCGCTTCGATCACAACATGGCCCGCGGCCTGGGCGTGCCCGGGCAGGCGGTGGCCCTGCTGACCACGCTGATGCTGCGGGGCCCGCAGACGCCGGCCGAACTTCGCCTGAACTGCGAACGCCTGTACCGCTTTGCCGACATCTCCTCGGTCGAGGCCTTTCTGGACGAACTGGCCAGCAAGACGCCGCCGCGTGCAGTCCGTCTGGCACGTGCGCCCGGCGAGCGGGAAGCCCGCTGGGCCCACCTGCTGTGTGGCGAACCCGCGCAGGTCAGCGAAGGGCGCTCATCGGTCGCCGACGCTGCGGACGCATCCGCTTTGGACGAGATGCGCGCCGAGCTGGCTCGCCAGGCGGCAGAAGTGGCGGCGCTGCGTGCCGAGCTCTCGCAGTTGCGAGCCCAATTGCAGAACGAACTGGGGCTGAGCGCCCCCCCTCCCGAGATTCCCGATGCGATTTGAACTGCCCGCCGAGAAGACGCAGGTCTTCGACATGGTGCTGCCCATGCGCTGGGGCGACATGGACGCCTTCGGCCACATCAACAACACCGTCTACTTCCGCTACTTCGAGAGCCTGCGGGTGGACTGGCTGCTGAGCCTGGGTCGTCCCTTGCAGGATGGCGGGAGCGGGCCCGTGGTGGTCAACGCCTTCTGCAGCTATCTGCGCCAGGTGACCTACCCAGGCGAGCTGCGGGCCCGCCTGTACGTCGGCCAGCAAGGCCGCAGCAGCATGGAGACCTTCTTCACGCTGGAGCGCGCCGACGAGCCGGGCGTGCCCTGTGCCGAGGGCGGGGCCACCATGGTGTGGATGGACTTCGCGACCGGCCGCTCCACGCCGATGCCGGACTGGCTGCGCCAAGCCGCCTGCCCGGCAGCGGATTGACCCCCTGCGAGCCGCTGGCGCCGCTCAGCTTTCGCCAGCCAGCAACCGGTGCACCAGCTCGGCAGTGGTGCCCGCGTTCATCTTGCGCATCAGCCGGGCACGGTACACATCCACCGTGCGCGGGCTGATGTCCAGCTTGCGGCCGATCTCCTTGCTGGTGAGGCCGTCCACCAGCAGTGCGGCGATCTCGCGCTCGCGGCCGGTGAAGTCCACCTTCAGCACCCGGCGGGCGGACAGATCCTGGAAGCTCCAGACGCCGGCGGCGTGCGGATCCTCCGGGTCCAGCGCCCGGCCAGCCACATGGCACCAGAACAGCTCGCCGTTGGCCCGGCGCATCACCCGGTCGTCGGCGTAGCGGCCCTGTTCGTCCAGCGCGGCCAGGATGCGGTCGCCGGTGCGCTCGAACTCGGCGGCGCTGGGGTAGAGCACTTCGAAGGACTGGCCGATCAGCTGCTCGCGCTCGGCTTCGAAGATGGTGAGCAGTTGCCGATTGCAGTCGACGATCAGGCGGTTGCGCGACATGACCATCCCGATCGGGGCCATCTCGAAGGCGGTTCGGTAATCCAGTTCCAGCATGGCGGCGAAGCTTAGCTGGTTCGGCCTTACTGAATTTTGCGTAACGACTACTTAATGCGTTACGTAGTACGCTGAAGGCATTCCCTGAAACCCGCCTGGAGGCGACCCGATGAACAAGATTTACCCGAGCGCGGCGGCTGCGCTCGACGGCATCATCCACGACGGCCAGCTGCTGGCGGTGGGTGGTTTTGGCCTGTGCGGCATTCCCGAGGCGCTGATCGACGCGCTGCAGGCCACTGGCAAGAAGGACTTCACCGTGGTGTCCAACAACGCCGGGGTCGATGGCTTCGGCCTGGGCAAGCTGCTGGCCACCCGGCAGATCAAGAAGATGATCTCCAGCTACGTCGGCGAGAACAAGGAGTTCGAGCGCCAGTACCTGAGCGGCGAGCTGGAGCTGGAATTCACCCCGCAGGGCACGCTGGCCGAGCGCCTTCGCGCCGGCGGGGCCGGCATCCCGGCCTTCTTCACCCGCACCGGGGTGGGCACCATCGTGGCCGACGGCAAGCCCACGCAGGAGTTCGATGGCAAGACCTATGTGATGGAGCGCGGCATCGTGCCCGAGGTCTCGCTCGTCAAGGCCTACATGGCCGACACCAGCGGCAACCTGCGCTTCCGTCGCACCGCGCGCAACTTCAACCCCAACGTGGCCATGGCCGGCAAGATCACCGTGGTGGAGGTGGAGAAGATCGTCGAGAAGGGCGCCATCGACCCGGACGATGTGCACCTGCCGGGCATCTTCGTGCACCGCATCGTGCTGAACGCCACCCCCGAGAAGCGCATCGAGCAGCGCACCACCCGCAAGGCCTGAGCCGCGAAGGAGAACGAACATGGCATGGACCCGTGACGAGATGGCGGCCCGCGCGGCCAAGGAGCTGCAGGACGGCTTCTACGTGAACCTGGGCATCGGCCTGCCCACGCTGGTGGCCAACCACGTGCCCGCGGGCATGGAGGTGTGGCTGCAGAGCGAGAACGGCCTGCTGGGCATCGGTCCCTTCCCGACGGAAGAGGAGGTGGACGCCGACATGATCAACGCCGGCAAGCAGACGGTGACCACGCTGGCGGGCTCGTCGATCTTCAGCAGCGCCGACAGCTTCGGCATGATCCGCGGCGGCAAGATCAACCTGGCCATCCTGGGCGCGATGCAGGTCAGCGAGAAGGGCGACCTGGCCAACTGGATGATCCCGGGCAAGATGGTCAAGGGCATGGGCGGCGCGATGGACCTGGTGGCCGGCGTGAAGAACGTCGTGGTGCTGATGGAGCACGTGGCCACCAAGAAGGACGGCAGCACCGACCTGAAGATCCTGCCCGCCTGCACCCTGCCGCTGACCGGCCTGGGCGTGGTGGACCGCATCATCACCGACCTCTGCGTGCTGGACGTGACCGAGCATGGCCTGAAGGTGGTGGAACTGGCGCCGGGCGTGACCTTCGAGGAAGTGCAGGCCAAGACCGGCGTGCCGGTGCACTGAGCGGCTGCGGCTCGGCGGCATGGGCTGCCGAGCCTCTCTGCGCGGCCCAAGCGACCGGGCAGGCTGCCTGCCCCCTCCCGCCAGCGCTTGTGCTGCTAGCCCTTCGCGACCATCGCATCGATGTCGCTGGGACCGGTCATCCGCCACCCGCCTGGCCGGCGCATCAGCACGAAGCGGTAGTAAAGGTAGGAGAGCACCCAGACGGCGCTGCACAGGAACAGCGACTTGCGGCCCGAGTCGGCGTCCAACCACAGCACCACCACCTCGCCAATCACAATGGCCACGCCCAGCAGGGGGATGAGGGGGTACCAGGGGGTCTTGTAGTCGTGGGTGCCGGTACGGCCGCTGCGGCGGCCCGAATAGATGCCCAGCACGTAGAACACGGTCAGGATGGTGTAGTTGCCCGAGAGCAGCAGCACCTGGAATGACAAGGGCAGCCAGGTGACCGCCGCGGTCGCGGCGGCCAGCAGCAGGATGGCGACCCAAGGCGCGTCGGTCCGCGCGGTGAGCCGGGTGAGGGCGCGGTTGATGGGGGGCGCGAAGAGCTGGGTGCGGCCCATGGCGAAGAGGTTGCGTCCCAGGCCCACGAAACCGGCCAGACAGGCG
>NZ_BADL01000299.1 GCF_000333615.1 Ideonella sp. B508-1 | reverse complement strand
TTCAACGGCGAGGGCGGCGAATGGGACGCCACCGTGACCCGCATGGGCCGTCAGGATGTGGACCTGCGCATCGGCGCGCACCAGCCTGGCGACCGCGAGTTGGCCTGCCCAGAGCGCCGACGGCCTGCTGGACAACGCCAGCGCGGTGGGTGGCTACCTCAAGAGCGCCCTGCAGACCGCGCTGGGCGGGCAGCCCGGCGTCAAGGAGGTGCGCGGTGAGGGGCTGATGCTGGGCATCGAGCTGGACCGCCCTTGCGGCGCCATCCTGACCCGCGCGATGGAAGCCGGCCTGCTGCTGTCCGTCACCGCCGACAGCGTGGTGCGCCTGCTGCCGCCGCTGATCTTCAGCCGCGAGAACGCCGACGAGGTGCTGTCCATCCTCGTGCCGCTGATCAAGAACTTCCTGTCGGAGACCCAGGCATGAAACCGGGTTACAGCCTCATGCGCCACTACCTGCAATTCAAGGACTTCCGGGCCGAGGAATACGCCTATCTGTTCGAGCGCGCCCGCG
>NZ_BADL01000300.1 GCF_000333615.1 Ideonella sp. B508-1 | reverse complement strand
CCCTGCGGGAGCTGGTGCATGCCGGCTCGCAGCGGGCCAACGACCTGGGCAACTGGTTTTCGCTGTCTATGCCGCGGTGGCGGTGACGGCCGCCAGCCGGGCCGGCACCCACCTGGCCGCCGGTTGACGCGGCGTGTGGCGACCCCGCACCCGGGCCACCGTGCTGGCCCTGTGCGTGCTGCCCTGGGCCGGCTGGACGCTGTGGGCGGCTGCGCCCACCGTCTGGCAGAGCCTGGCGCAGCAGGAGCGCTTCCCGGAGACGCTGACACCGGGCTACTTCGTGATCCGTCTGGCGATGGTGCTGCTGCTCTTGCTGGCCGCGGCCCAGGCGGTGGCTGAGCTCTGGCGCGCCTGGCGCCGGCCGGCATGCTGAGCGGAGCGAGCGCGATGGGCACTGTGCAGGGCGGCTTGTGGATGTTGCTGGCGCTGGGCCTGCTGGTGATGGGCACCGGCTTGCCGGTCTGGGCCCTGCTGCTCGGGGTCTCCAGTGCCGCCGCCGCCTTCGGCTGGGGCCTGGGCGTGCTGGATGTCGGCGTGCTCACCGCCCTGCCGGCTCGCCTCACCGGGCTGCTGGAGTCGGACCTGCTGCAGGCCCTGCCGCTCTATGTGTTCGTGGGGGTGCTGCTGCAGCGCGTGGCCCTGGCCGACGCCCTCTACGCAGGTGCCAGCCGCGGCCTGGCCCGCTGGGGCGCCGGGCCCGCCGGCGGGGTGCTGGGCGTGGGGCTGCTGGTGGCGCCGATGAACGGTTCGGTGGCGTCGAGCTCGTCCCTGCTGGCGCGCCTGGTGTGGCCCACCCTGGCCCGCACGCCGCTGCGCCGGCCCGAACGGGCC
>NZ_BADL01000301.1 GCF_000333615.1 Ideonella sp. B508-1 | reverse complement strand
AAGAACTGGTCACCAGCCCTTGGATTCACCAGNCCTTCGAAGAGTACGACTCGCTGCGGCCCGAAGGCCTGGAGCGCAAGCACGCGATCTGATCAAGCCCATCCGCGCGACCTCGGAAGTGATTCCGGGGCGTGGCGGAGCGTTGCGCTTCGGCGCTGCAGCCGGGCCCCGTGTGGTGAACACCACAACCATCCGACCTTGAACGCACAAAACAAAAAGGCCGGCACCATGTGCCAGCCTTCGAAGAAGAATTTCCGGGAAATTCTCGTTATTCTTGGTGCCCAGGAGAGGACTCGAACCTCCACGGAGTTACCCGCTAGTACCTGAAACTAGTGCGTCTACCAATTCCGCCACCTGGGCATTTCAGGATTTTGCCGCTCAAGAAGCAACTTGTTCAGTTGCCTCAAAAGCGAAAGATAGGACTATACCATTAAAACAAAACAGAACACAAGTACTTCGGCGCCGGCCGCCGCCTCTCTGGGCGATGTCGACGGTGTGGTGATGGGGCACCGCGATGGTCACGGCTTTGTCCGCCGTGACGATGGCGAAGGAGACATCTACCTGTCTCCCCAGGAGATGCGGGCGGTGCTGCACCGCGACCGCGTGCGGGTGCGCATCCAGCGGTTGGATCGCAGGGGGCGGCCCGAGGGCCGGGTGGTCGACATTCTCGAACGTCGCAAGGTGCCCATCATCGGCCGTCTGCTCTTCGAGAACGGCGTCTGGCTGGTGGCGCCCGAAGACCGGCGTTACGGCCAGGACATCCTGATCCCGAAGAACGGCATCGCCAACGCCTCCGTGGGGCAGGTGGTGGCGGTGGAGCTGACCGAGCCGGCTTCGATGTACTCCCAGCCCGTGGGGCGGGTCAGCGAGGTGCTGGGCGAGATCGACGATCCGGGCATGGAGATCGAGATCGCCGTGCGCAAGTACGAGGTGCCGCATCGCTTTTCGCCGGAGACCCTGTCCCAGGCGGCGGCCCTGCCCGAGAAGCTCAAGCCTGCCGACCTGAAGCAGCGCGTGGACCTGCGCGACGTGCCTTTCGTCACCATCGACGGCGAGGACGCACGCGACTTCGATGATGCGGTGTATTGCGAAGCCTACAGCAGTGGCCGCGGGGCCAATGCGACCAAGGGCTGGCGCCTGCTGGTGGCCATTGCCGACGTCTCCCACTACGTCAAGCCGGGCGAGCCGCTGGACCGTGATGCCTACGAGCGTGCCACGTCGGTGTACTTCCCGCGGCGGGTCATTCCCATGCTGCCGGAAAAGCTCTCCAACGGACTGTGCTCGCTGAACCCCGAGGTGGACCGGCTGACGATGGTGTGTGACATGCTGGTGAGCGACCTCGGCGAGGTGACGGCCTACCAGTTCTACCCTGGCGTGATCTGCTCGCACGCACGCCTGACCTATACCGAGGTGGCCGCGGCCTTGAGCAATACCCGCGGGCCGGAGGCCACGCGGCGTGCCGCCTTGCTGCCGCATCTGCTGCAGCTGCACGAGGTGTATCGGGCCCTGCTCAAATCCCGTGAGCGGCGCGGCGCGGTCGATTTCGACACGACCGAGACGCAGATTGTCTGCGACGAGAACGGCCGCATCGAGAAGATCGTGCCCCGGGTGCGCAACGACGCGCACCGGTTGATCGAGGAGGCCATGCTGGCGGCCAATGTCTGCGCGGCCGATTTCATCAACGTGCACCAGCACCCCTGCCTGTTCCGCGTGCACGAGGGCCCCACGCCCGAGAAGCGACTGGCCCTGCAGAACTACCTGAAGGCGCAGGGCATCGGCCTGTCCCTGAGCGAGGAGCCCACGCCGGCGGAGTTCCAGGCCATCGCCGAGGCGACCAAAGACCGGGTGGATGCCGCACAGATCCACACCATGCTGCTGCGGACCATGCAGCAGGCCCTCTACACCCCGGTCAACAGTGGCCACTTTGGGCTGGCCTACGAGGCCTATGCCCACTTCACCAGCCCCATCCGCCGCTATCCCGACCTGCTGGTGCACCGGGTGCTCAAGGCCCTCCTGGCGGGCAGGCACTACCACCTGGGCAAGGGGGAGCAGGGGCCGGCGCCGGCGCGCAAGAACGGCAAGCCCACCAAGGTCCAGTTGGTCGAGACCGAGCGCTGGGAGGCGGCCGGCCTGCATTGCAGTGCCAACGAGCGACGGGCGGACGAGGCCTCCCGCGATGTGGAGGCCTGGCTGAAGTGCCGCTACATGCGTGAGCGCCTGGGCGAAGAGTTCAGCGGCTCCGTGACGGCTGTGACCAGCTTCGGTGTCTTCGTGACGCTGGATTCGCTCTATGTCGAGGGCCTGGTCCACATCACCGAGCTGGGGGGCGAGTACTTCCGCTTCGACGAGGTGCGTCAGGAGCTGCGCGGCGAGCGCTCTGGCGTGCGCTACGCCATCGGCACCCGGGTGCGCATCCAGGTCAGCCGCGTCGATCTGGATGGTCGCCGGATCGACTTCCGCATGGTGCGTGATGGTGAAGAGCTGCGGTCCAGCACGGCGGGTCGCAAGAGCCCGGCGGCGCAGGGGGCTGCGCGCGGCAGCGGCAAGAAGGCCACCGAGGAGCTGGCGGAACTGGAGGCCGCCGATCGCGTGCACAAGCGTGCCACCAAGGCCGCCAGGAGCAAGTCGGGCCGCTCACCCCGCAAGGGGGAGGGGCGGGAGGCAGTCGCCTTGGCCAAGGGCGGCAATGAGGTGGCGAGGGGGGCGGGCGCAGGGCGCAAGAACGCCAGCAAGCGACGCTGAGTCCCCGCGCAGAGTTGTCTCCCCCGATCCGTCAGGCCTTGAGGGACAGCTCTCGGGCCATGGCGGCGATCAGGGTCTCGGCCAGGATGGGGCCATGGGGTTCGGGCAGGGCCTGTGTGGCCGCGCGGCCGTGCAGCCAGGCCGATGCCGCCGCCACCCGAGCGGCCAGCCCCACCTCGTCGTCCGCGGCAAGCTGGGCAGACCAGGCGGCACCCAGCCAGCCGGCCAGAATGTCCCCGCTGCCTGGGCAGGCCAGCCCGCCATGCCCGGTCGGGTTGAGCCAGCAGGCGCCCGAGGGCGTGGCGACCACCGTGCCCGAACCCTTGAGCAGGACGACGGCGCGCAGTTGCCTGGCCAGGGCCAGGGCATGGGCGATGCGGTCCGCCTGGATGTCTGCGCTGCTGCAGCCGGCCAGTCGTGCCGCCTCGAGGGGGTGGGGCGTCAGCACGGTGGCGAGTCCGCGGTCCGCCCGTGCGCGCAGGGCTTCCTGCAATCCCGGCTCGGCGGCCACAGCGTTCAGTCCATCGGCGTCCAGCACCAGCCGGCGAGCGCGGGCCAGGGCCTCCGGCAGCACCTGACGAACGGCGTCACCTCCCCCGCAACCGCACACCAGGGTGGCCGCCTCCAGCACGTCCGGCGCTTGCCAGCCGCTGGCGCGGCGGAACATCAGCTCTGGGTGCACCAGGTCGCAGTCCAGTGGTGGGGCGTCGTCCAGCAGGCTGACATAGACCCGTCCGGCGCCCCCGGCCAGGCCGGCCCGCCCGGCCAGCAGCGCGGCGCCGGTCATGCCGCGCGCGCCCGCCAGTACCCAGAGGTCACCGAAGCTGCCCTTGTGCTGGCCATGCCGCCGCAGGGGCCAGAGGGGCCGGGCGTCCTCTTCGCCGGTGATCCAGGCCGTCGCGGCGCGATGTCGGTCATCGGGATGGATGCCCAGATCGTCCCACCACAGGGCGCCGGCGAGATCCCGTCCGCGGCCGGTGAACAGGCCAGGCTTGAGGGTCAGCAGCGACAGGGTGGCCGTGGCCTGCACCACCGCCTCTCCGGTGGCCTGTCCGGTGTCGCCTTGCATGCCGCTGGGCAGGTCGACGGACAACACGGGGGCGGGCTGGGTGTTGCACCAGTGCGCGAGTTCGGCCAGCCGGCCTTTCAGGGGGCGGGTCTGCCCCTGCCCCAGCAGAGCATCGATCACCAGCCGGGGGGCTTCTGAGCTGGGGGGCGGCTCTTCCGCGAAGGAAACCCCGGCAGCCCGGGCGGCCTCCAGGGCCTGGCGGGCGTCAGTGGGCAGCCGCTCGGCCACCCCGGCCAGGATCACCCTCACGGCCGACCCTTGCTGATGGAGGTGGCGGGCGGCCACCAGGCCGTCGCCGCCATTGTTGCCGGGGCCGCAGAGGACCCAGAAGGTTCCCTGATGCGGGGCCAGGGCCAGGGCCAGTCGGGCGACGGCCAGGCCGGCCCGGGCCATCAGGGCGCCAGCCGCCGTCTGGGCCTGCAGGGCGCGCGCCTCGATGCTTCGTGAGGCCTCGGTGTCGTGTACCGGCAGTGCCGATCGGGGCGGCTGCGCCGAGGGAGACGCAAGAACGGGGAGGAGGGCCATGCCAGGAGTGTGGCCGGCGTTGGCTTGCTTGTCACCCTTGCGGGCTCACCAGCGCGTGCAGCCCAGCAGGTCCTGTCCCTCCAGCGCGGGCCGTCCTTCGAGCGCGTCGGCCAGCAGCTGCGCGCAGCCGCCGGCCACGGCGCTGCCCTGATCGCCATGCCCCAGGTTGAGCCAGAGCCCCGGCCAGGGGCTGGGGCCGACCACCGGGGCATCGTCGGGCAGTCTGGCCCGTGTGCCCTGCCAGGCCTGCGCTGGATTGCCATGTCCAGCCTCCGGGAACCAGCGTCCCAGCGCGGCATACATCCGCCGCTGGGTCGTCAGAGCCGGGCGCCCCTTGGCGTCGAGCTCGGCCCACGGATCGGTGATGCGAACCCGCTCACCCAGCCGTGACAGGGTCAGGCCGGTCTGGGCATCCGTGACGGCACCCCGGGGGGCTGGGTCGGGCATGGCTTCCGGCAGGTGCAGCGGCGCGGTCAGGGAACAGCCGGGCGCGGCCTGCAGGGGCCAGCGCAGGCCCTGGGCCTTGAGCCAGTGCATCGAGGCGGTGCCTGTGCAGAGCACCACGGCGTCGAACGGGGTGTCCACGCCGGCTTCGCCGTCCAGCCGCTTGGATCGCAGGCGCGTGGGGTGCCGCGTGTCGATCTCTTCCACCTCGGCGTTGAGGTGGAAGACGGCGCCCAGCTGCTGGGCGAGTCCCCTGAGCTGCTGCGTCAGCTGGCGGGTGTTCACCACCCGCACCTGAGGCAGCCAGAGACCGCCGGCGGCAGGGCGAGTCGCATGGATGGCTGGTTCCGCTATCGCCAGCTCCTCGGGGCCCAGGCATTGGTGGGGCAACCCCAGGCTGGACAGATGGGCGGCGTCGGCTTCTCTCAGCTTGAGGCTGCGTTCGTCCGGATGAAGGATCAGCCAGCCCCGTCGCTGTTCGAACTCCAGTCGGTGCTCAGCTTCCAGTTGCGCCAGCACTTGTTCCCCCAGATCGGCCAGTCGCACCAGCAACTGCTGGCGGGCCAGCCAGTCGGCCTGCTTGCGCGCACGGGCCTGCAGTCTGGCCTGGGGGCTCCAGGGGCTGCGATGCAGCCAGCGTGGATGGCGACTCAGGCTGGGCAACGCGGTCGGGCAGAGGAAGCGCGCGCCGGCGAAGCTCGCT
>NZ_BADL01000302.1 GCF_000333615.1 Ideonella sp. B508-1 | reverse complement strand
TGGAGATCGCACGGCATCGCCTGCCTGCGCGTGGCCCCATCCAGGCTGCGCTGGCCGATCTGACCTGGCTGGCAGGGCATCTGCGCCAGGCCTATCCGGACGTGCAGATCGGTTTCGACCTGTCCGACATGAGCGGCTACGCCTACTACAGCGGTGTTCGCTTCGCCATCTATGGTGGCGGTTCGGCCGACGCGCTGGCGCGTGGTGGTCGCTACGACGAAATCGGCGCCGTGTTCGGTCGCAACCGCCCGGCCGTGGGCTTCAGCGTGATCGACCTGAAGAACCTGGCGGCCCTGGTGCCGTCGGGGCCGGTGCGGGCCGCGGTGCGCGCCCCCTGGGCCGAAGACGACGCACTGCGCGCCGCCATCCGGTCCCTGCGCAGCCAGGGCGAAACCGTGGTCTGCATCCTGCCCGGGCACGAGCAGGAGACCGAGGAATTTGATTGCGACCGGGAGCTGACCCAGGTCGACGGCCGCTGGCTGGTGCGGGCGCTCTGAGCGCCGCCCATCCCTCCTGTTTTCATTGAATCGCTGGAACGCCATGCAACAAGGCAATACTTCTGCGCGCGGGCGCAACGTCGTCGTCGTCGGGACCCAATGGGGTGACGAAGGCAAGGGCAAGGTCGTGGACTGGCTGACGGACCACGCCCAGGGCGTGGTGCGCTTCCAGGGCGGTCACAACGCCGGCCACACCCTGGTCATCAAGGGTGTGAAGACCGCGCTGCAGCTGATCCCCTCGGGCATCATGCGCGAGGGCGTGGCCTGCTACATCGGCAACGGCGTGGTGGTCGACCCGACCCACCTGCTCAGCGAGATCGAGCGCCTGGAGAAGGCCGGCCTGGAGGTGCGTTCGCGCCTGTACATCAGCGAGTCCTGCCCGCTGATCCTGCCGTTCCACGTGGCGGTCGACAAGGCCCGCGAAGCCCTGCGCGAGAACAGCGGTGCCGGCAAGATCGGCACCACCTGCAAGGGCATCGGCCCGTCCTACGAGGACAAGGTGGCCCGCCGGGCCCTGCGCGTGCAGGATCTGAAGCACCCCGAGCGCTTCGGCGCCAAGCTGCGCGAGTTGCTGGACCTGCACAACTTCATGCTGCAGGGCCACCTGAAGGCCGATGCGCTGGAATTCCAGCCCATCTTCGACCAGGCCATGGCCATGGGTGAACAGCTGCGCCCGATGATGGCCGATGTGGGTTACGCGCTCCACAAGGCCCATCTGGCGGGCCAGAACCTGCTGTTCGAAGGGGCGCAGGGCACGCTGCTGGACATCGACCACGGCACCTACCCCTATGTGACCTCCAGCAACTGCGTGGCTGGCAATGCGGCCGCGGGTTCAGGCCTAGGCCCGCAGATGCTGCAGTACATCCTGG
>NZ_BADL01000303.1 GCF_000333615.1 Ideonella sp. B508-1 | reverse complement strand
GCGATGCGGGCCTACCTGGGTGAGACCGCCCTTCCGGTGCCGGCCCTGGCGGCGGTGGGCATCGCCACCCCGGTCACCGGCGACCGGGTGCAGATGACCAACCACCACTGGTCTTTCTCGATCGAGGCGCTGCGGCAGGCCCTGGGCTTCGAGCGGCTGCGGGTCATCAACGACTTCACCGCGCTGGCACTGGCCCTGCCGCACCTGCCGGCCCACGAGCTGCGCCAGGTCGGGGGCGGTGCGGCCCAGCCCGGGGCGGCCATCGGCCTGGTGGGCGCGGGCACCGGCCTGGGCGTGTCCGGCCTGCTGCCTCTGGGCCCACGCTGGCTGCCGCTGGCGGGCGAGGGCGGCCATGTGAGCCTGCCGGCCGAGACCCCGCTGGAGGCCGAGCTGGTGGCCGTGCTGCGCCAGCGTTACGGCCGCGTGTCGGCCGAGCGGGCCCTCTCCGGCCCGGGCCTGCGTGCGCTGCACCAGGCCCTGGGCGTGGTGCAGGGCCAGTCGGTCACCCCCGCGGATGCGCCCGAGGCGGCCGCCATCGTGGAAGCCGCACTGGCTGGCGGGGACGCGCACTGCGCCCAGGTGCTGGACCTGTTCTGCGGCTGGCTGGGCGCGGTGGCCGGCGATCTGGCGCTGACCCTGGGCGCCCGCGGTGGCGTGTACATCGGCGGCGGCATCGTGCCGCGGCTGGGCATGGCCTTCGACCGCTCGCCCTTCCGGGCCCGCTTCGAGGCCAAGGGGCGCTTCGCGTCCTACCTGCGCGAGATCCCGGTGCAGCTCATCCTCTCGCCCACCTCGCCGGCCCTGCGCGGCGCGGCCGAGGCGCTGGAGATGCCCGATGGGGCCTGAGGCCTGTCCGCGGCCACCACTGCTGGGCGTGCACCATGTGGCGCTGATCTGCAGCGACTACGCCCGGTCCCGGCACTTCTACACCGAGCTGCTGGGCCTGCCGGTGCGGGCCG
>NZ_BADL01000304.1 GCF_000333615.1 Ideonella sp. B508-1 | reverse complement strand
GCCCGGTGATCGTGAAACAATCGAGGGGAGNGGGNGATNACNCGGGACCCGGGACGTGCCTTTCAGGTTTACACCTTAACACCGCCCCGCCGGGATCCCCAGCCCCCAATCGGGGGATGGCTCCTGCGGGTGGGGGCGTCCGCGCAAGCTCAGCCGGCACTCAGCGCCATCGCCTGGCGGGCCAGGGTGGTGATCTGGGCCCAGTCCCCCGCTTGCAGCGCGGCGGCCGGGGCCAGCCAGGAACCCCCCACCAGGGCGACATTGGGCTGCTTCAGGAAGCCGCCCAGGTTGTCCAGGCTCACGCCACCGGTGGGGCAGAAGCGTACATCCCCGAAGGGCGAGGCCAGGGCCTTGAGCATGTCCAGGCCGCCGGCCACCGTGGCCGGAAACAGCTTCATCAGCCGGTAACCGGCTTCCCGGGCGGCCATCACCTCGCCGGGGGTCATCACACCGGGCACGAAAGGCAGGCCGGCCTCGGCCACCGCCTGCAGCAGGGCCGGGCTGTGGCCGGGTGACAGGCCGAAGCGGGCGCCCGCGTCCTGGGCGCGCCGCACATCGTCGGCGCCGAGCAGGGTGCCGGCACCCACTTGCATGTCGGGGACATCACGCGCCACGGCCGCGATGGCCTCCAGCGCGCAGGGGGTGCGCAGGGTGATCTCGATCACGTCGATGCCGCCGGCCAGCAGGGCCTGGGCCAGGGGCACCGCGTGGGCGGCCTCCTGCAGCACGACCACAGGCACAACACGGGAGCGGAACGCAGGCAGGGCGGGCAGGGTGGTGCTCACGTCAGATCTCCGGAAAGAGGGCGCTGCCACCGGCCTCGGCGCGCGAGGCCTGGCGGCGGAAGGTGGCGAACAGTTCGCGACCGCAGCCGCGCTGGTGGGCGGACAGGTCCGCCGTCTCGAGGGGCCGGGCGGCGAGTTCATCATCGCTCAGTTCGACGACCAGCCGGCCGGCGTGGGCATCGAGCTCGATGATGTCGCCGCTGCGCAGGCGGGCGATGGCGCCGCCAGCCAGGGCTTCGGGACTGAGGTGGATGGCCGCCGGCACCTTGCCCGAGGCCCCCGACATGCGGCCGTCGGTCACCAGCGCGACGTGGAAGCCGCGGTCCTGCAGCACGCCCAGCACCGGGGTCAGGGTGTGAAGCTCGGGCATGCCGTTGGCCTGCGGACCCTGGTGGCGCAGCACGGCCACGAAGTCGCGTTCCAACTGGCCGGCCTTGAACTGGGCGATCAGCTCGGCCGGGTCGTCCACCACCACGGCCGGGGCGCGCACATGGCGGTGTTCGGGCTTGACGGCCGAGACCTTGATGACCGAGCGGCCCAGGTTGCCCTGCAGCAGCTTGAGCCCGCCGTCGGCACTGAAGGGCTCGCGGGCCGGCCGCAGCACGGCCAGGTCGCCGCTTTCGGCCGGTGCGTCGCGCCAGGCCAGGCGGCCATCCTGCAGCCAGGGCTCGCGGGTGTAGTGGGCCAGACCGGGGCCGGCCACGGTGGCCACATCCGGGTGCAGCAGGCCCGCGTCCAGCAGCTCGCGGATCAGGAAACCCATGCCACCGGCGGCGTGGAAGTGGTTCACGTCGGCCGTGCCATTGGGGTAGATGCGCGTCATCAGCGGCACCACCTCGGAGAGTTCGGCGAAATCGGTCCAGTCGATGCGCAGGCCGGCGGCGCGCGCCATGGCCACCAGGTGCAGGGTGTGGTTGGTGGAGCCACCGGTGGCCAGCAGGCCGACGATGCCGTTGACGATGGCGCGCTCGTCGACGATCTGGGCCAGCACGGTGGGCTCGGCGCCCTGGGCCGACATGGCCAGGGCGCGGCGCGTGGCCTCGTCGGTCAGCGCGGCGCGCAGCGGGTCGTCCGGTGGCACGAAGGCCGAGCCGGGCAGCTGCAGGCCCATGATCTCCATCAGCATCTGGTTGGAGTTGGCCGTGCCGTAGAAGGTGCAGGTGCCGGCGCTGTGGTACGAGGCGGACTCGGCCGCCAGCAGGGCGGCGCGGTCCACCTTGCCCTGGGCGTACTCCTGGCGCACCTTGGCCTTGCGGTCGTTGGGCAGGCCCGAGCGCATCGGCCCGGCGGGCACGAAGACCACCGGCAGGTGGCCGAACTGCAGCGCCCCGATCAGCAGGCCCGGCACGATCTTGTCGCAGATGCCCAGGCACATGGCCGCGTCGAAGGTCTGGTGCGACAGGGCCACCGCGGTGGCCATGGCGATCACGTCGCGCGAGAACAGCGAGAGCTCCATGCCCTCGTTGCCCTGGGTGATGCCGTCGCACATGGCGGGCACGCCACCGGCCACCTGGGCCACGCCGCCGGCGGCACGGGCCGCGGCCTTGATCTGGTCCGGGTAGCTGGCGTAGGGCTGGTGGGCCGACAGCATGTCGTTGTAGGCCGTGACGATGCCGATGTTGGGCGCCCGCAGGGCCTTGATCGCCAGCTTGTCGTCGGCCGGCGAGGCGGCGAAGGTGTGGGCCAGGTTGGCGCAGCTCATGTGCCCGCGCTGGGTGCCCTGGCGCTGCCAGTGGGCCACGGTGTCCAGATAGGCCTGGCGCAGGTTCTGGCTGCGGGCGCGGATGCGCTCGGTGACCTCGGCGATGCGGGGATGAAGCGGGGTGCTCATGGGATCAGGCCTCCTCGGACCATTGCATGTCGTGGCGGGCCATCAGGGCCGACGAGGCGGCCGGGCCCCAGGTGCCGGCGGCGTAGGGCCGGGGGGCGTCGCCCTGGGCGGCCCAGCCGTGCAGGATGGGCTCCACCCAGGCCCAGGCGGCCTCCAGTTCGTCGTGCCGCATGAAGTGGGTCAGCCGACCGCGGATGACGTCGATCAGCAGGCGCTCGTAGGCCTCGGCCCGGCGTTCGGTGAAGGCGGTGTGCAGGTCCAGGTCCAGGCTGACCGGGCGACGCTTCATGCCGCTGCCGGGCTCCTTGGCCATGATCTGCAGCTGCACCGATTCCTCGGGCTGCAGGCGGATGACCAGGCGGTTGCCGGCGCTGCGGTAGGTGTCGGGGAACAGCGAGAAGGGCTGGCCGGCGAAGTCGATCACGATCTCCGAGCAGCGCTCGGCCAGGCATTTGCCGGTGCGCAGGAAGAAGGGCACATGGCCCCAGCGCCAGTTGTCGATGTGGGCCTTGAGCGAGACGAAGGTCTCGGTGCGGCTGTCCGGGGGCACGCCGTCTTCCTGCAGATAGCCCGCCGCCGCGCGCTGCTGCACGGTGCCGGCACTGTACTGGCCGCGGATCACGTCGCGCGCGATCTCGGCCGGGCCCATGGGCCGCAGCGAGCGCAGCACCTTGAGCTTCTCGTCGCGGATGGCGTCCGGGTCCAGCGACACGGGCGGCTCCATCGCCACGATGCACAGCATCTGCAGCAGGTGGTTCTGCACCATGTCGCGCAGGGCGCCGGTGCCGTCGTAGAAGCCCGCGCGGCTGCCCACGCCCACCGTCTCGGCCACGGTGATTTGCACGCTGCGGATGAAGGGGGCGCGCCAGAGCGGCTCGAAGATGGCATTGCCGAAGCGCAGCACCATCAGGTTCTGCACCGTCTCCTTGCCCAGGTAATGGTCGATGCGGAAGATCTGCTGCTCCTGGAAGAAGCGGCCGACCTCGGCATTGATGGCCCGGGCCGAGGCCATGTCGTGGCCCAGGGGCTTTTCCAGCACCACGCGGGCCTGGGCGTCGACCAGACCGGCCCCGGCCAGGTGGGCGCAGATGCGGGTGAACAGGGCCGGGGCGGTGGCCAGGTAGAACACCCGCTGGGCGCCGGGGCGGCTGTGGCGGGCCAGACGGACGAAATCCTCGGCCTGGGTGGCGTCCAGCGCCACATAGTCGATCAGGGACTCGAAGCGGTCCCAGGCCTCGGCCTGCAGGGCGCGGGCCTCGATGAACTGGCGCGCGCCCCCCAGCACCTGCTGGATGAAGGCCTCGCGCGTCAGCGCCTGGCGCCCGACGGCCAGGATGCGGGCCCCGGCCGGCAGGTTGCCGTGCAGATGGGCCATGTACAGCGCAGGCAGCAGCTTGCGCACCGACAGGTCGCCGGTGGCGCCGAAGATGAACAGGTCCAGGTCGGGGTCGGAGGCGGAAACGACAGGGTCCATGGCGAGCGTCCAGTCAGGGAAGTTGTCAGTGTAATGAAATTACCTAAAAAATGGTAATCAGATTACACCCCGTGAGAACCCTGACTCAGTCGTCCCGGTAGCGCTTGGCGCGCAGGTTGCGTTTGAGGGCATGCAGGCGGGCCGGCAGGTCGGGGCCCAGTTGCAGCGCCACCTCGGTGGCCAGGATGTCCACGATCACCAGGTGCAGCAGGCGCGACACCATGGGGCTGTACTCCTCGTAGGACTCGGGGTGATCGGCGGCGATGTGGACGTCGGCTGCCGCGGCCAGCGGCGAGCCACTGGCGGTGACGGCCACCGTGGTGGCCTTTTGCTGGCGTGCCAGCTCGGTGGCGTCCAGCAGATCCCGGCTGCGGCCGGAGTTGGAGAACACCACCACGCAGTCCTCGGGCTGGAGCAGGGTGGCGCCCATCACTTGCAGGTGGCCGTCGGCATAGGCGGCCGTGTGGCAGCCCATGCGGAAGAACTTGTGCTGGGCGTCCTGCGCCACGATGCCCGAGTTGCCCACGCCGTAGAACTCGATGCGGCGCCCGGCCCGGATGGTGCGCACCAGCGCCTGGCTGGCCTGCTCCAGTGGACGCAGCCCGGCGTTCTGGCGGAAGTCGGCCAGGGTCTGCTGCACCTGCTCGACGATCTTGTCCACCACCGCCCGGCTGCCGTCGCCCGGGGCCACCGACTGGTGCACATAGGGCAGGCCCTGGCCCAGATTGCCGGCCAGCTTGAGCTTGAAGTCGGCCCAGCCGGCAAAGCCCAGGCTGCGGCAGAAGCGCACCACCGTCGGGTTGCTGACCCGGGCCTGGCCGGCCAGCTCGGCCACGGTACGCGCCAGTGCGGCGCGGGGATCGGCCAGCACCGCCTGGGCTACGCGCTGCTCGGCAGCGGGCAGGGTGCTCAGGGTGCGCTGAATCTGGTCGGTGAGGCTCATGGGAGAATTCTCGGCGTTCGTCGATCCATGCTGCACGGCAGCCCTGTTCCATGCGATTGTTGCTTGCCGAGGACGATGCCATCCTGGCCGATGCCCTGTCGTCCAATCTGCGCGCCGCCGGCTTCGAGGTGGAGGTGGCCGACAACGGGGCGGTGGCCGAATACCTGCTGCTCAAGCAGCCCTTCGACCTGGGCGTGATCGACCTGGGTCTGCCGCTGGTCGACGGCCTCACCGTGCTCAAGCGGGTGCATGCGGCCCGGCCCACGCTGCCGCTGCTCATCCTGACCGCGCTGGACAGCCTGGACAGCCGGGTGGCGGGCCTGAACGCCGGGGCCGACGACTACCTCACCAAGCCTTTCGACTTCCCCGAGCTGGAGGCCCGCATTCGCGCGCTGCTGCGCCGGGCCCGCCTGTCGGGGGGGGCCGACGGGCGCACGCCGGTGCAGCTCAGTGGCCGGCTCAGCTTCGACCGCGAGGCCCGGCGGGCCAGTGTGGATGGCGTGGCGCTGGAGCTGTCCCCGCGCGAATGGCTGCTGCTGGACGCGCTGCTGGCCCAGAAGGGCCGGGTGGTGACCAAGGAGCAGATCGCCCAGGCCTGGGCGGGCGACGCCGCCGAGCCGGCCAGTTCGCCCGCGGGAACGCTGGAGGTCTACATCCACCGCCTGCGCCGCAAGCTGGAGGATTCCGGTCTGGGCATCCGCACCGTGCGCGGTCTGGGCTACCTGCTCGAAGATGTCTGAGGCCTCGCACCGCAGCCGCCTGCGCTGGCTGGCCTGGCTGGCCCCCGGGGCCGGGCCGCTGCGGCGCTATCTGCTGCTGTGGCTGCTGGTGCCGCAGCTGGTGTTGTGGCTGGGGGCGGCGGTGCTGTCCTACACCGTGGCGGCCCGCTACGCCAACCTGGCGCTGGACCGCAGCCTCTACCAGGCCTCGCGCGCGCTGGCGCGCCAGGTCAAGCCCATGGGCAGCGGCCTGCTGATCGACTTTCCCAAGGCGGCGCGCGACATCATCGAGACCGACCCCGACGACCGGGTCTACTACATGGTCAGCTCGCCACCGGGCCAGCTCATCCTGGGCAACCAGCGCCTGCCCGAGCCACCGCCCGAGGTCAGCTCCCCCAACGGCCTGGGGCCGGTGCTGGACAAGCCGCGCTTCTACGACGCCATGTTGAAGGAGCGCGAAGGCACGGTGCAGGTGCGGGTGGTCGCCCTCTATTTGGCCTGGGGCGAGGCCGACGCGCCGCAGACCATGCTGGTGCAGCTGGCCAAGAGCCGCATCGGCCGCGACACCCTGGCGACTCAGATCCTGCACGACACGGCCCTGCCGCTGACCGGCCTGGTGTTGCTGATGTCGCTGATCGTCTGGGCCAGCCTGCGGGCCGGGCTGGCGCCGCTGGCCCGCCTGCACCAGGCCGTCATCTCGCGCGCGCCCAGCCACCTGGACCCGATCCAGCTGGGGCGGGCGCCCGAAGAGGTGCAGGCCCTGACCGCGGCCCTGAACAAGCTGCTGCAGGCCGTGCGTGAGAGCGTGGGCCAGCAGCAGCGCTTCATCAGTGACGCCGCCCACCAGCTGCGCACCCCGCTGGCCGGCCTCAAGAGCCAGACCGAGCTGGCGCTGCGGGAGGCGACCGACCCCTCCCTGCGGGCGCGACTGACCCTGGTGCATGAAAGCGCCACCCGCAGCGCCCACCTGGTCACCCAGTTGCTGACGCTGGCCCGGGCCGAGCCCGAATCCAGCCATGTGATGGCCCGCAGCCCCTTCGACCTGCGTCGCCTGGCCGAGGAGCTGACGGCCGAGCTGGTGCCGCGGGCCCTGCAGGCGGGGGTGGACCTGGGCTGGGCCGAGGACGATCCGGGGCAAGCCAGGGAGACGCCGCTGCGGGTCATCGGCCATGCCCTGCTGGTGCGTGAGGCGCTGTCCAACGTGATCGACAACGCCATCCGCTACGCCGGCCGCGGGGCCGAGGTGACGGTGCGGGTGCGGGCGGAGGACGGCCAGGCCGTGGTCGAGGTGGACGATACCGGGCCGGGCATTGCGCTGGCCCAGCGCGAGGCCGTGTTCGAGCGCTTCTACCGCGGCACCCAGGAAGGTCTGGGCTGTGGCCTGGGCCTGCCCATCGTCAAGGAGATCATCGAGCGCCACGCCGGCACGGTCACCTTGCTGGACCGCCCCCCCCACGGCCTGCGGGTGCGGCTGCGGCTGCCCCTGGCAGCGCGCGTGTGATTAATGAATTGTTAGGGAATTGTCCATAGGATGTTGTCTCAAGTTCATATACATTAATAAAACATTAATCTTCGGCCGCACCTGAACACAGGGGGCCGATGGGTCTCCTGCCGTGTCGGGGCATCTCACCAAGACGACGAGGAGACAACCATGAAATATTCCCTGCGCCCGGCCCCGCTGCTGGGCTTGCTGCTGGCCGCACTGGCTGGCGGCGCCCAGGCCCAGATCGCCCTGGACTCGAACGGTTACTTCCGGGCCGGCCCCGGCGCCACCTCGAAGAACGCCAACCGGGCCTGCTACGGCCTGTCCGGCGCCGACTTCAAGTACCGCCTGGGCAACGAGTGCGACTTCTACGGCGAGTTCCTGTTCAGCGGCACCGTGGCCCGCAAGGACAGCGGCGACACCTACAAGATCCACTTCATGCCCACGATCTTCAAGGGCAACGCCAGCGACTCGGGCGATGCCAAGTGGGAGACCGCGCAGATGTGGGCCGAGGCCACCGGCCTGGACTTCGCGCCGCAGGCCAGCTTCTGGGCCGGCAAGCGTTACCACCGCGGGGCCGACATCCACATCGTCGACACCTTCTTCGAGAAGCTCGACGGCACCGGCGCCGGTGCCAGCCTGCCCGCCCTGGGCGGCAAGCTGGACCTGGCCTTCTACCGTGCCGACAGCAGCACCCAGGACGCCAACGGCCACGACAACCCCGGCAGCCGTTTGAACGCCTGGCTGCGCGATGCACCGGTCAACGAGAACGGCACGATCAACCTGCTGCTGACCGCCACCAAGGGCGAGTTCACCGGCGGGGAGTCGGGTGCCGGCTTCAGCCTGCGCCATACCCAGGACAAGCTGCCCTTCGGCGCCAGCAACAACCTGTGGTTCCAGTATGCCAAGGGCTCGGCCGGTCTGGCCGGTGGCTTCGGTACGCTGACCGATGGCTCCGACGTCAAGAAGTGGCGCATCGTCGACGGCTACCAGTTCCAGGCCAACGAGAATTTCGGCGGCCAGCTGATTGCCATGTATGAGAAGAAGAATGCCGATGCCGGCGACGCCACGGTCAAGTCCCTGGGCGGTCGCGTGGGCTATGCCTTCACCCGCAACTTCAAGATCCTGGCCGAAGTGGGCGTGGACCGTGTGAGCCCGCAGGGCCAGTCCAGTGCCAACCTGACCAAGTTCACGATCGCCCCGACGATCAGCGCGGGCAAGGGCTTCTGGGAGCGCCCCGAATTGCGCTTCTACTTCACCCATGCCAAATGGAACCAGGCGGCCAACGCGGCGGCCGGTGCCGATGGCCTGACCGGGCTGGCCGATGGCAAGACCAGCGGCACCAGCTACGGCATCCAGGCCGAAGTCTGGTGGTGAGCCGAGCCACCGGCGTGAATGCATGAAACTCGGCACTGGGCCCCTGGGGCTCGGTGCCTGTCAAATCCAAAGGATGCGAGCATGAACAAGACGATGACCCTGCGCAGCACCTTGCGCCTGAGCGCCCTGGGCCTGGCCGCCACCGCGGCCCTGGTGACCGGCGTGGCCCGTGCGGGCGAGGTGGAGGTGCTGCACTGGTGGACCTCCGGTGGCGAGGCCAAGGCCGCCCAGGCCCTGGCTGCCACGATGAAGGCCAAGGGCCACACCTGGAAGGACTTCGCGGTGGCCGGTGGCGGTGGCGATTCGGCCATGACCGTGCTGAAGTCGCGCGTGGTCTCGGGCAACCCGCCCGCGGCCGCCCAGATCAAGGGCCCCTCCATCCAGGAGTGGGCGCGTGAGGGCGTGCTGACCAACCTGGACGACGTGGCCGGCCCCGAGCACTGGGACCAGCTGCTGCCGCCGCAGATCGCCGCCGGTCTGAAGTACAAGGGCCACTACGTGGCCGCGCCGGTCAATGTGCACCGGGTGAACTGGCTGTGGGTCAACACCGCCGTGTTCAAGAAGGCCGGCATCAAGCCGCCGACCACCTGGGCCGAGTTCTTCACCGCCGCCGAGGCGCTGAAGAAGGCCGGCGTGATCCCGCTGGCCCATGGCGGCCAGAGCTGGCAGGACTTCACCACCTTCGAGGATGTGGCCCTGGGCGTCGGCGGCTCCGCCTTCTACAAGAAGGCCTTGGTGCAGCTGGACCCGACCGCGCTCAAGAGCGACACCATGAAGGAGGTGCTGACCACCTTCAAGAAGATCAAGGGCTACACCGACAAGAACGCCCCCGGGCGTGACTGGAACCTGGCCACCGCCATGGTCATCCGCGGCGAGGCCGGCATGCAGCTGATGGGCGACTGGGCCAAGGGCGAGTTCCTGGCCGCGGGCAAGACCCCGGGCAAGGACTTCGAGTGCGTGGCCTCGCCGGGCACGGCCAAGGACTTCAGCTACAACGTGGACAGCCTGGCCATGTTCCAGCTGAAGAACCCGGCCAATGCCAAGGCCCAGCGTGACCTGGCCTCGGCCCTGATGTCGCCCGACTTCCAGGAGCTGTTCAACCTGAACAAGGGCTCCATCCCGGTGCGCCTGAACATGCCGATGGACAAGTTCGACGCCTGCGCCAAGCAATCGTCCAAGGACTTCGTCGAGTCGTCCAAGGGCGGCACCCTGGTGCCCTCGATCGCCCATGGCATGGCTGTGCCTTCGGCCGTGGAAGGCGCGATCAAGGATGTGGTCTCGCAGTTCTGGAACAGCGACAAGGCCACGGTGGACGACACCATGACCAAGCTGGTCGCCGCCGCCAAGGCCCAGTGATGGGCGCCGCCCCGCCCCGCGCTTGGGGCGCTTGACCTGCGACGGGGCTGGCCGCGGCCAGCCCCTTTCGGTCCTCTTTTTTACCGCGCACCATGAGCACCGTCTCTCCCCTGCGGCGCATCGACTGGCTGCCCAAGCTCGTGCTGGCGCCCTCCTTCGTTGCCGCCTTCCTGTTCATCTACGGGCTGATCGCCTGGAACGGCTACCTGTCGGTGACCGAGTCCCACCTGTTGCCGAACTACGAGTTCGCCGGGTTGGACGCCTACCGCGCGCTGATGGACAGCGACCGCTTCCATGTCGCGGCCTGGAACCTGGTGATCTTCGCCGTGCTGTTCATTGCCGGTTCGCTGGCCGTGGGCGTGCTGCTGGCGGTGCTGCTCAACCAGAAGATCCGTGCCGAGGGCGTGCTGCGCACCGTCTACCTCTACCCGATGGCGCTGAGCTTCATCGTCACCGGCACCGCCTGGAAGTGGATCCTCAACCCCGGTCTGGGGGTGGAGCACACCGTGCGCGCCTGGGGTTTCGAGTCCTTCAGCTTCGACTGGCTGGTCAACCCGGACCGGGCCCTGTACTGCATCGTGATCGCCGGCATCTGGCAGAGCGCGGGCTTCGTGATGGCCCTGTTCCTGGCCGGCCTGCGCGGCATCGACGAATCCATCATCAAGGCCGCCCAGGTCGATGGCGCCTCCATGCCGCGCATCTACCTGCGCATCCTGCTGCCCAGCCTGCGGCCGGTGTTCTTCTCCACCGTGATGGTGCTCTCGCACATCGCCATCAAGAGCTTCGACCTGGTGATGGCGCTGACCGCCGGCGGCCCTGGCTACGCCACCGACCTGCCGGCCACCTTCATGTACGCCATGGCCTTCACCCGCGGCCAGATCAACCAGGGCGCGGCCTCGGCCACGCTGATGCTGGCGGCCGTCGCCGCCATCGTCGTGCCCTACCTCTACAGTGAACTGAGGAGCCGCCGATGAGCGCCCCCACCCTGACCGCGCCGGCCCTGCCGGCGGCCGAGGCCCCCCGCATCGATGGCCTGCGCATCGCCCTGTGGGCCGCTCTGATCGGGCTGGCGCTGTTCTTCCTGGGCCCGCTCTACGTGATGCTCTCGACCTCGCTCAAGAGCATGGACGAGATCCGCCAGGGCAGCCTGCTGGCCATGCCCTTCGCGCCCAGCCTGGCCGCCTGGACCAAGGCCTGGTCCGGGGCCTGCACCGGCACCGATTGCTCAGGCCTGCAGCCCTTCTTCTGGAACTCGGTGCTGATGGTGGTGCCGGCCGTGCTGATCACCACCGCGCTGGGGGCCATCAACGGCTATGTGCTGACCAAGTGGCGCTTCCGCGGCAGCGAGCTGATGTTCGCGTTGATGCTGTTCGGCGTCTTCATGCCGCTGCAGGTGGTGCTGCTGCCCATGTCCCAGGTGCTGGGCTGGCTGGGCCTGGCCAGCTCCATCTGGGGCCTGACCCTGGTGCACATCCTGTGCGGTCTCTCCAGCACCACGCTGTTCTTCCGCAACTACTACGCCGGCTTGCCCGATGAGCTGATCAAGGCCGCGCTGCTGGACGGCGCGGGCTTCTGGCGCATCTTCTGGCGCATCGTGCTGCCGCTGTCCGGCCCCATCCTGGTCGTCACCTTCATCTGGCAGTTCACCCAGATCTGGAACGACTTCCTCTTTGGCGTGGTGTTCTCCGACGCGGGCACCAAGCCCATCACCGTCGGCCTGAACAACCTCGCCAACACCTCCAGCGTGGTCAAGGAATACAACGTCGACATGGCCGCGGCCATGATCGCCGGCCTGCCCACGCTCTTCGTCTACATCGTGGCCGGCAAGTACTTCGTGCGCGGCCTCACCGCCGGTGCCGTCAAGGGCTGAAGCCGGGCTGAAAGGACCACACCCATGGGAGCCCTCTCCATCCGCCAGGTGCGCAAGAGCTACGGCGCGCACGAGATCCTCAAGTCCATCGACATCGACGTCGAGAAGGGCGAGTTCCTCATCCTCGTCGGCCCCTCGGGCTGCGGCAAGTCCACGCTGCTGTCGATGATCGCCGGCCTGGACACGCCCACCTCGGGCCAGATCCTGCTGGGCGACCGCGACATCACCCACGCCTCGCCCAAGGACCGCGACATCGCCATGGTGTTCCAGAGCTATGCGCTCTATCCCAACATGACGGTGGCGCAGAACATCGCCTTCGGCCTGGAGATGCGCAAGGTGCCCAAGGCCCAGCGCGAGGAAGCCATCGCCCGCGTCGCCAAGATGCTGCAGATCGAGCACCTGCTGGACCGCCGGCCGGCCCAGCTCTCGGGCGGTCAGCGTCAGCGCGTGGCCATGGGCCGGGCCCTGGCACGCAACCCTTCGCTGTTCCTGTTCGACGAGCCGCTGTCCAACCTGGACGCCAAGCTGCGCGTGGAGATGCGCGCCGAGATCAAGCTGCTGCACCAGCGCACCCGCACCACCACCGTCTACGTCACCCACGACCAGGTGGAGGCCATGACCCTGGGCGACCGCATCGCGGTGATGCGCGAGGGCGTGCTGCAGCAGCTGGGCACGCCGGACGACATCTACACCCGCCCGGCCACCGTCTTCGTGGCGCAGTTCATCGGCTCGCCGGCCAGAACCTGTCCAGC
>NZ_BADL01000305.1 GCF_000333615.1 Ideonella sp. B508-1 | reverse complement strand
TCCCGACCGCCCCGCTGGCGGACAACCTGAGCCCCCAGGGGCGGGCCCGCAACCGCCGCATCGAGTTTCGCGTGCTGGCCTGAAGGGCGGTCCGTCGGACCGCCCCGGCCATTCAGTAACCCGGCTCTTCCCGGCGCTCCACGCCCAGCAACTCCTCGACATGGGCCAGGGCGCCGGGGTCCTTCAGCACGGTGCGCAGCCAGTCGTGCAGCGGCATGGTGCCCCAGCGCGCCGCCTTGTCGGCCAGGTAGGCCACCGGGCTGTGGGGTTCGGTGACACGGAAGTACTCTGCCACCTGGCGCAACTGCTCCAGGGCTTGGGCCCGTGACTGGATCGGGCCTGGCAATGCCGCGGGTGGGGCCCCCAGGGAGCCGGTCGTCGGGATGGCCAGGGTCTGCCCCGCGGGGCCGGTGGCCACCGGTTCACCGGCCTGTGCGGCTGAAGTTGTCAGGCCGGCATCGCGGGCCAGCCGCATCAGGGCATCCTGTGCCGCGTCCAGCGCACGCCGCGCGTCCGCGAAAGAGGGGGCCTCTTGGCCCAGCGCCTGGTCGGCCAGGGCGGCCAGACGCTCCCAGGCGGTCAGGGCGGCAGACACGGCCCCCGCCTGGGCCTCGTGGGCCCGCAGCCCGACCTGTGCCAGCCCCCGGATGAGGGCATCCAGCCCGACGGGGGCCTCGGCGGCGTTCAGGCCGGAGGCCGGCTCGGGCTCGCCGGCCAGACGTCGGGCTCGGGCGGCCTCCACATCCAGCAGGCTCACCGGACGACCGCCCAGCGCCGCGCGGGGCAGCAGGGGAATGCGTCGGGCCAACTCCTCCACCTTGACGTTCAGCCAGCGCAGGTTGCCCACACGGGGTTCCAGATCGCCGTCCTCGATGAGGGGGTGGAGATCGCTCCAGAAGCGTTCGATCAGGCTGGCGCACAGGTCCACGCCCCGGGCCAGACCCTCGAAACCCTGGGTGTGTGCCAGGGCCTCGGCGTACCAGCCGGCCACCCGCAGGTCCTTGCTCCGCTGGCGCAGCAGCTGTTCGCAGGCACGGGCCACCCCGGGCCAGTCGGCCACCTTGAGGTGGGCCACCCATTCACCCTGGTCGAGCGTGGGGTCGTCTTCCCGACGCAGTTCCTGGATGGCGTCGACCTCCGGCGAGAGGGACATGTCCACGCCCCCGGGCGCGGCCCCGGAGATCGGGGCCAGCAGCTCTTCCAATTCCATTCTTGTGGTGCTCCCTGGTCTTTGCGCACCATTGTGCCCGTCGGCTTCGCCGGGCACCGCTGGTCGGTGGGTGGGTGAAACAGGCGCTTACGAAAAGCCGGGGCTCACTTCCAGAGCCAGGGGCTGGGCAGGCTGGAAGTCGAGAGCCAGTGGGTCCAGCCCCGCGGGTTGTCGCGGCGGCGGGCCGGCTCGGGCAGCGGCAGATCGGCGGGCTCGCGGAACCAGAGGCCGTCGGGCACGCTGCGGTAGGCGCGCCAGCCCTTGGGAAGGTCGGCCAGCAGCTGCAGGGAGGGGTCGCGGGCCACGGCCCGCCCCAGCGTGAAGATGCGGCAGCGGTCATCCTCGTCGACCGGACCGTGCAGGAACTGCCAATCGCCGTCTCTGCTGCGCACCACCAGCAGCACGGGGTGCCGTTCGATCAGCACCCGAGAAGAGGTGTAGACGAGCGTCTGGGCCGGTTCGCTGAACGCCCAGGCGGCATCGTGGGGTTCGGGGCAGGGGTCGGTGTCAGGGAAGGAGGGACGGAGGTACATGGCCGGAGGAACCCCGCCCGGTGATCGTGACAGCGGCGTGCCAGGCTGCGATCACCCGGGACCCGGGACGTGTTGCGCACGTTTACACCTTACACCGCCCGCCGG
>NZ_BADL01000306.1 GCF_000333615.1 Ideonella sp. B508-1 | reverse complement strand
TTTTTCATCGACGGGGGCTGGCCGCAGCGCCATGACTTGATGACATACACCCCCACGACGACCCCTGTTGTGCTTGCCTGTGTTCTGGCAGCCCAGTGGGCTGATTGTGGCAGAGGCGGGAGCCGGCGGGCCCGCTTACGCAGGATGGCGTATTGGTGCGCATGGGCAGCGCTTCTAACCTTGCGTCAGCCCGTCAGGCACGGGACAACGCCTCGGCAAGAGGCTCGACAACCCCTCGGTTTGGAGCACCCACCCATGAAGATTTCCCGCCGTTCCGTCACCGCCCTGGCCGCCGCGGCCTGCGCGCTCGGCTTCTCCTCGCTGGCCCAGGCGGCCGACACCATCAAGGTCGGCATCCTGCACTCGCTGTCGGGCACGATGGCGATCTCCGAGACCGTGCTGAAGGACGTGGCCCTGATGACGATCGACGAGATCAACGCCAAGGGCGGCGTGCTGGGCAAGAAGCTCGAGCCGGTGGTGGTGGACCCGGCCTCCAACTGGCCGCTGTTCGCCGAGAAGGCCAAGCAGCTGATCGACCAGGACAAGGTGGCCGTCACCTTCGGCTGCTGGACCTCGGTGTCGCGCAAGTCGGTGCTGCCGGTCTTCGAAGAGAAGAACTCCCTGCTGTTCTACCCGGTGCAGTACGAGGGTGAAGAGCTGAGCAAGAACGTGTTCTACACCGGTGCCGCGCCCAACCAGCAGGCCATTCCCGCGGTGGAATACCTGATGAGCAAGGACGGCGGCTCGGCCAAGCGCTTCGTGCTGCTGGGCACCGACTACGTCTACCCCCGCACCACCAACAAGATCCTGCGCGCCTTCCTGCATTCCAAGGGCGTGAAGGACGAGGACATCATGGAGGAGTACACCCCCTTCGGCCACTCCGACTACCAATCCATCATCGCCAAGATCAAGAAGTTCGCTTCCGAGGGCAAGAAGACCGCCGTGGTCTCGACCATCAATGGCGACTCCAACGTGCCCTTCTACAAGGAACTGGGCAACCAGGGCCTGAAGGCGACCGACGTGCCGGTGGTGGCCTTCTCTGTGGGTGAAGAAGAGCTGCGCGGCGTGGACACCAAGCCGCTGGTGGGCCACCTGGCCGCCTGGAACTACTTCATGTCCATCAAGAACCCGACCAACGCCGCGTTCATCAAGGAATGGAGCGACTACGCCAAGGCCAAGAAGATCCCGGGCCAGATGGACAAGCCGCTGACCAATGACCCGATGGAAGCCACCTACATCGGCATCCACATGTGGGCCCAGGCCGTCGAGAAGGCCAAGTCGACCGACACCGACAAGGTGATCGCGGCGATGGCTGGCCAGACCTTCAAGGCACCGGATGGCTTCACCATCGAGATGGACAAGAAGAACCACCACCTGCACAAGCCGGTGTTCATCGGTGAAGTGAAGGCCGATGGCCAGTTCAACGTGGTGTGGAAGACCCCAGGCCCGATCAAGGCCCAGCCCTGGAGCCCCTACATCCCCGAGAACAAGGGCAAGAAGGACGAGCCCGAGAAGAAGTAAGCAGCGCCTGGCCCGCCCCGCCTGGGCAGGACGGGCCTCTTTCGCTGACACGGGCCGGCCGGTGACGGACCGGCCCGTGCTCTTCTGGTTCCCAGCCCTCGAGGAAAGTCTTCCATGCGCTTGTGCAGAACGCTGCTGTTGGCGGGCCTGACCGCCCTGGCCGCCGCGGCCCACGCCCTCACGCCCGAACAGGCGCGGGCCATCGCCAGCGGCGAGACCGACGACCGCATCACCGCCCTGGACCAGGCCATGGCCCGCGGTGACACCGGCCTGCCGGCCCTGGTCAATGCCCTGCTGGACGATGCCGTCAAGCTCACCCCCAAGCAGGTCCTGATCGTCCAGGGCGAAACGGTGGTGGACGCCGCCACCGGCGCGCCCGCGACCTTGCCGGACGACGCCGAGGACGTGGTCAACAACAACCGCATGCGCGGTGCGCTGGAGGCCGCCCAGGCCGCCGCCCAGCTGCTCTCGCCCGATCTGGCGGTGCGCCGAGAGGCCGTGGCGGCCCTGGGCAAGCAGACGCTGGAGATGACCCAGCTGCCCCTGATCGACAAGGCGCTGTCGGCCGAGAAGGATCCCGAGCTGCAGGAGGTGCTGGGCCGCATGAAGGCATCCATCCTGGTGGCCGCGCCGGACAAGGCCCAGCGGCTGGAGGCCGTGCGCTTGCTGGGGGCCAGCGGGCGCACCCAGGTCAAGAGCCTCTTGCAGGAACGCCTGGCGCCCGGCGCCGAGACCGACCCCGAGGTGCGGGGCGCGCTGCTGGCCTCGCTGGACAAGGTCTCGGCCCGGCTGGCCTGGGGCGAACGTCTGGGCGTGCTGTTCACCGGCCTGAGCCTGGGCAGCATCCTGCTGCTGGTGGCCCTGGGCCTGGCCATCACCTACGGCCTGATGGGCGTGATCAACATGGCCCATGGCGAGCTGATGATGATCGGCGCCTATGCCACCTATGTGGTGCAGAACCTCTTCAAGACCTATGCGCCGGGTGCGGTGGACTACTACCTCTGGCTGGCGGTGCCGGCGGCCTTCCTGGCCGCGGCCGCGGTGGGCGCGGTGCTGGAGCGCCTGGTCATCCGCTGGCTCTATGGCCGCCCGCTGGAGACCCTGCTGGCCACCTGGGGCATCTCGCTGGTGCTGATGCAGGGCGTGCGCAGCCTCTTCGGGGCGCAGAACGTGCCGGTGGAGAACCCGGCCTGGCTGTCCGGCGGCATCGACGTCATGAGCAACCTCACGTTGCCCTACAACCGCATCGCCATCATCGCCTTCGCTTTCCTGGTGCTGGGCGGCGTGGCGCTGCTGATTGCCAAGACCCGGCTGGGCCTGTTCGTGCGTGGCGTGACGCAGAACCGCCGCATGGCGGCCTGCATGGGCGTCAACACCGCCCGCATCGACACCTATGCCTTCAGCCTGGGCGCGGGCATCGCCGGCCTGGCCGGCTGCGCGCTCAGCCAGGTTGGCAATGTCGGCCCCGATCTGGGCCAGGGCTACATCGTGGACTCGTTCATGGTGGTGGTGCTGGGCGGGGTGGGGCAGCTGGCCGGCACCGTCTACGCCGCCCTGGGCCTGGGCGTGCTGAACAAGTTCCTGGAGGGCTGGGCGGGTGCCGTGCTCGCCAAGATCATGGTGCTGGTCGTCATCGTCGTCTTCATCCAGAAGCGGCCCCAGGGGCTGTTCGCGATGAAGGGCCGCAGCGCAGAGGCTTGAGAACCGCATGAGCTCCTCCCCCCTTTCCTCTCTTCCCACGCCGCGCCGCGGCCTGCTGCTGGGCACGGCCGGCTGGACGGCGGTGGCTGCCGCCACTGCGCTGGTGGCCGTGCTGGTGCCGGTGCTGAACCTGTGGGTGCCCGAGGGCAGCGCGCTGCACTTGAGCGACTACGCCGTGGCCCTGGTCGGCAAGATCATGTGCTACGCCATCTGCGCCCTGGCCATGGACCTGATCTGGGGCTACACCGGCATCCTGTCGCTGGGCCATGGCGTGTTCTTCGCGTTGGGTGGCTACGCCATGGGCATGTACCTGATGCGCCAGATCGGCCGCGACGGCAACTACCAGAGCGACCTGCCGGACTTCATGGTCTTCCTCGACTGGAAGACGCTGCCCTGGCACTGGGCCGTGTCCGACAGCTTTGTCGCCCAGCTGCTGCTGGTGCTGCTGGTGCCCGGTCTGCTGGCTTTCGTCTTCGGCTTCTTCGCCTTCCGCTCGCGCATCAAGGGGGTGTACTTTTCCATCATCACCCAGGCCATGACCTTCGCGGCGATGTTGCTGTTCTTCCGCAATGAGACCGGCTTTGGCGGCAACAACGGCTTCACCGACTTCAAGCGCATCCTGGGCATTCCCATCGCCCAGCCTTCCACCCGCATGGTGCTGTTCGTGCTGACCGGCCTGACCCTGATCGGCTTCTACCTGATGGCCCGCTGGATCGTGAACAGCAAGTTCGGCCGCGTGCTGCAGGCCATCCGGGATGCCGAGAGCCGGGTCATGTTCACCGGCTACAACCCGCTGGCCTACAAGCTGGCCATCTGGACCCTGTCGGCGGTGATGTGCGGCGTGGCCGGGGCGCTCTACGTCCCGCAGGTGGGCATCATCAACCCCAGCGAGATGAGCCCCGCGGCCTCGATCGAGATCGCCATCTGGGCGGCCGTGGGCGGACGTGCCAGCCTGATCGGCCCCATCGTCGGCGCCTTCTTCGTCAACGGCGCCAAGAGCTGGTTCACCCAGGTCTTCCCCGAGTTCTGGCTCTACTTCCTGGGGGCCCTGTTCATCGCGGTCACGCTGTTCCTGCCCAACGGCATCGTGGGCCTGGCCGCCAAGCTGAGCGGCCGCAAAAAGGAGGAGCGCGCATGACCCCCGAACTGATGGAGGCCGGCGCCCGGCGCGTGGCCGAACACGACACCCTGCTGCAGACGGCGTCCTCGGGCGACCGCGAAGCCAGTTTCGGCCGCGTGCTGAACGGGGCCGAGCCGGACTTCGCCCATGGCGTGGCGCTGTACCTGGATGGCATCACCGTGAGCTTCGATGGCTTCCGGGCGCTCAACAAGCTCAGCCTGGCGGTCAACGTGGGCGAGCTGCGCTGCATCATCGGCCCCAACGGCGCGGGCAAGACGACGATGATGGACGTCATCACCGGCAAGACCCGACCTGACCTGGGCACGGCGTCCTTCGGCTCCAACATCGACCTGCTGCGTCTGCGCGAGAACGAGATCGCCCAGATCGGCATCGGCCGCAAGTTCCAGAAGCCCACGGTGTTCGAGGAGCTCTCGGTCTTCGAGAACCTGGAGCTGGCGCTCAAGGCCGACCGCCGGGCCCGGGCCGGCCTGTTCGCCCGCCTGAGCGGTGCCCAGCTGGACCGCATTGCCGAGACGCTGCAGCTCATCCACCTGCTGCCCCAGGCCCAGCGCACCGCCGGCCTGCTGAGCCATGGCCAGAAGCAGTGGCTGGAGATCGGCATGCTGCTGATGCAGGACCCCAAGCTGCTGCTGCTGGACGAACCGGTGGCCGGCATGACCGACGAGGAGACCGAGCGCACCGCCGAGCTCTTCCTCAGCCTGGAGGGCAAGCATTCGCTGGTGGTGGTCGAGCACGACATGAAGTTTGTCGACGAGCTGACCGAAGGCCGCAAGACGGTCACCGTGCTGCACGAGGGCAGCGTGCTGGCCGAGGGTCTGCTGTCCGAGGTGCAGGCCAATGAGAAGGTCGTCGAGGTCTACCTGGGCCGCTGAGCAGCGCACACAAGGAATCACACGATGCTGAAGGTCGAGGGACTGAACCAGTACTACGGCGGCAGCCACATCTTGCGCGGCCTGGACTTCGAGGCCAGGCAGGGCGAGGTGACGGTGGTGCTGGGCCGCAACGGCGTGGGCAAGACCACGCTGCTCAAGAGCCTGATGGGCGTGGTGCCGATCAAGGCGGGCACCGTCTGCCTGGATGGACAGGACATCACCCACGACACGCCCTATGAGCGGGTGCGCAAGGGCGTGGGCTATGTGCCCCAGGGGCGCGAGATTTTCGGCCGCCTGACGGTGGAGGAGAACCTGCGCATGGGCCTGGCCTACAAGTCCGGCGGTACGCCCATCCCGGCCGAGCTCTTCGAGCTCTTTCCCATCCTGAAGCAGTTCCTGCACCGCCGAGGGGGCGACCTCTCGGGGGGGCAGCAGCAGCAGTTGGCTATCGCCCGTGCCCTGGCGGCCGGGCCCAAACTGCTGATCCTGGACGAACCCACCGAGGGCATCCAGCCCAGCATCATCAAGGACATCGGCCGGGTCATCCGCATGCTGGCCGACCGTGGCGACATGGCCATCGTGCTGGTGGAGCAGTACTACGACTTCGCCGCCGAGCTGGCCGACCAGTACCTGGTGATGGAACGCGGCGAGATCGTCCAGCGCGGCCGTGGTGCCGACATGGAGGCCGAAGGCGCCCGGCAGCGTATGTCGATTTGAGTGCCCCGGGGCCGGGCCGGGCTCGGCCCAGCGTCTCCTGGGGAGGGGCCTGTTCAGGGCCGGCGGGTCACGGGCTGGGATGCCGCCTGGGCCGACTTGGCCGCTGCAGCGGCCTGCCGGTCCATGCCGGCCATGATGGCCGCGACCACATCGGCGTCGGGATCGGGTTCGGCACGCGGGCGGGTGCTCTTTGGGCGGGCCTTGGGCGCCGTTCCCGACTCGGCGGTCTTCTTGCTGCTGCCGTTGGAGGTGCTGTTGAGGTTGCTCGGCTTCTTGGCGGCCGCCTTGTGAGGCTTCGAAGCTGGCGCGACCGAGCGCTCGGCCAGTGAATCTGCTGCCAGGGCATTGGCCGCCTCAGCGCGCGGGGGCGTGGCCTTGTCGGCTTCGGCGGCGTGCGACACGTCGGCCGGTGCCGCCATGGCGATGATCTGGGCCGGTGCCATCACCTCGGAGGCCGGCGATGCAGTGGAGGCCAGGGCCACGGCCTGCACCGCCGCAGACGCAGGGACCGAGGCCGGCGTGGGGCTGGGTGTCGCGCGGGCCAGTGGAGCGGAGGATGACGCCCCCGGGTGACCGGACGAGGCCATCCAGGCCGCCATGCCGCCCAGCAACGCGGCCCCGGTCAGCCCCCAGAGCACTTTGCTGCCCTTGGCGCGGGGCCCCGTGGATGCGCCCATGGCGCCGGGCTGCGGATCAATGGCATCCAGCAGGCGAACGCCTGGCACTGGAGAAGGAGCGGATGCAGGAGAAAGCAAACTGGGGCGAGCACCCGACGGGCTCACCCCATGATCTTGTGGCGTCGAATCCATATCGGGCGAGACTCGCAGGTCCCGGCGCATTGGGCAAGCTCATTTTATGGAGGACACCACCTTTTTGGGTGATCCACTTTGTACGCAAGTGAAAGCAGAATGGCCCCCACCTCTGACCCCATCGGTCCGCAGGTTCTGTCTTTCACCCATGCTGTTCGTCCTTGCCCTGCTGTTTCCGCTGGCCGTTCTGGCCGCGGCGCTTGCCTTCTTCCCGGAGTGGCGTCAGCACGTGTCGCTGCGGGTGGGGAGCGCGGCGCAGCGGCTGCAGCAGCGGGGCGCATCCACGACGGCCAGCATGCGCGAAGGCACCCTCGCGGCGGGGGCTTTGCTGGGTGACGAGGTGGGGCGATGGGGCAATCTGGCCTGGCGGCGTCGACGCCTGCTGCTGCTGTCTGCACTGGTCCTGCTGCTGCTGCCTGGCGTCGCGGTGTGGTGGGCGTTGTCGCATCGTGTCGACAGCTATGACCATACCGTCGCACAAGATGTGGATGAGCATGTAGCAATGTTGTTACAAGGGGAACAGCTTGTTCCGCCTCCGCCGCTGCCGCCAGCCCTGTTTTCGACGCCTGAGGTCAATGAATGGCATCCACTGGCTCAACAGGCGAGCCGGCAGTGGGAGCTGTTGGATGACGAGTTCCGACAGAGGTTGCTCCAGGTGTTCCGGGTGATGGAGGAGCGTTACGGCTACCGCATGGTGCTGGTCGAGGGCTACCGCAGTCCCGAGCGTCAGGCCCAGCTCGCGGCGCTCGGTCCGACCGTTACGCTGGCCAACGCGGGTGCCAGCTACCATCAATACGGCTTGGCCGCCGACTGCGCTTTCATGCGTGATGGCAAGGTGGCCATTTCGGAGCGGGACCCCTGGGTCGCGCGCGGTTACGAGCTTTACGGCGAGGTCGCCGCTTCATTGGGCATGACCTGGGGAGGCAGCTGGCGACGGCTGCGCGATCTGGGGCATGTCGAGCTGAGACGTCCTGGTGTGCTGCGGGCTGCAGGCCAGGGCGGGGGCAGCACCGCAGAGCCATCTTGAATTCACCGATGAATCGATATGAGCACCGCAAAGGTGCCACCAGGAGGATCGATGTCCAGACCATTCATCGTCGTGGGTGACACGACCAGCCACGGCGGGACCGTGCTTGAGGGTGCGCCGTCCACGACCACCGGGGGCAAGCCCATCGCCCGCGTGGGCGACAAGGTGAGCTGCCCCAAGCGGGGCCATGGCGGCACCACGGTGATTGCCACCGGAGACCCGAGCTGCCTCATCGATGGCCAACCTGCCGCGCGCCACGGAGACACCACCACCTGCGGTGCCACGCTGATCTCGAGTCAGGCGGTCAGTACGGACTGAGGTCGGGGCACGCGCATCGGCGCTGGCCTGGGGGTCGTGTGAAATGAAGTCTTGGTTCAAGGGCCTGGCCTGGCTGGTCGCCGTGACCTGCGTGGTGTGGCTGGCCGTGCTCTGGCACTGGCGTTCCCAGCCCCGAGAGATCGGGGCGGCTGATCTGTGGATGTATCTGGTGGCCTTGCCACTGGTGGTCATGGCGCTGCTGTTGGCAGGACGCTGGGCCTGGGGTGCGGCCGCCAGCCGGCATGCGCAACGCGAAGCGGACCGCACCGCCGCCCCCGAAGCGCCCGCTGCGGGCGAGGCTGCTGCTGCCAGTGGGCTTCCGCGCTGGCAGGTGCTGGGGCAGTGGGTGCATCTGTCCACCGGCGACAGCCCCGAGGCTGCGCTGGATGCCGTGGCGGCCGGCAAGCCCCGTCCCGCTCCGGATCCCCTGCTGCGTGATGACCAGGGGCTGCCGGTGCTCAGCGCCCGCTGCCCTTCGCTGGATGCCCAGGCCCTGGCGCTGGAGCTGCCCCAGCCGCAGCAGTTCGATGCGGCGGCTCTGCGCGCGCTGGCCGCCCTGGCCGCCGTGGTCGACGGACTGTCTTCACGATGGCCCCTGTGGGCGGCGCGCTTTCCGGCGGGTGCACCCTCGGCGGGGTCATCCGCGTCTTCGGTGGAGCCCGTTCATCGCATCCGTGTTCTGGCGCACTGGCCGCCGCACTGGCCCGAGTCTGCGCGTGCGCAGGCCAGCGTGTGGCTGGAACAAGGGCTGAAGGCCGGTGCCGGCGATGCGGTGCCCGCCGCTTGCTGGATGGTTCAGGCCGTGCCGGGTGACGGGGTGGCGCTGCTGGTGGCCGCGGACAAGCTGCTGGAGACCCTGCACCGCCAGTCCTGTGATGATCTGGTGCTGAGCCTGGCCTGCCACAGCGACCTGGACACACCTGCGGTGGATCGGCTGCTGCGCGAGCAGCGCCTGTTCCAGAGCGAGCGCCAACCCCGTGGGGTGATGCCTGGCGAAGGCGCGGCCGCCATGCTGTGGGCCACCCGGCCCTGGCCGCTGCAGGAAGATGCTCCGCCGGTGCAGGCGTCCCGGTTCCAGGCGATCTGTCGAGAGCAGTCCATCGATGCCCCCGGTCGTGTGCGGGCTCGCGAGCTGTCGCAGGCCGTGGACAGCCTGCTGACCCAGGGCGGGCTGGCGGCCGAGTCACTGTGTGCGCTGGTGACGGACTCGGATCAGCACACCGCCCGCGCCACCGAGCTGTTCGCCGTCTCTCTGAGTCGCCTGCCGCAGCTGGATCCTGCGGAAGACATGCGCCTGCTGGGGACGCTGTCCGGGCATCTGGGGGGTGTTTCTCCCCTGGCCACGCTGGCGCTGGCGGCCACCTGGGTTGAACAGGGGCACGGGCCCCTGCTCGCGCTCTCCGTGGGGGATCGCCACTGGCGTCTGGCGGCGCATCTGGAACTACCTCGCGAGGCGGCGGTCGCCGCAGCCTCCTGAGCGCTCGCCGCGCATCACTGTCTGCCTTCTTTGCATTACCGGTCTGACCATGAATCGTTTTCTTCAACTGTTGCTGGACCCGCGGGTCCTGGGGGTCCTGGGCTTGGCCGCCCTGGCGGCCTTCCTCTTCCTCGGGGCGGAGGCATTCCAGTGGGGGCTGACCGTGGCGGCCATCGTGTTCGGGCTGGTGCTGCTGACCGTGGGCATCGTCTGGGCGGTGCGCCGCTGGCGCGCCCGACGCGCGGCCCAGCGCATGGAACAGGAACTCGAGAGCACCCTGGGTGAAGCAGACCGCGCCGCGCGTCCGGGCAAGGAGGGGGCCGAGACGGCCGTGATCCGCGAACGCCTGGTGGAGGCGCTCAAGACCATCAAGACCTCCAAGCTGGGGCAGACCACCGGGCAGGCCGCCTTGTACGAACTGCCCTGGTACATGGTCATTGGCAACCCCGCGGCCGGCAAGAGCACGGCCATCGTGCAGTCGGGCCTGCACTTTCCCTTTGCGCGCGGCACCGACAACATCCTGCGGGGCATCGGTGGCACCCGCAACTGCGACTGGTTCTTCACCAGCGAAGGCATCCTGATCGACACGGCCGGCCGCTATGCGGTGCACGAGGAGGACCGGGGCGAGTGGCTGAGCTTTCTGGGCATGCTCAAGCGCAACCGGCCCAAGGCCCCGATCAACGGCATCCTGATCGCGGCCAGCCTGGCCGAGCTGATCGAGGCCAAGCCCGATGCGGTGATCCGCCTGGCCAAGAGCCTGCGTCAGCGCGTGCAGGAGCTCACCGAGAACCTGGAGGTTTTCGCGCCGGTGTACGTCGTCTTCACCAAGGCCGACCTGATCCCCGGCTTCGTGGACTTCTTCGAGGACCAGGACGCCAAGGAGCGCGAACGGGTCTGGGGCGCCACGCTGGCCTACCGGCCGGAGACGCCGGTCGATGCGGTGGAGCAGTTCGACACCCATTTCGACGAGCTGCAGGACGGCCTGCGCGAGCTGGCCATGGCCCGCATGGCCTTGAACCGCGGCCGGCCGTTGTCGCCCGCCGTGCTGGCCTTCCCGCTCGAGTTCGCCGCCATGCAGAACGTGCTGCGCAGCTTCGTGGCCACGCTGTTCGAGGACAACCCCTACCAGTACCGTCCGGTGTTCCGCGGTTTCTACTTCACCAGCGCGGTCCAGCAGGGCGTGGTGGGAGACCGTTCGCGCAATGGCGTGGCCCAGCGCTTCGGTCTGGGCGCCTCGTCCGGCCCTGCGCCCACGCCGCTGCAAACCGAGAACGGCTTCTTCCTCAAGGATCTGTTCTCCAAGGTGCTGTTCGCCGACCGTCAGCTGGTGCGACAGCACGCCAGCAAGGCCAAGGTCCGTCTGCGCATTGCCACCTTCGCCGGCGGCGTGGGTGTGCTGGCCCTGGCCCTGGCCGCCTGGAGCTGGTCCTATGTGGGCAACCGCCAGCTGGTGCAGAACGTGCAGGCCGATCTGGACAAGGCGATTCAGCTGCAGCAGGGCCAGACCGACCTGGCCTCCCGTCTGCAAGCCATGGAGCTGCTGCAGAACCGGGTCGAGCAGCTCAATGCCTGGCGTGAGGGGCACCCCTGGTCGGTGGGCCTGGGCCTCTACCAGGGCGAGACGCTGGAGCGCAAGCTGCGCGCCGAGTACTTCCATGGCGTGCGCGAGCTGATGCTCAAGCCGGTGGCCCAGGCCCTGGAGGGCTATCTGGGTGAGGTGAACCGCCACGCGGCCGATCTCAAGCCGGTGAAGGCCGTGGATGCGGCGGTTCAGCCGGTCGCCTCGGCGGCTTCGGCGGCCCAGGCTGCCGCCAGCGCGGCCAGCGGCACCGCAGGGGCCGCGCCTGCGGCGGCTCCCTCGCGCTACGTCCAGGCGTCCACGACCGATGTGGAAGACGCCTACAAGGCGCTCAAGACCTATCTGATGCTGGCCGAGCGCCAGCGCATGGATGCCGGCCACCTGACCGACCAGATCACCCGCTTCTGGCGCAGCTGGCTGGAGGACAACCGCGGCAACCTGCCGCGCGAACAGATGATGCGCAGTGCGGAGCGGATGGTCAGTTTCTCGATGGCCAACCTGAACGACCCGGCCTATCCCGTGCTGGACAACAACTTCAGCCTGGTGGACCAGACCCGCGAGAACCTGCGCCGGGTGGTGCAGGGCGCGCCCGCGCTGGAACGCGTCTACGCCGAGGTCAAGGCCCGTGCCTCCACCCGCTTCCCACCGATGACGGTGGCCCGCATCGTGGGCGAGACCGGCAAGGACACCGTGCTGGGCAGTCAGGTGGTCTCGGGCACCTTCACCCGCGAGGCCTGGCAGGGCTATGTCAACGAAGCCTTCCAGCAGGCGGCCGAACACGAGCTGCAGAGCGTGGACTGGGTGCTCAAGACCGACTCGCGCGACGACCTGTCGCTGCAGGGCAGCCCGGAGGACATCCGCCGCAAGCTGACCGAGCGCTACAAGAACGAGTACGTGGCCGAGTGGCAGCGCTTCATCCAGGGCATCACGGTGGCCGACTTCACCAGCTTCGACGCAGCGGTGGGCCACATGAACCGCCTGGGCGACAAGGCCGATTCGCCCATCCGCAAGCTGCTCTCGGTGCTGTACGACCAGACCTCCTGGGACAATCCGTCCATCCTCAACGAGCGCCTGGCCAAGACCCAGCAGGGCTTTGTCGAGTGGTTCAAGCAGAGCATCCTGCGCATGTCCCCTTCCAGCGTGGAGCTCAAGGTCGACGTGGCCGGTGGGGACAAGAGCATCCCGATGGGGCCGGTGGGCCGCGAGTTCGCGGTGCTGGCCCGCTGGATGGATGCGCGCGATGGCGGGCAGGCGCCCCTGGACGGCTACCTGCAGTCGCTCAGCAAGCTGCGCACGCGCTTCAACCAGATGAAGAGCCAGGGCGACCCGGGGCCGGCCTCGCGCGAGCTGATGGCCGCCACCCTGTCGGGCAGCGGCTCTGAACTGGCCGACGCATTGAAGTTCGTCGATGAGCAGATGTTCACGGGTGCCACCGACTCGGCCAAGGCCACGCTCAAGCCCATGCTGGTGCGCCCCCTGATGCAGTCCTTCGCCGTGCTCGTGCCCCCGGCCGAGACCGAGCTGAACCGTCTGTGGACGGCCCAGGTGCTGCAGCCCTTCCAGCAGAACCTGGCGGGCAAGTACCCCTTCGACACCAGTTCGCGCATCGAGGCCAGTGCCACCGAGGTCGCACGGGTGTTCGGTCCCTCGGGCGCGGTGGCCAAGTTCGCCAGCGAATCCCTGGGGCCGCTGGTGACGCGGCGAGGCGACGCCATCACGGCACGCCAGTGGGCCGAGCAGGGCGTGCGCCTGCGACCGGAGTTCGTGGACGGCTTCCCGTCCTGGGTGGCTGCGCTCGATGGCGCCGAGGGCGGCGCCGCTGCCGCACCGGCCGGTGCCGCGGCGGGGCCGGCCCAGAGTGCCTTCCAGCTCATGCCCATGGGCGCACCGGGCTTCCTCGAATACACCATCGAGATCGACGGGCAAGTGCTGCGCTACCGCAACGGCGCTGCCCAGTGGACCAACTTCGTCTGGCCCAACCCGGGCGGCACACCCGGGGTGCGCATCAGCGGGGTCATGCTGGACGGCAAGACCGTCGAGGTCTTCAGCGCGCCGGGGGCCTACGGCTTCGAGCGCCTGGTGTCCGCAGCCCAGGTCAGCAAGTTGGCCGACGGCGTGCGGGAACTGCGTTGGGGTGAAGGGCGTGGCGCCATCACGGTGCACTACCGGGCCATCACCATGCCGGGCGCGTCCCAGACGGCCGGCGGGGGCGGAGGCGCGCCCCGGGGCAAGGGCCTGCGCGGGCTGAGCCTGCCGGCCCTGGTGGCCGGCGGCGCGCCGGGCGATGCCGCGCTGGCCCAGACGGGGGCGGCACCGTGAGCGCCCGCGCCTTTCCCGTGACGCTGGCCTGGTTCGGCAAGCTGCCCGGCCATGGCGACTTCCTGCGCAGCAGCCAGCAGGGCCTGTTGACCCAGCGCCTGGACCAGTGGCTGGCCCAGGGGCTGGACCTGATGGCCACGGACACCCGCTGGAAGCAGATCTACGACCAGGCCCGCGGGACGCCCTTCGCCTTGTTCGGCGTGCAGGGGCGGGCCATGCTGGTGGGTTATCTGCAGCCCAGCACCGACCTTTCCGGCCGGCGCTATCCCTTCGTGCTGACCGGCGCGATCGAGATGGACGGTGCCGCGGGGCAGTGGGTGCTGATCCCCTTGCTGCTGGAGCGGCTCTGGGGCGAGCTGGAGCAGCTGTGCCGATCCGCGCATGACCATGCGGAGCCCGTGCGCCATCTGGCCGATGCCGCCCAGCGCGAATGGCAGCTGGTGGTGGATGCCGCCGGCCAGCAGGCGGCCTGGCGGGATTTCCTGGAGGACCAGACGCTGGGCTCGCTGGAGGGGCTGCTGCGCCGGGGCGGCCATCCCACGATGGACCTGCACCGGGCCATGGTGGCGCTGGGCGTGCTGCTGCAGCCGGTGCCGGCCAGCGGCGTCTCCAGCCTGGACAAGGGGCTGAGCCTGCCGCTGCCGGACGACCCGCTGTACCGCGCGGCCGTGGCCAGCTTCTGGCTGGGCCTGATCGCGCCCTTCGTGTCGCGGGGCAACTTCGAGCTGTCGCTGCACTTCGGGCAGGACGCCGCCGGCGCCGCCTGCCTCTCGGTGGGTTTTGCCGGGGCCTCGGCCTCGGCCCTGCAGGTCATGCTGGATCGGCTCAAGGCCGAGGAACTGCGGGTGTCCCTGGTGGCGCCCGACTGGGTCGATGCCCAGCTGGACGAGGGCTTTGCGATGCGCAAGCTGTCCAGCTATCTGCGCCAACCGCAGCTGTCGCTGGCGCAGGCCGTCGCGACCTTCAAGGAATGTTTTCTGGGGGAATGAGATGAAGCCGCAGTGGAGTCGGATGTCGCGCTGGGCCCTGCCTGTGTTGTGCCTGTCGCTGGCTGGCGTCGCCGGTCTGGGGTGGGCGGCCGAGACCGCCGCACCCGGCAAGGTGGTGTTGGCCGGGGTGGTGCCTGATCAGGCGACCAAGGCGGCGCTGCTGGCGCGTGCGCGCGAGCTCTATGGCGCCGACCGGGTGGTGGACCAGCTGGGGGTGGACCACCTCGTGGCGCCGCCGCAGTGGCTAGACCATGTGCAGCGGGTGCTCACGCCCGAGCTCAAGAAGGTCAGCAATGGCCAGCTGCGCGTGACCGGCAACACGCTGGAGCTCACCGGGCAGGTGGACAGCGAAGCCACCCACCAGCAACTGGTCAGCACCCTGGCCACCCAGCTCAACAACCCCACCTATGCGGTGCGCGATGGCCTGACCGTGGGTGGCACCGGCCAGGCGGCGCTGGACGATGTGCTGACCCGGCGCACCATCGAGTTCGAGCCAGGCAATGCGCAGCTGACGCCGCGCGGCGTGGCGGTGCTGGAGGAATTGCTGCCCCTGCTGCAGAAGATGCAGGGTCGGCGCTTCGAGGTGATCGGCCACACGGACGACGTGGGTGCGCACGAGCGCCAACGTGGCCCTGTCCGAGGCCCGCGCCCGGGCCGTCAAGGATA
>NZ_BADL01000307.1 GCF_000333615.1 Ideonella sp. B508-1 | reverse complement strand
CAAGCGCGCCGAGGCGGTGGTCACCCCGCTGGTCAAGGCCTGGGAGGGCTTTGCGCTGCGGCCGCTGCAGACCCGCCTGTCGCCCGCCGTGGCCATGGCCGCCTGGCTGACCCAGGGCGAGGCGCCGGCAGGCTTCAGCATCGACCGCGAATGCGAGCTCAAGTCCCAGGACGAGATGAAGTCGGTGGTGCGCTATGCCCGGCATGCGCTGGACATCGACGAGGTGCGCGAGCACATCGCCCAAGGCAAGGCGCCCACGCGCCTGGCCATGACCTGGGCCGGCCGCGTCGGCTTCACGCTGACCGAGCAGGGTGTGATCCGCAAGCTGGCCTTCGAGGACGTGGTCTTCGAGGGCCGCCAGGGCTCGGCCGACCGGCCGGAAGAGGCCTTCGACACCGATGCGGCCATCGCCACCGGCGAGCTGTGCCAGCTGATCCCGGACCTGGTGGAGGCGCTGGACGGCGAACTCCAGCCGGGTGAACTGCCCAGCGAGCTGGCCGGACAGGCGCCCACGGCGGCAGCGGCGGTCGCAGCGGCTCCGACCCCGGGCCCCTCCACCCACGCTGCGCCCTCGCCGTCCGACGAACTGCCGCCCTGGGCCTGAAAACGGCCCCCGGCCGGTGTGATTCCGGTGCAGGGCCGTGGGATGATCCGGCCCTGAGATGACCCCGTCGCCGTCCGCCGCCACCGAGCCAGCCACGCCGTCCACCTCGCCCCCTGCCTCGCAGCAGGTGGTGAAGATCCGGCGCGACTACAACCTCTGGGTGGTCAGCGAGACCATGGAGGACTACGCGCTGCGCTTCACGCCGCGCGCCTTCCGCAAATGGTCCGACTGGCGGGTGGCCAACACCGCCTTCGGCGCCGCCTCCTTCCTGGTGCTGGAGGCGGTGGGCGCCACGCTGCTGGTGCGCTATGGCTTCGTCAACGCCTTCTGGGCCATCCTGGCCACCGGGCTGATCATCTTCCTGGCCGGCTGGCCGATCAGCGTCTACGCGGCCCGCTACGGCGTGGACATGGACCTGCTGACCCGAGGGGCCGGCTTCGGCTACCTGGGCTCCACGATCACCTCGCTGATCTACGCCAGCTTCACCTTCATCTTCTTCGCCCTCGAGGCGGCGGTGATGGCCTATGCGCTGGACCTGGCCTTCGACATCCCGCCGGCCTGGGGCTACCTGGTCTGCGCGCTGGCGGTCATCCCCCTGGTCACCTACGGGGTGACCCACATCAGCCGGCTGCAGGTGTGGACGCAGCCGCTGTGGCTGGCCATGCTGGTGCTGCCCTATGTCTATGTCTTTCGCGAGAACCCGGGCCTCATCGAGGGCCTGATGCACTACCCCGGCGAGAGTGGCCAGTTCGGCGCCTTCCAGCTGCAGGCCTTCGGTGCGGCGATGACGGTGGGCGTGGCCCTCATCACCCAGATGGGCGAGCAGGTGGACTACCTGCGTTTCATGCCCGAATGCCGGCCCGGCCACCGCCTGCGCTGGTGGACGGCGGTGCTGGTGGGCGGGCCGGGCTGGGTGCTGCCGGGGGTGCTGAAGATGCTGGGCGGCGCGCTGCTGGCCTACCTGGCCATCGGCCACATGGTGCCGGTGGAGCGGGCGGTGGACCCGAGCCAGATGTACCTGGCGGCCTACGAGTTCGTCTTTCCGCACTACGGCGTGGCGGTGGCGGCCACGGCGCTGTTCGTCATCGTCTCGCAGCTCAAGATCAACGTCACCAACGCCTACGCCGGCTCGCTGGCCTGGTCCAACTTCTTCTCCCGCGTCACGCACAGCCACCCGGGCCGGGTGGTCTGGATGGTGTTCAACATCCTGATCGCGCTGATGCTGATGGAGCTGGACGTGTTCCAGGCCCTGGGTGGGGTGCTGGGCCTGTTCTCCAACATCGCCATCAGCTGGATCATGGCCGTCGTGGCCGACCTCGTCATCAACAAGCCGCTGGGCTGGAGCCCCCAGGGCATCGAGTTTCGGCGGGCCTACCTGCATGACGTCAACCCGGTGGGCGTGGGCGCGATGGCGCTGGCCTCGGCCCTGTCCATCGCGGCCCACCTAGGCGCCTTCGGGCCGACCGCCCAGGCCTTCTCGGCCCTGATCGCGCTGGTCACGGCGATGCTCACCGCGCCGCTGATCGCCTGGGCCACCCGGGGGCGCTACTACCTGGCCCGCCAGCCCGAGCCGGTGCCACCTGCCGCGCCTGGCCTGGCCGATGGCGAGGGCAGCTACCGCCGCCTGCAGCGCTGCGTGGTCTGCGAGCGCGATTACGAGACCGAGGACATGGCCCGTTGCCCGGCCTACGGCGGCTTCATCTGCTCGCTGTGCTGCACGCTGGAGGCCCGCTGCGCCGACCGCTGCAAACCCCAGCCCCGGCTGGTGGACCAGGTCTGGGCGGCCTGGCGGCGGCTGCTGCAGCGCGCGCTGCCCCGGCGCCTGGCGCCCCAGGTGGACACCGGCCTGGGCCAGTACCTGCTGCTGATGGGCGTCATCGTGCCGGCCCTGGGGGCCCTGTTCGGGCTGCTGTACCACCAGGAGATGAAGGTGCTGGCCGAGCGCGGGGCGCAGTTCGTGCCCTTGCTGGCGCCTTCGCTGCGCGCGGGCTTCATCAAGGCCTATGCGGCCCTGCTGCTGGTGGCCGGCGTGGTGGCCTGGTGGCTGGTGCTGGCTCACAAGAGCCGACAGGTGGCGCAGGAGGAGACCTCCCGCCAGACCGAGGCCCTGATGCGCGAGATCGACTCGCACCGCCAGACCGACCTGGCCTTGCAGGCCGCCAAACGCGCCGCCGACACCGCCAACCAGGCCAAGACGCGCTATATCACCGCCATCAGCCACGAGCTGCGCACGCCGCTCAACAGCATCCTGGGCTATGCCCAGTTGCTGGAAGAGGACGCAGCCATGCCGGCCCACCGCCGCCATGCGGTGTCGGTCATCCGGCGCGGGGGTGACCACCTGCTGGGCCTGATCGAGGGCACGCTGGACCTGGCCCGCATCGAGGGCGGCAAACTCACGCTGGACCGCAAGCCCATGCGCTTTCGGGACTGCATGGGTGAGATCGCCGGCCTCTTCGAGCTACAGGCCGCGGCCAAGGGCATCCGCTTCCGGGCCGAGCTGGCGGCCGACCTGCCGGAGGTGGTGCGGGCCGACGAGCGCCGGCTGCGCCAGATCCTGATCAACCTGCTGGGCAATGCGGTGAAGTTCACCGCCCAGGGCGAGGTGGTGTTCCGCGTCCATTACGCGCGGGAGATGGCACGCATCGAGATCAGCGACACCGGGCCGGGCATGACGCCCGAGGAGCTCGAGCGCGTCTTCGAGCCCTTTGCCCGCGGCTCCTCGGCCGGCACGGCGGCCACCGGCGGCACCGGTCTGGGCCTGACCATCAGCAAGATGCTGACCGACCTGATGGGCGGCGAGATGACAGTGCGCAGCACACCGGGGCAGGGCAGCACCTTCGGCCTGCGACTCTTTCTGCCGGCCCTGCCGGCCGACACCCCCAGCGCCGCGCCGCCGCAGCGTCTGGCCCGCGGCGGCTACGGCGGGCCGCGTCGCACCATCCTGGTGGTGGACAACGAAGAGGCCGACCGCATGCTGCTGGCCGACCTGCTGCAGCCGCTGGGCTTCCAGATCGAGCAGGCGGCTTCCGGCGAGGAGTGCCTGCTGCGTCTGCAGACACTGCAGCCCGACGTGATCTTCCTGGACCTGGCCATGCCAGGCATCGACGGCTGGGAGACCCTGCGCCGCATCCGTGCCCAGGGCCTGAGCCAGGCGGCGGTGGCCATCATCTCGGCCAACGCCTTCGACAAGGGGCTGGACAACGACCTGGGCCTGCCGGCCAGCGATTTCCTGGTCAAGCCGGTGCGTCTGGGCGAGCTGCTGGACTGGCTGGGCCAGCACCTGGGGCTGACCTGGTTGCCCGGCGACGGGGCGGTGGCCGAAGCCCGTGAGGTGGCCCAGGCGGCCCAGCACCTGCCCCCGCCCGCTGCGCTGGCGTCCCTGCGCGAGGTGGTGGCGCTGGGCTACCCCCGTGGCGTGCAACGCCAGCTCGAGGCCATCGCCCAGGGCCACCCGGAGGCGGCGGCCTTCACCGAGCGGGCGCGCACCATGGCCCGCAATTTCCAGCTCGACGCCCTCCACGACTGGCTCAACCGACTGCTCGATGAACCCCGATCTGATCGCTGATGCCCGCGACGGCGGCCTGGTGCTGATCGTCGACGATGTGCCCGACAACCTGGCGGTGCTGCACGACGCGCTGGATGAATCCGGCTACACGGTGCTGGTGGCCACGCATGGCGAGGCGGCGCTGCAGCGCGCGGCCCAGGCCCAGCCCGATGTCATCCTGCTGGATGCGGTGATGCCCGGGCTCGATGGTTTCGAGGTGGCCCGCCGACTCAAGGCCGATCCGGCCACGGCCGGCATCCCGATCATCTTCATGACCGGCCTGACCGAAACCGATGCCGTGGTGGAGGCCTTCGCCGCCGGCGGGGCCGACTACGTGACCAAGCCCCTGCGTCCGCGCGAGGTGCTGGCCCGGCTGGCCACCCATCTGCGCAGCGCGCGCGACCAGCGCCAGGCCCGCAACGCGCTGGATGCCTTCGGTCACGCCACGCTGGTGGTGCGCGAGCGCGACGGCCGTCGGCTCTGGCAGACGGCGCTGGCGCGGCGGCTGATGGCCGAGGTCTTCCCGGAGATCCCTGAACTGCTGCTGCCGGCCGAGGTCTCGACCTGGCTGGCCCGTGAGGGCGAGCGCCGCCGTGCCGGGGGCGAGGCGACGCCGCTGCAGCTCACCCGCGGCGGTCGGCGCCTGGGCTTTGACCTCCACCCCATGCCGGGCGACCAGGGCAGCGAGGGCGAATGGCTGCTGGTGCTGCGCGAAACCTCGGAGGCCGCGCTGACCCAGGCCCTGATGCAGGCCCTGCCGCTGACCGCCCGGGAGGCCGAGGTGCTGCACTGGGTCATCCAGGGCAAGACCAACCGCGACATCGGCGAGATTCTGGGCACCAGCCCGCGCACGGTGCACAAGCACCTGGAGCACGTCTTCGAGAAACTGGGGGTGGAGACGCGCACCGCAGCCGCGGCCCTGGCCCTGGGCAAGCTGCGCCGGGGGGGCGAGGGCGCCTGAAGGCGCTTGGCGGCGCTGGGCCGCTCAAGCGAAGCGGCGTGCCTCGCTGGGCAGAGGCGTCACCAGGCGCCGCTGCCGGGCTTCCAGCACCCGCTGCACCAGTTTGCAGACCAGGCGGGCCTGGTTCTCGTCGATCTCGGTGCCATCGACCAC
>NZ_BADL01000308.1 GCF_000333615.1 Ideonella sp. B508-1 | reverse complement strand
CATGTTGCCCAGCTTCTCACCCAGATTTTCGGCAGTCGCACTGACCGTCTGCTCAAGCAGTACCGGCGCGTCGTCGAGCGGATCAACGCGCTGGAACCCACCTTCTCCGCGCTGGACGAGGCTGCCCTGAAGGCCAAGACGGCCGAGTTCAAGGAGCGTCTGGCCAAGGGCGAGACCCTGGACGAGCTGCTGCCCGAGGCCTTCGCCACGGTGCGCGAGGCCGGCAAGCGCGTCTTCAAGATGCGGCACTTCGACGTGCAGCTGATCGGCGGCATGACCCTGCACGCCGGCAAGGTGGCCGAGATGCGCACCGGTGAAGGCAAGACGCTGATGGCCACACTGCCGGTGTACCTCAATGCCCTGTCGGGTCAGGGCGTGCATGTGGTGACGGTCAACGACTACCTGGCCAGCCGCGACGCCGAGTGGATGGGCCGGCTCTACAACTACCTGGGCCTGAGCACCGGCATCAACGTGCCGGGCATGGACCGCGAGGCCAAGCAGGCCGCCTACGCCGCGGACATCACCTACGGCACCAACAACGAGTTCGGCTTCGACTACCTGCGCGACAACATGGTCTACGACCCGGCCGACCGGGTGCAGCGCGGGCTGAACTTCGCCATCGTCGACGAGGTGGACTCCATCCTGATCGACGAGGCCCGCACCCCGCTGATCATCTCCGGCCAGGCCGATGACCAGACCGAGCTCTATGTGCGCATCAACACGATCGCGCCCCAGCTCAAGCAGCAGATCGGCGAGGCCGACCCGCGCACCGGCGAGGGCGTGATCGAGCCGGGCGACTACACGCTGGACGAGAAGGGCCGCCAGGTCTACCTGACCGAGGCCGGCCACGAGAATGCCGAGCGCCTGCTGACCGAAGCAGGTCTGCTGGTCGAAGGGGCCAGTCTGTACGACCCGGCCAACATCACGCTGATGCACCATGTGTACGCGGCGCTGCGGGCCCACTACCTCTACCACCGTGACCAGCACTACGTGGTGCAGAACGGCGAGGTGGTGATCGTCGACGAATTCACCGGCCGCCTGATGAGTGGGCGCCGCTGGTCCGATGGCCTGCACCAGGCCGTCGAGGCCAAGGAAGGCGTGCAGATCCAGAGCGAGAACCAGACCCTCGCCTCGATCACCTTCCAGAACTACTTCCGCATGTACGGCAAGCTGGGCGGCATGACCGGCACGGCCGACACCGAGGCCTACGAATTCCAGGAGATCTACGGCCTGGAGACGGTGGTCATCCCGCCGAACAAGCCGGTGATCCGCCAGGACGAGAACGACCTCGTCTACAAGACGGCCAAGGAGAAGTACGACGCGGTGATCGCCGACATCCGTGACTGCCATGAAAAGGGGCAGCCGGTGCTGGTGGGCACGACCTCGATCGAGAACTCCGAGTTGCTGGCCCAGTTGCTCACCCAGGCCAAGCTGCCGCACCAGGTGCTCAACGCCAAGCAGCACGCCAAGGAAGCCGAGATCGTGGCCCAGGCCGGCCGGCCCGGGGTGATCACCATCGCCACCAATATGGCTGGTCGTGGGACCGACATCGTGCTGGGGGGCAACGTCGAGAAGCAGGTCCAGTTCCTGGAAGCCGACGAGACGGTTCCCGAGGACGAGAAGGCCCGTCGCATCCAGCAGCTCAAGGACGAATGGGCCGGGCTGAACGCCCAGGTTAAGGCCGCGGGCGGCCTGCGCATCATCGCCACCGAGCGCCACGAGTCCCGCCGCATCGACAACCAGCTGCGCGGCCGGGCTGGCCGCCAGGGTGATCCGGGTGCCTCGCGCTTCTACCTGTCGCTGGACGATCCGCTGATGCGCATCTTCGCGGGTGACCGCGTGCGCGCCATCATGGACCGCCTGAAGATGCCCGAGGGCGAGGCCATCGAGGCCGGCATCGTCAACCGCTCCATCGAATCCGCCCAGCGCAAGGTCGAGGCTCGCAACTTCGACATCCGCAAGCAGCTGCTGGAGTACGACGACGTCAGCAACGACCAGCGCAAGGTCATCTACCAGCAGCGCAACGAGATCCTGGTTGCCGACAGCCTGAGCGAGCAGATCACCAACCTGCGCCAGGCCACCATGACCGAGGTGGTGCGCACCTATGTGCCGGCCGACAGCCTGGAAGAGCAGTGGGACCTGCCGGCCCTGGAGAAGACGCTGCGCGAGGAGTGGCAGCTCGAGGTGCCGCTGGTGGCCATGGTCGAGGCCAGCGACAGCGTCACCGACGAGGACGTGCTGAACAAGGTGCTGGCCGCGGCCGACGCCGCCTTCCAGGCCAAGCTGGACCTGGTGGGCGAGGCGCAGTTCAAGCCCTTCATGCGCATGGTGCTGCTGCAGTCCATCGACACCCACTGGCGTGAGCACCTGGCCGCGCTGGACTACCTGCGCCAGGGCATCCACCTGCGCGGCTATGCCCAGAAGAACCCCAAGCAGGAATACAAGCGCGAGGCTTTCGAGCTCTTCGCCCAGCTGCTGGACGTGGTCAAGATGGAGGTCACCCGCGTCCTCATGACGGTGCGCGTGCAGACCCAGGAGCAGGTCAGCCAGGCCGCCGAGGCCCTGGAAGACCAGGCTGAGCGCATCAGCAACGTCAGCTACACCCACCCGACTGAGGATGGCGGCGTCAGCTCGGAGCCGGCGCCTCAGGCCGCTGCCGCTGGCGACGAGGTGCCTCGCGTGGGCCGCAACGACCCTTGCCCCTGCGGCAGCGGCAAGAAGTACAAGTCCTGCCACGGCCGCCTGGCCTGAGGCAGAAGGGGCCTGCGGCCCCGACCCTTCTTCACGGCCCCGCCGCGCCCCTGGTCCGGCGGGGTTCTTCATTCAGGAACGCCCACCGTGTTCAAGAACCTCATCGTCTACCGCATCGGCCCCGAGTGGGTGCCGGATCTGACCGTGGCCGAACAGACCCTGGCCAAGGAGCCCTTCGTGCCTTGCGCGCCCTCGCAGGCCCTCTCGCTGGGCTGGGTGCAACCGCGTGGCATCGAGCATGCGCCCCTCGTCGAATCGATCGGCGGCCAGTGGCTGGTCAAGCTTCAGCTCAAGCAGAAATGCTGCC
>NZ_BADL01000309.1 GCF_000333615.1 Ideonella sp. B508-1 | reverse complement strand
CGGTGCACTTCCTCATCCTCTTCAAAACCCACATTGCCACCATGGCGGATGTCACGCCGGCCGAGCAGGCGCTGATGGGCAAGATGATGGTGCTGGCCCCGCAACTGATGGCCGAGTTGGGCGTCACCGGGGGCTTCCGTCAGATCATCAACACCGGGCGTGATGGCGGGCAGGAGGTCTACCACCTGCACATGCACGTCATCGGCGGGCCGCGCCCCTGGGCCAAGGGCTGATCAGGCTTTGTGGCTTGTCGGGTCCGTGACACGGGCTTGACGCAAAGTGTCACTGAGCCCCCCGTAGAATTGCAAGATTCGTTTTCTGGAGAACTGACATGGGATCGTTCAGCATCTGGCATTGGCTGATCGTGCTGGTCGTGGTGGTGCTGATCTTCGGCACCAAGAAGCTGAAGAACGTGGGCACCGACCTGGGTGCTGCCGTCAAGGGCTTCAAGGACGGCATGAAGACGGGTGCGGAGAGCGATGAAGCCGCCCCCCCGCAGGTCACCGCGAAGCAGTCGACCGCCGACAGCAACACGGTGGACGTCGACGCACGCCCCAAGTCCTGAGCGCGTGATGCCTGACCTCGTCCTGCCTGCAGCATGATCGATTTCGGCTTCGACAAGCTGGCCCTCATCGGCGCGGTGGCCCTGATCGTCATCGGCCCGGAGAAGCTGCCGCGCGTGGCCCGCACCGTGGGGCACTTCATCGGCAAGGCCCAGCGCTATGTCGCGGACGTGAAGGCCGAGGTCAACCGCTCGATCGAACTGGAGGAGCTTCACAAGATGAAGTCCCAGTTCGAGACGGCCGCACGCGACGTCACGCAAAGCGTGCAGCAAGAGGTGCAGCAGGCGGCCAGCGCCGTCGAGAGCGCCTGGAAGCCCGAGAGCAGTTCCGAGTACGCCGGCCTGGAGACCACGCCGCCGGAGTCCGTGGCGTCTTCGGGCTGGACGCCGGCCTACCAGCCACCGCGCAAGCGCTGGCGCATGAAGCGCGGGGCGGTGCCCCGCTGGTACAAGCAGCGCGAAGGCGTGCGCATGCATGTGCAGTCCGGTGCCGCGCGCGTGGCCCGGTTCCGTCCGCCCCGCTCCGGGGTCTGAATTGACACGGCCCCAGACCCACGCCGTGGCTGGGTGGTAGTGACATGAGCCAAGAACCTCGCGACGAGCTGGAGGGCACCGAAGCCCCCTTCGTCACCCACCTGATCGAGCTCCGGGACCGCCTGGTGCGGGCCCTGCTGGCGGTTGGCGTGGCCTTCGGCGTCCTGGCCATCTGGCCAGGGCCGGCCGGCCTGTACGACCTGCTGGCGGCGCCACTGGTGGCATCGCTGCCGCACGGCGCGACCATGATCGCCACCAATGTGATCTCGCCCTTCCTGGTGCCTCTCAAGATCACCATGATGGCGGCCTTTCTGCTGGCGCTGCCGGTGGTGCTTTACCAGGTCTGGGCCTTCGTGGCGCCGGGCCTGTACAGCCACGAGAAGAAGCTGGTGCTGCCGCTGGTCATCTCCAGCACGGTGCTGTTCTTCACCGGGGTGGCCTTCTGCTACTTCTTCGTCTTCGGCAAGGTGTTCAAGTTCATCCAGAGCTTCGCGCCCCACAGCATCACCGCGGCGCCGGACATCGAGGCCTACCTCAGCTTCGTGCTGACCATGTTCATCGCCTTCGGTGCTGCCTTCGAGGTGCCGGTGGCGGTGGTCGTGCTGGCTCGCATGGGCATCGTCTCGGTGGCCAAGCTGCGTGAATTCCGCGGCTACTTCATCGTGCTGGCCTTCATCATCGCCGCCATCCTGACGCCGCCGGACATCGTCTCGCAGCTGTCCCTGGCCATCCCGATGTGCCTGCTCTACGAGCTCGGCATCGTGGCCGCCGGCGTGTTCATCAAGCACACGCAGTTCCCGGACAGCGATTCGGCCGGCTCTGACAAGACCGCCTGAGCGGCGCGTCACGCGGGCGCCCTGGCGGGGCGCCCGGTTCGCTCACTGCTGCGTCTGCTGGCGGGGGCGCTGGGCGATGTGGACCTTCAGGTCGACGGCCTGCTGTCCGCGCAGCACGCCCACCACCGCGTCGGTCTGCGGCTTCAGCGCCGCCACCACATTGAGCAGCTGCGCGGTGTTGCGGATGGGCTGACCCGCGATGCGCACCACCACATCCCCCGGCTTCATGCCGGCCTTGCTGGCCGGGCCGTCCTGCAGCACGCCGGTGATCAGCACGCCCTCGGCCACCGGGATCTTGAAGTTCTGGGCGAACTCGGGGTCCAGGTCGCGCGGCTGCACACCGATCCAGCCGCGCGTCACCTGACCATCCCGCACCAGACCGTTCATCACCTGCTGCGCCAGGTCGATGGGAATGGCAAAGCCGATGCCCATGCTGCCGCCTGAGCGGGAGTAGATGGCCGTGTTGATGCCGATGAGGTTGCCGTTCACGTCGATCAGCGCGCCGCCGGAGTTGCCGGGGTTGATCGCCGCATCGGTCTGGATGAAGTTTTCGAAGGTGGACAGACCCAGGCCGCTGCGGCCCAGGGCGCTGACGATGCCCGAGGTGACGGTCTGGCCGACGTTGAAGGGGTTGCCGATGGCCAGCACCGCGTCGCCCACCAGCACCTGGTCGATCCGGCCCAGGCTGACCACGGGCAGGCGGTCCAGGTCCACCTTCAGCACGGCGATGTCGCTCTCCGGGTCGGTGCCCACGAGGCGGGCCTTGGCGGTGCGGCCGTCAGAGAGCTGTACCTGGATCTCGTCGGCACCATCGACCACATGGTTGTTGGTCAGCAGATAGCCTTCGGAAGAGACGATGACGCCCGAGCCCAGGCCGATCTGGGGCTGTGGATCCTCAGCGTCCTGCTGGTTGCCCCGCTGTCCGAAGAAGTAGCGGAACCAGGGATCTTCCGCATGGGGATTGGCGGAGTTCGCCTTGCTGGTCTTGCTGGCCGTCACACTGACCACCGCGGGCGACGCCTTGCGGGCGGCCACGCTCAGCGGCTGCGTGGGCAGCGGGTCGTCGGACACCTGGACGGGCACGCCGGATGCCGGCGCGGCGGGGGCGGTCTGGGGCCAGGCCATGCGCGGGGTCTGCTGCAGCCAGCCGGGCTTGAAGGTCCCCAGCACGAAGACCACGGCCACCGCGACGGTGACCGATTGGGCGAAAATGAGCCAGATTCTGCGCATGACACGTCGAGGAAGAAGCCCATGGCGGCAAGAACGGAGATCGAGGCTTGCCTCAACCAATGGCTGCAGCCGGAGCGGTTCAAGGATTATGGGCCGAACGGTCTGCAGGTCGAGGGGTGCGCCGAGATCCGGCGCATCGTCTCCGGGGTGACCGCGAGCCTGGCGCTCATCGACGCGGCCATCGCGGTCCAGGCCGATGCCATCCTGGTGCACCACGGCCTGTTCTGGCGTGGCCATGACGGCCGGCTGACCGGCTGGCTCAAGACCCGGGTGGAGCGGCTGCTGGCGCACGGCATCAATCTGCTGGCCTACCACCTGCCGCTGGACGCCCACCCCGAGCTGGGCAACAACGCCCAGTGGGCCGCCCGGCTGGGCTGGCGGGTCGATGGCCGCTTCGGTGAGCAGGACCTGGGCTTTGTCGGCACCCAGGACGGTGCCACCACCGTGGAACAGCTGGCTGCCGACCTGCAATCCCATCTGGACCGTACGCCCACCGTGCTGCCCGGCGATGGCCGCCCGCTGCGGCGCCTGGCCTGGTGCAGCGGGGGCGCGCAGGGCTACTTCGAGGCGGCCATCGCCGCGGGTGCGGACGCGTTCCTGACCGGCGAGATCTCCGAGCCGCAGGCCCACCTCTCGCGTGAGACGGGCGTGGCCTTCCTGGCCTGCGGCCACCATGCCACCGAGCGTTATGGCGCGCCGGCCCTGGGGGCGCGTCTGGCCGCCCAGTTCGGGCTGGAGCACCAGTTCATCGACCTGCCCAATCCCGCATGAACGCCCGCAAGCCCCGCTTGCTGGTCACGATGGGCGATCCCGTCGGGATCGGTCCCGAGATCATCGCCAAGGCCTTTGCCGCAGGCGAGCTGGCCGATGCCCTGGTCGTCGGCGACGTGGGCGCGCTGCGCCGCGGGGCGCACGCGGCGGGCCTGTCCCTGCCGGTGGCCTGGTTGGAGGCGGTGGGCGACTGGGACCGCTGTCCGCCGGGCTGTCTGCCGGTGTGGCAACCGCCCGGCCTGCCCGCCGGGCTGGGCGCCTTGCCCTGGGGACAGGTGGATGCCCGCGCCGGTGCCGCGGCCGCGGCGTGCATCACCGGGGCGGTGGGGCTGCTGCAGGCGGGGCAGGCGAGTGCACTCGTCACGGCACCCTTGCACAAGGAAGCCCTGGGCGCTGCGGGCGTGCACTTCCCCGGCCACACCGAGCTGCTGCAGTCGCTGTGCGCGGTGGACGGCATGTTGCCGCCGGTGCGGATGATGCTGGCCAACGAGGAACTGCGGGTGGTGCTGGTGACCATCCACCTGGCGTTGCGCCGGGCCATTGAGGCGCTGGACATGCCGGGCATCCTCGAGACCCTGCGCATCACCCATGCGGCCGGCCGGCGCTTCGGCCTGTCGGCCCCGCGCATCGCGGTGGCCGGCCTCAATCCCCACGCGGGGGAGGGGGGGCTCTTCGGCGATGAGGAGATCCGCCTGATCGCTCCCGCGATTGAGGCCGCGCGGGCCGAAGGCATCGATGCCAGCGGCCCCTACGCCCCGGACACGGTCTTCATGCGCGCCCGCCATGCGCCGGGGCATCCCGGTGAATTCGACTTTGTGGTGGCCATGACACATGACCATGGCCTCATCCCGGTCAAGTACCTTGGCGTCGAGGAGGGGGTCAATGTGACCCTGGGCCTGCCCCTGGTCCGCACCAGCCCCGACCACGGCACGGCCTTCGATGTGGCGGGGCGGGGCGTGGCCAGCGCCGCCAGCCTGGTGGCGGCGGCCCGGATGGCCCGCCGCCTGCTGGGTGCGCGCTGATCAGCGCTTGAGCGCGTCGCGGATCTCGCGCAGCAGCAGCACATCTTCCGGCGTCACCGGTTCCGGGGCTGGTGCCGGTGCGGGTTCATTCGCCTTCCGCAGGCGGTTGATCTGACGGACCATCACAAAAATGATGAAAGCCAGGATCACGAAATTGAGCAGCACGGTCAGGAAGTTGCCGTACGCGAAGACGGCGCCGGCCTTCTTCGCCTCCGCCAGCGTGGCCGCGGGCGCTCCCGAGAGCTGCACGAAATAGTTCGAGAAATCCAGTCCACCGATGGCCCGACCGACCAGAGGCATGATCAGGTCGGTGACCACCGAGTCGACGATCTTGCCGAAGGCGCCACCGATGATCACACCGACCGCCAGATCGACCACATTGCCCTTGACGGCAAACTCCTTGAATTCGCTCATGAACCCCATGGGTGCTCCTTGACGTTGGGTATAAGTGCTTCGGGCGCAGTATTGCCCGGATGCCCGAAGTGTCAATCCATAGCGCCAAACAAGTTGCGTCGGATTGCGCTAGATCGAATTGGAAGTGTTGTACCCCTCACTAAAATGTGAGATTGCCCGAGAGCAGACACCCAGAGGTCTGCCTGTCTTTCCAAAGCTCCTAGAAGGACCCCCATGAGTGATAACGCGGTGGACCAAGGCAAGCGCACCTGGCTGATTGCCACGAGTTGTGCCGGTGCCGTCGGTGGCGTGGCGACGGCCGTGCCTTTCGTCAGCACGTTCGCGCCGTCGGAGCGCGCCAAGGCGGCCGGCGCCGCGGTCGAGGTCGACATCAGCGCGCTCAAGCCGGGCGAGAAGATGACCGTCGAATGGCGCGGCAAGCCGGTCTGGATCGTCCGTCGCACGCCCGAGCAGGTGGACAACCTGAGCAAGCACGACAACGAGCTGGCCGACCCCCTGTCCGAGCGCAAGGCCTACCCCATCCCCGAGTACGCCAAGAACGAGTGGCGCTCGATCAAGAAGGAATACCTGGTGGTGATCGGCGTGTGCACCCATCTGGGCTGCTCGCCTTCCGACAAGTTCGCCGCCGGCCCGCAGCCCTCGCTGCCGGACGACTGGCCGGGCGGCTTCCTGTGCCCCTGCCACGGCTCGACCTTCGACATGGCGGCCCGCGTCTTCAAGAACAAGCCCGCTCCGGACAACCTGGAAGTGCCTCCCCACATGTACCTGGCCGACACCAAGCTGTTGATCGGCGAGGACAAGAAGGCCTGATCGGCGCCCCCAACGACAAGACGAAAGGCAACCATCAACATGGCTGAATTCAAAGTCGCGCCGGCGGACGCGCCGCTGGGCGTGAAGCTGATGACCTGGGTGGACAACCGCTTCCCGGCCACCAAGCTGTACAAGGAGCATCTGTCCGAGTACTACGCGCCCAAGAACTTCAATTTCTGGTATTTCTTCGGCTCGCTGGCCCTGCTGGTGCTGGTGGTCCAGATCGTCACCGGCATCTTCCTGGTGATGCACTACAAGCCCGACGCCTCGCTGAACTCGGCGGGCGTGCCGGTGGCCTTCGCCTCGGTCGAGTACATCATGCGCGATGTGCCCTGGGGCTGGCTGATCCGCTACATGCACTCCACCGGCGCCTCCTCGTTCTTCGTGGTGGTGTACCTGCACATGTTCCGGGGGCTGCTGTACGGTTCCTACCGCAAGCCGCGCGAACTGGTGTGGATCTTCGGCTGCGCCATCTTCCTGGCGCTGATGGCTGAGGCCTTCATGGGCTACCTGCTGCCCTGGGGCCAGATGTCCTTCTGGGGCGCCCAGGTGATCGTGAACCTGTTCTCGGCCATCCCCTTCGTCGGCCCGGATCTGTCGCTGCTGATCCGCGGTGACTACGTGGTGGGTGATGCGACGCTGAACCGCTTCTTCAGCTTCCACGTCATCGCGGTGCCGCTGGTGCTGCTGGGCCTGGTGGTGGCGCACATCATCGCGCTGCACGAAGTGGGCTCCAACAACCCCGACGGCGTCGAGATCAAGGCCAAGAAGGACGAGCAAGGTCGCCCGTTGGACGGCATCCCCTTCCACCCGTACTACACGGTGCACGACATCCTGGGTGTCTCGGGCTTCCTGATGGTCTTCTGCGCCATCATCTTCTTCGGGCCGGAGTTGGGCGGCTACTTCCTGGAGTACAACAACTTCATCCCGGCCGACCCGCTGAAGACCCCGCTGCACATCGCGCCGGTCTGGTACTTCACGCCCTTCTATTCCATGCTGCGTGCCACGACCGACGTGATGGTCAACGTGCTGTGCGGCGTGATCGGCCTGGCCGCGGTGGCTGCCCTGCTGAAGGGGCGCTTCTCCGGTGTGGCCAAGGTGGGCGTGATCGTGGCGGCCCTGGTCGCGATCCTCCTGCTCAAGACCTTCGACGCCAAGTTCTGGGGCGTGGTGGTGATGGGTGGTGCCGTGATCATCCTGTTCTTCCTGCCCTGGCTGGACCACAGCCCGGTCAAGTCGATCCGCTACCGTCCGAGCTGGCACAAGGCGCTGTATGGCGTGTTCGTGGTCTTCTTCGTGGTGCTGGGCTACCTGGGTATCCAGCCGCCGTCGGACACCGGCACCCTGATCGCCCAGGTCGGCACCCTGTTCTATTTCGGCTTCTTCCTGCTGATGCCGTGGTGGAGCCAGCTGGGCACCTTCAAGCCGGTGCCCGAGCGCGTGACCTTCCACCCGCACTGAACCTCGGCAGGAGCAACAACATGATGAAGAAACTCATTGCCAGCTGCTTCGCGGCCCTGTGCCTGGTAGGCGCTGCGTCGGCCAACACCGGTGGTGCGCCCTGGGACAAGTTCCCGACCGAGAAGGTGACGGACGTGGCGGCGCTTCAGCATGGCGCCAAGCTGTTCGTCAACTACTGCCTGAACTGCCACGGCGCTTCCTTCATGCGCTACAACCGTCTGCACGACATCGGGCTGACGGACGCGCAGATCAAGGACAACATGCTGTTCACCGGCGGCAAGGTGGGCGATCTGATGAAGGTGGCCATCGACCCGAAGGACGCCAAGGCCTGGTTCGGTGCCAATCCGCCGGACCTGAGCGTGATCGCCCGCTCGCGGGCTGGTGCGCAGGGCAGTGGTGCGGACTACCTCTACACCTATCTGCGCGGCTTCTACCGTGACGACACCCGTCCGACCGGCTGGAACAACACCGTCTTCCCCAGCGTGGGCATGCCCCATGTGCTGTGGGAACTGCAGGGCCAGCAGACCGCCGAGGTGGAAGAGAGGGCCAACGGTGAGCACCATGTCAAGCTGGTGCCGCCGGCCACGCCGGGCCTGATGACGGCCCAGGAATACAACGAATCCGTGGCCGATCTGGTGGCTTATCTGCAGTGGATGGGCGAGCCCGCGCAGATCCAGCGCAAGCAGCTGGGCGTCTGGGTTCTGCTGTTCCTGGGCGTGTTCATGTTCCTCGCCTGGCGCCTGAACGCGGCCTACTGGAAGGACGTCAAGTAAAATCCTGTCCAAGCCGCGAGGTTTGGACTCGCACGCAGCGTGTCGCGAGGCACGCTGCGTTTTTCCGTTTTCGGCGTCTGTCGATTCTGTTTTGCTGTTGAGGGAGCCCACCGCCATGATGGTGCTGTATTCCGGAACCACCTGCCCCTACTCGCACCGTTGCCGCTTCGTGCTGTTCGAGAAGGGCATGGATTTCGAGATCCGCGATGTCGACCTGTTCGCCAAGCCCGAGGACATCGCGCTGATGAACCCCTACAACGAGGTGCCCATCCTCGTGGAGCGCGATCTCATCCTGTACGAGTCGCACATCATCAACGAGTACATCGACGAGCGCTTCCCGCACCCGCAGCTGATGCCGGGTGACCCGGTGGCCCGCGCCCGCGTGCGCCTGTTCCTGTTCAACTTCGAGAAGGAGCTGTTCGCCAACGTGAACATCCTCGAAGGCCGGGGCATCAAGGGTACGGACAAGCAACTGGAGAAGGCACGCGCCCAAATCCGCGACCGCCTGACCCAGCTCGCGCCGATCTTCCTGAAGAACAAGTACATGCTGGGCGACGACTTCTCGATGCTCGACGTGGCCATCGCGCCGCTGCTGTGGCGTCTGGACTACTACGGCATCGACCTGTCGAAGAACGCGGCACCGCTGCTGAAGTACGCCGAGCGCATCTTCTCGCGCCCGGCCTACATCGAGGCGCTGACCCCGTCCGAGAAGGTCATGCGCAAGTAAGAAGAAGACAGGCCTGTCCCGATGAGCAACGTGCCTCCCTCGCCACCTGCCGACGCCCAGGGCAGTTCCACCCGTCCGTACCTGATCCGTGCCCTGCACGACTGGTGCACGGACAACGGGTTCACGCCCTATCTGGCGGTCTTTGTCGACCGCTCGGTGCAGGTGCCGTTCGAGTACGTGAAGAACAACGAGATCGTGCTCAACGTGGGCTTCGAGGCCACCAGCGGGCTGAAGCTGGGCAACGACTTCATCGAGTTCAAGGCCCGTTTCGGTGGCGTGGCGCGCGAGATCCTGGTGCCGGTGGACCACGTGGTGGCCATCTATGCCCGTGAGAACGGGCAGGGCATGGCCTTCCCGATGCCGACGGCACCCTCGGAAGAGGCGGGCGAGGAAGCCGCTGCGCCCGCGGCCGAACGCGGTACCGGCCTTCGTCTGGCCTCGGTTGAACCCGAGGCGGATCGGGCCAGCGAGGACGAGAACGACGGAGACGAACCTCCGCCGTCCGCGCCCACACCGCGCCCCGCACTCAAGCGCATCAAGTGACGCCGTGGCGGCACGGGCCCACCCGCGCTTGCCACTAGAATCGCAGCCTCTTGATTTGCCGGCTTAGCTCAGTTGGTAGAGCAACGGTCTTGTAAACCGTAGGTCGTCCGTTCGATTCGGACAGCCGGCACCACCCCCCTCAGGGTCTGTTGAGCGGTGCTCAGCGCTCGGGCGCCTGGACCTTCACCCGCAGCGCGACCCGCGCCCAGCCTTCCTCCAGCAGCACCTGCTCGATCAGCGGCAGGCACTGACGCAGCTTGGCGGCCACGGCGCTGTTGGGCACCAGCAGGTTCCAGCCTTCCTCGTCCAGCACGCCGCCCCGCACATGGGCGCGCATGGCCGGTGGCAGCACCTGGCGCACGCAGCGCAGCCGCGCTTCCGATTCCCGCAGCCGTTCCAGCAGCCGCCCCAGCATGGCATTGGCCCCCAGCGCCTCGGACACGGGCCGGGTGTGGGGTTGCTGCTTGGGTGGGGACGTCATGGCCACCAGTGTAGCGGCCCCACTTCAAAGGCCAGCCGCCCCCCAGAAGCGGCTGTCCAGAGGGTGACAACCCCCGGTGCTAAACTCAAACGCTTTGTTCAGCCCCGTTGACG
>NZ_BADL01000310.1 GCF_000333615.1 Ideonella sp. B508-1 | reverse complement strand
TGGACATGTTCCGCAATTACGCCCATCGCTCCGAGGTGTTCATCGCCGCGGTGCAGCAGTGGGCGGCCGACCAAGGGGAGTTGCTCGCATGAAGTTGGCCGCCACCCTGCCGGACTGGTCCGGGCTGCGCGAGCGGCTGGCGGGCCTGTGGGCGCGCGGCCGCGAGGGCAGCGAGCACCTGCCCATCCGCGACTGGGTGGGCGGCGCCACGGCACGGCCAACGTCGGTGTCGGGCTTCGACACCGCCTTGATCTGGGTGGTGGTCTGCCTGCTGGCCTTCAGCCTGGTGATGGTCTATTCGGCCTCGGTGGCCATGCCCGACAGCCCGAAGTTCTCGCGCTACGACACCAGCTACTTCCTGGTGCGTCAGTCGGCCTTCGTCGGGGTGGCCTTCGTCGCGGCGGTCGTCACGCTGCAGATCCCGATCGCCACCTGGGAGAAGTGGGCGCCCTGGCTGTTCGCCACCACGCTGGCCTTGCTGATCCTCACGCTGATCCCCTTCATCGGCAAGGGCGTGAACGGCGCGCGGCGCTGGATCCCGCTGGGCATCATGAACTTCCAGCCCAGCGAGCTGTGCAAGCTGGCCATGGCCATGTACGCGGCCAGCTACATGGTGCGCAAGATGGAGGTCAAGGAGAACTTCATCAAGGCGGTCTGGCCGATGGCGGTGTCGCTGGGCGTGGTGGGTGTGCTGCTGCTGGCCGAGCCCGACATGGGCGCCTTCATGGTGATCGCCGCAATCGCGCTGGGCATCCTGTTCCTGGGGGGCGTGAACGGCCGCATGTTCCTGCTCAGCGTGGCGGTGCTGGTCGGCGCCTTCGTGCTGATGATCGTGTTCAGCGAATTCCGCCGCCAGCGCATCTTTGCCTACCTGGACCCGTGGAACCCCAACTACGCCCAGGGCAAGGCCTACCAGCTGACCCACTCGCTGATCGCCTTCGGCCGCGGCGAGGTCTTCGGCCAGGGCCTGGGCAATTCGATCGAGAAGCTGCACTACCTGCCCGAGGCCCACACCGACTTCCTGATGGCGGTGATCGGCGAGGAGCTGGGCTTCGTGACCGTGGTGCTGGTGATCCTGGCCTTCTTCTGGATCACCCGCCGCGTCTTCGTGATCGGCCGCCAGGCCATCGCGCTGGACCGCGTCTTCGCCGGTCTGATGGCCCAGGGCATCGGCATCTGGTTCGGTGCGCAGAGCTTCATCAACATGGGTGTGAACCTGGGCGTGCTGCCCACCAAGGGCCTGACGCTGCCGCTGCTGTCCTATGGTGGCTCGGGCGTGCTGCTCAACATGGTGGCCCTGGCCATCGTGCTGCGGGTCGATCAGGAGAATCGACAGCTGATGCGGGGAGGCCGGGCATGAGCGCGATGGCCCGCACCCGTCACCTGGTCATCATGGCCGCCGGCACCGGCGGGCATGTGATCCCCGGCCTGGCCGTGGCCCGCGAGATGGGCACCCGCGGCTGGACCGTCAGCTGGCTGGGCACCGAGGGCGGCATGGAAAACCGGCTGGTGCCGCCCACCGGCCTGCCGATGGACCGCCTGGCCTTCAGCGGCCTGCGCGGCAAGGGCCTGGCCCACAGCGTGGGCGGCGTGTTCCGCCTGCTCAAGGCCTTCTGGGACAGCCTCTGGATATTCCGCCGCCGCCGTGCCGACGCGGTGCTGGGCATGGGCGGCTACGTCTGTTTCCCCGGCGGCTGGGTGGCCAAGCTGAGCGGCCGGCCGCTGGTGCTGGTCAATGCCGACGCCGCCTTGCTGATGAGCAACAAGGCCCTGTTGCCGGTGGCCGACAAGGTGGCCTTCGGCTTCGACGGCCCGGCCGTCGAGAAGGTGAAGCAGGCGGTGGTGACGGGCAACCCGGTGCGCGCCGAGATCGAGGCCATGCCGGCCCCGGCCCAGCGCTTTGCCGGCCGCCAGGGCCCCCTGCGGGTGCTGGTGGTGGGCGGCAGCCTGGGGGCACGGGTGCTCAACGAACAGGTGCCCGCCGCCCTGGCCCATCTGCCGGCCGAGCAGCGGCCGCAGGTGACCCACCAGACCGGCATGGCCCATCTGGAAGACGTGCGGGCCCGCTACGCCACCCTGGGCGTGCAGGCCGAGGTGCTGCCCTTCATCGACGACATGGACCGCCGCCTGGCCGAGTGCGATGTGATCGTCTGCCGGGCCGGTGCCATCACGGTGAGCGAGCTGTGCGCGGCCGGCGTGGCCAGCGTGCTGGTGCCGCTGGTGGTGAGCACCACCTCGCACCAGCGCGACAACGCGGCCTGGATGGCGGCGCGCGGCGCGGCCATCCACCTGCCGCAGAACGAACTCAACCCGCAGTCGCTGGCGGAGCTGTTGTCGCAGCTGTCCCGCGAGCGCCTGCTGGCCATGGCCGAGCAGGCCCGCCTGCTGGCCCGGCCGCAGGCCGCCGCCAAGGTGGCCGATGAAATTGAAAGGCTGGTGAAGCCGACATGAAACACGCCGTCAAGCGCATCCACTTCGTGGGCATCGGGGGGGCCGGCATGAGCGGCATCGCCGAGATCCTGCACAACCTGGGCTACCAGGTCACCGGTTCCGACCAGGCCGAGTCGGCCACCACCCGCCGCCTGTCCGGCCTGGGCATCGGCGTGACCATCGGCCACGAGGCCGCCCACCTGGGCGCGGCCCAGGCTGTGGTCATCTCGTCGGCCGTGAAGGGCGACAACCCAGAGGTCATCGCCGCCCGGGCCCACCACATCCCGGTGGTGCCGCGCGCGGTGATGCTGGCCGAGCTGATGCGCCTGAGGAAGGGCATCGCCATCGCCGGCACCCACGGCAAGACGACCACCACCTCGCTGGTCACCAGCGTGCTGGCCGAGGCGGGCGTGGACCCCACCTTCGTGATCGGCGGCAAGCTCAACTCGGCCGGTGCCAACTCGCGCCTGGGCTCGGGCGAGTTCATCGTGGTCGAGGCCGACGAGTCGGACGCCTCCTTCCTGAACCTGATGCCCATCCTGTCGGTGGTGACCAACATCGACCAGGACCACATGGACACCTACGGCCACGACTACGCGCGGCTGAAGCAGGCCTTCGTGGAGTTCATCCACCGCATGCCCTTCTACGGCGCGGCGGTGCTGTGCGGTGACGACCCGGGCGTGCAGAGCATCATCCCGATGATCTCCCGCCCGGTGGTCCAGTACGGCCTGGGCGAGGGCCTGCCGGTGCGGGCGGTCAACGTGCAGGCGCTGGCCGGTGGCCGCATGCGCTTCACCTGCCAGCGGCGCAACGGCCATGTGATGCCCGACCTGGACATCACCCTGAACCTGCCGGGCGAGCACAACGTGCGCAATGCGCTGGCGGCCATCGCGGTGGCCACCGAGCTGGAACTGCCCGACGAGCCCATCGTGGCGGCGCTGGCCAAGTTCAGCGGCGTGGGCCGGCGCTTCCAGCGCTACGGCGAGCTGGCCTGCCAGGGCGGCGGCGAGTTCACCCTGATCGACGACTACGGCCACCACCCGGTGGAGATGGCCGCGGTCATCGCGGCCGCGCGCGGGGCCTTCCCGGGCCGGCGCCTGGTGCTGGCCTTCCAGCCCCATCGCTACACCCGCACCCGCGATTGCTTTGAGGACTTCGTCAAGGTGCTGGGCCAGGCCGACGCGGTGCTGCTGACCGAGGTCTACGCGGCGGGCGAGGCGCCCATCGTCGCGGCCGATGGCCGTTCGCTGGCGCGCGCCCTGCGTGTGGCCGGCAAGGTCGATCCGCTGTTCGTCGACGACGTGAAGCAGCTGCCGGCCGAGATCGCGGGCTTTGCGCGCGAAGGCGATGTGGTGATCGTGATGGGGGCCGGCTCGATCGGGGCCGTGCCAGCCCAGGTGGTGGAACAGGTGGGGCAAGCAGCATGAGCACGGTGGACGTGAAGGCGCTGGGCAAGGTGGCGGTGTTGATGGGCGGCAGCTCGGCCGAGCGGCCGGTCTCGCTGATGTCGGGCGAGGGCGTGCTCAAGGCCCTGCGCTCGCGCGGCGTCGACGCCCACGCCTTCGACCCGGCCGAGCGGGACCTGGGCGATCTCAAGCGCGAGGGCTTCGACCGCTGCTTCATCGCCCTGCATGGCCGCCATGGCGAGGACGGCACGGTGCAGGGCGCGCTCGAACTGTTGGGCATTCCCTACACCGGCTCGGGCGTGATGGCCTCGGCCGTGGCGATGGACAAGGTCATGACCAAGCGCGTCTGGCTGGCCGAAGGCCTGCCCACGCCGCGCTGGCGCCGCCTGTCCACCGAGGAGCACAGCCGCGAAATCGTGCGCGAGGTGCCGGACGCCCTGGGCCTGCCGCTGATCGTGAAGCCGGCGCGGGAGGGTTCTTCCTTCGGTGTGACGAAGGTGCGGGGGTATTCCGGCATGCAGGAAGCGGTCACTCTCGCGGCACAATACGACCCTGACGTGCTTTGCGAAGAATTCATCGACGGTGACGAGGTGACCTGCCCCGTGCTGGGTGAGGGCGAAGCCTCCGCCGCGTTGCCGGTGATCCGCATCCAGGCCCCCGACGGCAACTACGATTTCGAGCACAAGTACTACTCCGAGGACACGCGCTACCTGGTCCCGTCCGGCCTGCCCGAGGCGGAAGAGCGCGAGATCCAGCGCCTGGTGGTGGCCGCCTACCGCGCCCTGGGCTGCCGGGGCTGGGGCCGAGCCGATCTGATGATCCGCGCCAGCGACCGCAAGCCCTTCCTGCTGGAGATGAACACCTCGCCGGGCATGACCGGCCACTCGCTGGTGCCGCAGTCGGCCCAGGCCGCCGGCATCAGCTACGAAGACCTCTGCCTGCGCCTGCTCGCGGGCGCCACCCTGGACAGCCACCCCACCGCCGCCCAGCCATGAACGCCGCTTCCCTGTCCACCCCGCTGCCACCGGATGTCCGCGTGACCCAGTTCACCACCTTGGTGGTGGCTGCGGCCGTGGCCGTCCTGCTGCTGGCCGCGGCGGCGGGCTGGGTCGCGCGCCAGCCGCTGTTCGCCTTCGGCGGCATCCGGCTGGATGGGGATGTGAGCCGCAACAGCGCGGCCAACATCCGGGCCAACATCGCTTCCAAGCTGACCGGCAATTTCTTCACGCTCGACTTGCAGTCTGCACGCCAAGTCTTTGAAAGTCTGCCCTGGGTCCGCCATGCGGTGGTGCAGCGCGTGTGGCCCAACCTGCTGGAGGTCACGCTGGAGGAGCACAAGCCCGCCGCCGTCTGGAAGGGCGACGAGGGCAATGACCGCCTGGTCAACACCTACGGCGAGGTGTTCGAGGCCAATGTGGGCGATGTGGACGACGATGACCTGCCCGAATTTTCCGGCGATGAGGCCAGCGCTCCCGAGATGCTGGCCATGTACCGCCGCCTGAACCCGGTCTTCGCCCCGCTGGGCCTGGAAGTGGCGCGGCTGTCGCTGTCCGGCCGCGGCTCCTGGGAGGCTGAGATGGACAACGGCGCCGTGGTCGAGATCGGCCGCGGCAGCGATGAGGAAGTGCTGGCCCGTTGCGCGCGTTTCGTGCGCACCGTGACCCAGGCCGCGGCCCGCTTGCCGCGGGGCTGGAGCCAGGCCGATCTGCGGCACACCGATGGCTATGCGCTGCGCCTGAAGGGCGCGGCCGGCGCGGCCGCTCACACCCCCACCACGCATTGAGGAAGGCATGGCCAAGGAATACAAGGATCTCGTCGTCGGGTTGGACATCGGCACCGCCAAGGTCATGGCGGTGGTGGCCGAGGTCGTCGCCGGTGGCGAGTTGCGCGTGGCGGGCCTGGGCGTCGCTTCGTCGCACGGCCTCAAGCGCGGCGTGGTGGTCAACATCGACGCCACCGTGCAGAGCATCCAGCAGGCCTTGAAAGAGGCCGAGATGATGGCGGCCTGCAAGATCGAGCGCGTCTACACCGGCATCACCGGCAGCCACATCCGGGGACAGAACAGCACCGGCATGGTCATCGTGCGCGACAACCGCGAGGTCACGCCCACCGACGTGGCCCGGGTGATCGAGACCGCCAAGGCGATCAACATCCCCAACGACCAGCGTCTGCTGCTGGTCGAGTCGCAGGAGTTCGTGATCGACGGCCACGAGGTCAAGGAGCCGATCGGCATGAGCGGCAGCCGGCTCGAGGTCAAGGTGCACATCGCCACCGGCGCGCAGAGCGCGGCCGAGAACATCATCAAGTGCGTGCGCCGCTGCGGTCTGGAGGTCGAGCAGCTGTGCCTGACCCCGACCGCCTCGGCCGCCGCGGTGCTGACCGACGACGAGAAGGACCTGGGCGTGGCAGTGGTGGACATCGGCGCGGGCACCACCGACGTGGCCATTTACACCGGCGGCTCCATCCGCCACACCGCGGTCATCCCCATCGCCGGCGACCTGATCACCAGCGACATCGCGATGGCCCTGCGCACGCCGACCAAGGACGCCGAAGAGATCAAGGTCGAGTACGGCGTGGCCAAGCAGCTGCTGGCCGACCCGGCCGAGCAGCTGGAGGTGCCCGGTCTGGGCGACCGCGTGCCGCGCATGCTCAGCCGCCAGGCCCTGGCCGGCGTCATCGAGCCGCGGGTGGAAGAGATTTTCTCGCTGGTGCATCAGGTGATCCGCGAGTCGGGCTACGAGGAGCTGCTGTCCTCGGGCATCGTGATCACCGGGGGCACGGCGGTCATGCCGGGCATGGTCGAGCTGGGGGAGGACATCTTCCTCAAGCCGGTCCGCAAGGGCCTGCCGACCTATTCCAGCGCATTGTTTGACATGGTGGCCAATCCGCGCTCGGCCACCGTGATGGGTCTGCTCGAAGAAGCACGGCTCGCCCACACCCGCGGCCACAAGGCCGCGCAGCAGGCGGGATCGGTCAAGACCATGTTCGGGAAGGCGCGGGACTGGTTCCTGGGTAATTTTTGAGTTTCTGAAGTGAGGGGTTCCCAGCGGCCGGCACAGGTCCGCAGCGAACCCGGATTCAACGCAAACGGCAACTGCAACGAAACGGAGAAGGAGGTCACCATGGCCATCGAGATGATCGAAGAATTCGACCAAGGCACCCAGATCAAGGTGATCGGCGTGGGCGGTGGCGGCGGCAACGCCGTCGAGCACATGATTGCCCAGGGCGTTCAGGGCGTGGAGTTCATCTGCGCCAACACCGATGCCCAGGCGCTCAACCGCAGCGCCGCGCCGCACCTGGTGCAGCTGGGCGCCACCGGTCTGGGCGCGGGCTCCAAGCCTGACGTCGGCCAGCGCGCCGCGCAGGAAGCCGAGGACCGCATCCGCGAATCCATCTCCGGCGCCCACATGCTGTTCATCACCGCCGGCATGGGCGGCGGCACCGGCACTGGCGCGGCGCCGGTGATCGCCCGCATCGCCAAGGAGATGGGCATCCTGACCGTGGGCGTGGTGACCAAGCCCTTCGAGTTCGAAGGCGGCCGCCGCAGCAAGCAGGCCGATGCCGGCGTGTCCGAGCTGGAAGCCAACGTCGACTCGCTGATCGTGGTGCTCAACGAGAAGCTGCTGGAGGTGCTGGGCGACGACGTCACCCAGGACCAGGCCTTCGCCCATGCCAACGACGTGTTGAAGAACGCCGTGGGCGGCATCAGCGACATCATCCACATGGACGCCTTCGTCAACGTCGACTTCGAAGACGTGAAGACGGTGATGAGCGAGCCGGGCAAGGCCATGATGGGCACTGCCATGGCCACCGGCCCGGACCGCGCCATCAAGGCCGCCGAGGCCGCCGTGGCCTGCCCGCTGCTGGAAGGCATCGACCTGTCCGGCGCGCGCGGTGTGCTGGTGCTGATCGCTGCCGCCCGCTCGACCTTCAAGCTGTCGGAAAGCAAGAACGCGATGAACACCATCCGCCGCTATGCCGCAGAAGATGCGCACGTGATCTTCGGCGCCGCCTACGACGACAGCCTGGGTGACCAGCTGCGCGTGACGGTGATCGCCACCGGCCTGTCGGGTGCCCGCCGCGCCGCGGCCCCGCTGACCGTGGTGCAGTCGCAGCCCCAGCAGGTGCTGCGCACTGGCACCGACAACCTGCCGATGCTCAACACCCCGATGGGCACCACCGCGGCGCCCGTCACCGCCCAGACCCTGGGCGCGGCGGCACCGGCGCAGCAGGACTACGGTGCGCTGGCCACGCCCAGCGTGTGGCGCACCGGCCGCACCCAGGCCGCGGCCAAGGTCGAGGCCCTGTCCAACAACGGCATGGACGAGATCGAGATCCCGGCCTTCCTGCGCAAGCAGGCCGACTGAGTCGACATCCGCATATTCGTTGCCGTGCATTCAGGGGGCGCCTTGGCGCCCCCTTTTTGCGTCCGCGTGGTGCTGTCACCCAGCCAGGGGACACGGGCGTTTACCAGCCGTCTACACTCGTGACATGAGACCGATCTCCGTGGTCATCATCGAGGACGACGAGCGCGTCCGCTGTGCCTTCTCCGCCATCCTGCAGACGGCGGAGGACATGCGCCTGCTGGGCATGGCGGCCGATGTGGGCGAGGGCCTGAGCCTGCTGGACGCCACGCGGCCCGATGTGTTGCTGGTGGATCTGGGCCTGCCCAGCGGCAGCGGCATCCAGCTGATCCGCCATGCCCAGGCCCACCTGCCCGACACCGATGTCATGGTGGTCACGGTCTTTGGGGACGAGCCGCATGTGATGGCCTCGCTGGAGGCCGGCGCCACCGGCTACCTGCTCAAGGACACCCATGCGGGCGACCTGATCGAGCAGATCCGTGCCCTGCGTGCGGGGGGCAGCCCCATCAGCCCGGTGATTGCCCGCCAGCTGCTGCTGCGCCTGGCCCCCCAGGGGGCGCAGCCGCTGGCCGACGAGGCCCTGCTGTCGCCGCAGGAGCGCCAGGTGTTGACCTACAGCGCCAAGGGCTTCAGCTTCGACGAGATCGCCAGCATGCTGGGGCTGTCCCGCCACACGGTGATGACCTATGTGAAGCGCAGCTACCGCAAGCTGCAGGTGCACTCCAAGACCGAGGCCATCTATGAGGCCCGCAAGCTGGGCCTCGTCCGCGACTGAGCTGCGCGCAGGTTGGGCCCGGCCGCTGCTGCTCCTGGGCGTGGCCCTGCTGATCCTCACGATGGCCGCCTGGGTGGTGGATCTGCCCCGGCGCGCGGTGTCGCCCACCGAGGTGGTCGGCCTGTACGTGCAGTCCCTGGCACCGGGTCCGCAGCAGGCGGGGGCCGCGGAGGTGCTGGCCCAGCTGCCCCCGCCCGGGGGGGCCCCCCTCTGGCAAGCGCAACGGGCTGCCCCTGAGCACCCGGGCGGAGGCCGGGCCGGCCGGCCCGACACTGGCGATCTGGTGGCATTTGCTGCCTGCCCCCACCCCATCGCCGGACGCCGCAGGCAGCCCGCGCTGCACCCTGTATGTGCCCCGGGTGTCCGGCGGGGCCGTGGTGGTCGCCAGTTGGCAGGCAGGGCAGTGGTCGCTGCGCTGGGATGGCACCGACCTCTGGCGTGAGCAGTGGAACCGCCCGGTCTGGGTGGATGTGGGGCCCTGCGACCCGGGGGCGCCGACCCGCTGGGCGGTGGGGGTGGTGCACCCCACGGACCAGGGCCACCGGATCAGCCGCGTCTATTGGGGGCCGACCGAGGCGCTGCGGCCCGCCTACGACGCACGCACCCAGCTGCAGCAGTCCGGGGCCCAGATCGGCAGCCTGGCCTTTCTGGCCCTGGGCGTCATCGCCCTGGTGTACTGGCTGGGGCGGCCACGGGAGACCTCGTTCCTGGTGTTCGCGCTGACCTCGGTGGCCTGGACGCTGCGCAACCTGCATTACTACGTGACCCTGCCGCGCGCGCAGCTCGCCCTGGACTGGTTCTGGTGGATGACCAACGCCGCCCTGGCCTGGGTGATGGCGCTGATGTACCTGTTCGCCCTGTACTTCGACCCTCAACCCTCGCCGCGCCTGACCCGGGCCCTCGTGGTCTTCGTGCTGGCCGTGTCCCTGCTGTCCATGCCTCTGGCGGGCATGCCGCTGCACAGCCTGCTCTCGGTGCACCTCATCAACGCCGTGGTGGCCAGCGCTGTGGGGGTGCTGCTGACGCTCAGGACGCTGCGCACGGGCGGCGAGGAACTGCGCCACATCACGCTGGCCTTCTGGCTCACCGAGGCCTTCGGTCTGCACGACCTGCTGCTGGTGACGGGCGCCATCGGGCCGGCGTCCATCTACCTGCTGCCCTACGCCAGCCTGGTGGTGCTGCTGGCTTTCCTTTATGCCGCGCAACGGCGCTATGTGCAGGCCACCCGACAGGCGGCCGAGGCCCAGCAGCGCCTGGAGGAGCAACTGGCCCGCCGCGAGGAGGAACTGCGCCAGAACCACGAGCGTCTGCGCACTGTGGAGCGCGAACAGGCCTTGCTGCTGGAACGGCAGCGCCTGGTGCGCGACATGCATGACGGCCTGGGCTCCAACCTGATGTCGGCCCTGGTGCTGGCCGAGCAGGGGCGCCTGTCCCGCGACGCGGTGACCGGCCTGTTGCGGGAATGCCTGGACGATCTGCGCCTGGTGATCGACTCGCTGGAGCCCATCGGCAACGACCTGGTGACCCTGCTGGCCTTGCTGCGCCACCGCCTGGCGCGGCGGCTGGAGGCGGCGGGCCTGAACCTGATCTGGGCGGTGGACGACCTGCCACCGCTGGACTGGCTCACGCCGCCAGAGGCCTTGCAGGTGCTGCGCATCGTGCAGGAGGTGCTCAACAACGTGCTGCGCCATGCCCATGCACGGCAGGTGCGCATCGCCATCAGCCGGCAGGCCGACGGGGTGCGTGTTGCCATCGAGGACGACGGCATCGGCTTCGATGCCGCGCTGGCCACGCCAGGCCGCGGGCTGCGTCACCTGCGCGAGCGCGCCGCCCGGCTCGGTGGCCGGCTGCGCATCGACAGCCGCCCCGGCCAGGGCACCCGCGTGCAACTGGATCTGGCGTTTCAGCGCGAAAGCCCGGCTTGAAGGACAATCCGCGCTGCCCCGGATCTTCGCCTGTCCCCATGCTCCAGCAACGCAGCCTCAAGTCCCTGACCCGCGCCGTCGGCGTGGGCTTGCACAGCGGCCAGAAGGTCGAGCTGACCCTGCGGCCGGCCGCCCCCGACACCGGCATCGTCTTCCGTCGGGTGGACCTGCCGCAGCCGGTGGACATCCCGGTGCGCTTCGACTCGGTCTGCGACACCCGCATGGCCTCCACCATCTCGCCCGGTGGTGACCCGGGCGCGCCCAAGGTCCAGACCATCGAGCACCTGATGTCGGCCTGCGCGGGCCTGGGCATCGACAACCTCTACGTGGACATCACCGCTGACGAGGTGCCCATCCTGGACGGCTCCTCAGCCTCCTTCGTGTTCCTGCTGCAGAGCGCGGGCATCGAGCTGCAGAAGGCCCCCAAGCGCTTTCTGCGGGTCAAGAAGACTGTGGAGGTGCGCGAAGGCGAGGGCCGCCGCCTGCTGTGGGCCCGCCTGGAGCCCTACCACGGCTACAAGCTGACCTTCCAGATCGACTTCAACCACCCGGCCGTGGACGCCACGCCGCAGGAAGTGACCTTCGACATGGGCTCGGGCCGCTACAAGCAGGAGATCGCCCGGGCGCGCACCTTCGGCTTCACCAAGGATGTCGAGGTCATGCGCTCGCGCGGCCTGACCCTGGGCCGCAGCATGGACAACGCCATCGTCATCGACGACTACGGGNTGCTCAACAGCGAGGGCCTGCGCTACGACGACGAGATCGCCAAGCACAAGATCCTCGACGCCATCGGCGATCTCTACATCGGCGGCCACCCGCTGCTGGCGGCCTACACCTCGTTCAAGGGCGGTCACGCCCTGAACAACAAGCTGCTGCGGACCCTGCTGGCCGACGAGAGCGCCTACGAGATCGTCACCTTCGACGACGAGAAGAAGGCCCCGGCTGGCTTTGCCGAGCTGGCGCCGGCCTGGTGAACGAGGCCGGCCAGCGATGTTCGTCTTCCGCCTGGTCTTTGGCCTGCTGCTGGTGGCCGGCCTGCTGTGTTTCGCGGCCTATGTGGCCACCGGCAACCCGCTCTGGCGGCGGCGAGGCCTGGTGACCATCAAGTGGACCCTGCTGGCGGCCCTGGGGGCTGCGGCGGTGCTGGTGCTGGAGCGTTTGCCCGCGCTGCTCTGAACTCTGCGGCGGCTCAGCCGGTCGACTGGGCCAGGCCGCGCAGAAAGCTCTGCACGCCGTTGCGGGCCACGGGCAGCAAGGCGAAGGCCGTGGGCCGGCGGGTCCAGTTGTGCATCAGTCCGTCCACCATCGCGAACAGGGCCGTGGCCTGGGCCCGGCTGTCCAGGTTGGCAGGCAACAAGCCCCTGCGCATGGCCTGCCGCAGCAATCGGTCGATCTCCGCGATGTAGCGCCCCACGCTTTCGTCGCAGCGGGTCAGCACCTGGCTCATCTCGTCGGTGTACTCGGTGAAGTGCATCGCGATCATGAACACCCGTCTCAGGCGCTCGTCGGTGCTGAGCTGTTCCAGCGGGGCCAGGGCCAGCGCGATCACGGCCGCCAGCGGGTCGGCCTCTTCCTCGATCAGTTCGGCATCGTCCACCGCCCATTCGCAGGGCAGCAGGACGCGGTCCATCATCGCGGAGAAGAGTTCCGCCTTGTCCTTGAAGTGCCAGTAGATGGCGCCCCGGGTCACACCGGCCGTGGCAGCCACCTGTTGCAGGGACGTGCGCGCGACCCCCTGCGACTCGAACACCTGTTCGGCCGCGTCCAGAATGCGATGGCGCGTGGCCAGCGCGTCTTCCTTGGTTCGGCGCGCCATGGCTTATCTCGGGATAACCCTGTTGTAAAACATACATCCAAGATTGTATGTAGACTCGCCTTTTGATTTTGCTCCCCCCCACAAGCCCCGCTTCCGGTAGGGTTGACCCACCCGCCGGGGGTTCGACACGAGTCAACAAAGGATGACCATGGCTTTGAAGCCCCAGATTGCGCTGGATCCGGCGCCCCTGTCTTCCTCCGCGGCGCAGGTGCGCCGTGTTTCCGCCAGGCCGTTGCTCGGACTGGCGGCCGTCACCCTGGCGGTGCTGGCCGGTTGTGGCCAGGGTGCCGGAGGGGGGCAGGGCGGACAGATGCCGCCGGCACCGGTGGGGGTCATCACCGCCAAGACCAGCACGGTGGATGTGAGCACCGAGCTGCCGGGCCGCCTGGAGGCCATCCGCACGGCCCAGGTGCGCGCCCGTGTCACCGGCGTGGTCAAGCGCCGTCTGTTCACCGAAGGCAGTGTGGTCAAGGCCGGGCAGAGCCTGTTCGAGATCGATCCGGTGCCTTACCGCGCCGCCCTGGACAGCGCCCTGGCCAGCGAGGCCAAGGCCGAGGCCGTGCTGATGCAGGCCCAGGCCACGCTGGAGCGCAACCGCCCCCTGGCCCAGGCCAAGGCCATCAGCGACCAGGACTGGGTGAGCACCCAGGCCAGCTTCAAGCAGGCCCAGGCCGACGTGGCCGCGGCCAAGGCGGCCGTGGTGCAGGCCAAGCTCAATGTCGACTACGCCGCCGTGCTGTCGCCGATCGGTGGCCGCATCGGTCGGGCGGAAGTGACCGAAGGCGCGCTGGTGAGCTCGGGCGAGGCCACGCTGTTGGCCACCGTGCAGCAGATCGACAAGCTCTACGTCAACTTCACCGAGTCGGCCGCCGACGCGATGAAGCTCAAGCGCGCCGTCGAGGCCGGCAAGTTCCAGAAGGCCGGTTCGGCCGAGGTGCATGTGGTGCTGGATGACGGCAGCGTCTATCCGCTGGCCGGCCAGTTGCTGTTCTCCGACATCACGGTGGACAGCACCTCGGGCCAGGTCACGCTGCGCGCCGAGCTGCCCAACCCCAAGGGCGATCTGCTGCCGGGCCTGTACGTGAAGGTGCGCATCGCCACGGCCCGGGCCGCGGACGCCATCCTCGTGCCGCAGCAAGCCGTCTCGCGTGGCACCACCGGCGACACCGTGATGGTCGTCACGCCGGACAAGCTGATCAGCGTGCGCCCGGTGCAGCTGGGCGGCACCCATGGCAACGACTGGGTGGTGCTGGGCGGTCTTCAACCGGGTGACCAGGTGGTGGTCGATGGCTTCCAGAAGATCCGCCCCAAGGCCGCCGTGAACCCCGTGCCCTGGACGCCCGACGGTGCCGCTTCCGCCCCGGCGGCTGCGGCGCCGGCCTCGGCGGCCAGCCACTGAGCCAGGAGCGCATCGCATGCGATCCCGTTTCTTCATCGACCGGCCCATCTTTGCGTGGGTCATCGCGCTGTTCATCGTCGTGATCGGGGCGGCGGCCATCACCCGGCTGCCGATCGCCCAGTACCCGACGGTGGCACCGCCGTCCATCGTCATCACCACGGCCTATCCCGGCGCCTCGGCGCAGGTGCTCGAAGACAGCGTGCTGTCCGTCATCGAGCAGGAGCTCAACGGCGCACCGGGCCTGATCTACATGGAGTCCAGCGCCGACGCCAACGGCTCGGGCACCATCACCATCACCTTCGAACCAGGCACGGATGTCTCGATCGCACAAGTCGAGGTGCAGAACCGGCTGAGCCGGGCCACGCCGCGCCTGCCTGCGGCCGTGATGCAGCAGGGGGTGCGCATCGACAAGGCGCGCTCGAACTTCCTGTTGTTCGTGATGATGACGTCCAAGAACCCGGCCTACGATCCCGTGGCCCTGGGTGACTACGCGGCGCGTAACATCCAGCCCGAGCTGCTGCGCATTCCTGGCGTGGGCCAGGCACAGCTCTTCGGTACCGAGCGCTCGATGCGCATCTGGGTCGACCCGGCCAAGCTGGTGGGCTATGGCCTGTCCACGGCCGATGTCAACGCCGCCATCGCGGCCCAGAACCTGCAGATCTCGGCAGGCAGCATCGGTGCGCTTCCGGCCGACCAGGGCCAGACGATTTACGCGACGATCAACGTCAACGGCCAGCTGCACACCGCCGAGGACTTCGGCAAGATCATCGTGCGGGCCAACACCGACGGCTCCACCGTGCGCCTGAAGGATGTGGCCCGCATCGAAGTCGGTGGCCAGGCCTACACCAGCTCCTCTCGCCTGAATGGCGTGACCGCCTCGGGCATCGGCATCCAGCAGTCGCCGGGTGGCAACGCGCTGGCGACCGCCGAGGCCATCAAGCAGCGCATGGCCGAGCTGCAGAAGTACATGCCCGAAGGCGTGAGCTACGACATCCCCTATGACAGCTCCAAGTTCGTCAAGATCTCGATCGAGGAAGTCGTCAAGACGCTGATCGAGGCCATCGCGCTGGTGTTCATCGTGATGCTGGTGTTCCTGCAGAACATCCGCTACACGCTGATTCCGACCATCGTGGTGCCGGTGGCGCTGACCGGCACCTTCTCGGTGATGCTGGCGCTGGGCTTCTCGATCAACGTGCTGACGCTGTTCGGCATGGTGCTGGCCATCGGTATCCTGGTGGACGACGCCATCGTGGTGGTCGAGAACGTCGAGCGCATCATGGCCGAGGAGGGGCTGTCGCCGCACGACGCCACGATCAAGGCCATGGGGCAGATCACGGGCGCCATCATCGGCATCACCGTGGTGCTGGTCTCGGTGTTCCTGCCCATGGCCTTCTTCAGCGGCTCGGTGGGCAACATCTACCGCCAGTTCTCGCTGTCCATGGCGGTGTCCATCCTGTTCTCGGCCTTCCTGGCCCTGACGCTGACGCCGGCCCTGTGCGCCACGCTGCTCAAGCCGGTGTCCGAGGATCACCATGAGAAGGGCGGTTTCTTCGGCTGGTTCAACCGCCGCTTCAAGAGCACGGCCAAGGGCTATGAGGGCCTGGTGGCCCGGGTGCTGCCGCGGGCCGGCCGCTACCTGGTGATCTACGCCGCCATCGTCGGCGCGGTGGGTTTCCTGTACGCCAAGCTGCCGACCTCCTTCCTGCCCAACGAAGATCAGGGCTACCTGATCGTCAACATCCAGTTGCCGCCGGGTGCCTCGCAGACCCGCACGGCCTCGGTGGTGGGTCAGGTGGAGCAGTTCTTCCTGCACCAGCCGGAAGTGGACAAGGTCGTGGGCGTGCTGGGCTTCTCGTTCGCCGGTTCCGGCCAGAACGCGGCCCTGGCCTTCGTGCCGCTCAAGCCCTGGGAGGAGCGCAAGGGCGCCCAGCATTCGGCGCAGGCCCTGGCCGGCCGGGCTTTTGGCGCGCTGATGGGCATCCGCGATGCCTTCATCTTCCCGCTCAGCCCGCCGCCCATCCCTGAGCTGGGCACGGCCACCGGCTTCAGCTTCCGCCTGCAGGACCGTTCCGGCCAGGGCCATGCAGCCCTGCTGGCCGCGCGCAACCAACTGCTGGGCATGGCCATGCAGAGCAAGGTGCTGGCCGGCGTGCGGCCGGACGGCCTGGAAGACGCGCCGCAGCTGCAGCTGGACATCGACCGCGAGCGCGCGGCCGCCCTGGGTGTGTCCTTCGGCACCGTGGGTTCGGTGCTGTCCACCGCCTTGGGCTCCACCTACGTGAACGACTTCCCCAACGCGGGTCGTCTGCAACGGGTGGTGGTGCAGGCCGAAGCGGCCACCCGCATGACGCCCGAGGATGTCCTCAAGCTCTACGTGCCCAACGCCAAGGGCCAGCAGGTGCCGCTGTCGGCCTTCGCCTCGACCCGCTGGGTCAACGGCCCCATCCAGACCATCCGCTACAACGGCTATCCGGCGATGAAGATCGCCGGTGACGCCGCGCCGGGCTATTCGACCGGTGACGCGATGAACGAGATGGAGAAGCTGGCCAGCCAGCTGCCGCCGGGCTTCGGCTTCGAGTGGACCGGCCAGTCGCGCGAGGAGAAGCTCTCGGGCTCGCAAGCCATCTACCTGATGGCCTTCTCGATGCTGGCCGTGTTCCTGTGCCTGGCCGCGCTGTACGAGAGCTGGAGCATTCCGGTGGCTGTGCTGCTGGTGGTGCCGCTGGGCGTGCTGGGTTCGCTGTGCGGCGTGTGGCTGCGTGGCATGCCCAATGACGTGTACTTCAAGGTCGGCCTGATCACCATCATTGGCCTGTCCGCGAAGAACGCCATCCTGATCATCGAGTTCGCCAAGGACCTGCAGGCCGAGGGCAAGAGCCTGCTCAAGGCCACGCTGGAAGCCTGCCATCTGCGCTTCCGCCCGATCATCATGACCTCCTTCGCCTTCATCCTGGGCGTGCTGCCGCTGGCCATTTCCAGCGGTGCCGGCTCGGCCAGCCAGCGGGCGATCGGCACGGGCGTGATGGGCGGCATGATCACGGCCACGGTGCTGGCCGTGTTCATGGTGCCGGTGTTCTATGTGGTGATCCGCCGTCTGTTCAAGGGCGGCCACGTCAGCGGCCACAACACGATGATCTCTTCGGAGAAGACTGAAAGCGCCGTGGGCGGCATGCTGCCCCGCGAGGAGGACCGCTGATGATCCGGCGTCTGACGATGACCCTGACCCCGCTGGCCCTGAGCCTGGGCCTGGCGGGCTGCCTGAACCTGGCGCCGGACTACCAGCGCCCTGCGCTGCCGGTACCGGCCACCCTGCCGGCGGCCACCGCGGCGGCCCCGGCCGCCTTGCCAGGTTGGCGCGATCTGGTGCGTGACGAGCGCCTGCGCCAAGTGGTGAACCGTGCGCTGGCCCAGAGCCGTGACCTGCGGGTGGCGGTGCTCAACGTGGAGCGCAGCCGGGCCCAGCTGCGCATCACCGATGCCGACCGCTGGCCTGCCCTGAGCGTGGGCGTGACCGGGCAGCGCGCGCCCAACACCAGCGGCAAGGAGACCAACACCTTCACTGGCGGGCTGCAGCTGGCCTCCTACGAGCTGGACCTGTTCGGCCGGCTGCGCAACAACAGCGATGCCGCCAGCGCCACCCTGCTCAGCAATGTGGCGGCGGCCCGCTCAGCCCGGCTCTCGCTGGTGACGGCCACGGCCACCGCCTGGCTGACCCTGGCGGCCGACGAGGAACAGTTGCGGCTGGCCCAGCGCACGCTGGCCACGCGGGACGAAACCCTGCGGCTGGTCCGGCTGCAGGCCGACGTCGGGGCGGCTTCCGAGCTGGACCTGCGGGGCGTGCAGACCCTCTCGGCCCAAGCCCGTGCCACGGTGGCCCAGCTGCAGCGTCAGCGCGACGCCGACCTGAACGCGCTGAACCTGCTGGTCGGTGAATCCCTGCCGCCTGAGCTGTTGCCCGGCTCGATGGCAGCCACCGACGCGCACTGGTTGGCCGACGTGCCGGCCTTCGCCTCGTCCGACCTGCTGCTCGGTCGCCCGGACCTGATGCAGGCCGAACAGAGCCTGGTGGCGGCCAACGCCAACATTGGCGCCGCCCGCGCGGCCCTGTTCCCGGCCATCACCCTCAGCGGCAGCTACGGGGTGGCCAGCGACAGCCTGTCCGGCCTCATCCACGATGGCATCACGGCCTCCACGATCAGCGGCTCCGTGCTGCTGAGCATCTTCGACGCCGGCCGTCGCCAGGCCAATGTGAAGGTGGCCGAGGTCAACCGCGACATCGCCGTGGCCCAGTACGAGAAGGCGGTGCAGACCGCCTTCAGCGAGGCAGCCACCGCCCTGCAGGGCCAGGCCCAGTGGCGCGCCCAGGTGCAGGCCCAGAGCGGCCTGCTGGAGGCCGAGCGCGAGCGCTACCGCCTGACCAAGCTGAAGTACGACGTGGGTGCGGCCAGCCAGCTGGACTACCTGGACATCGAGCGTTCCCTGGCCAGTGCCGAGCAGGCCCTGGTGCAGGTGCGCCTGGGTGAATTGCTCAACCGCCTGAGCCTGTACAAGGCCCTGGGTGGCGAGGAGCGCAACGCCCCGCTGAGCGCCGAGGCCCCGGCCAGCGCGGCCGAGCCGTCCTGAGCCCGCGCTGAACCGACCCGCCGGCCCGGCCACGGAGAGCTCCGTGGCCGGGCTTTTTTCATGTGTCGACGCATCGTTTGCCGGGCGCGTTGGATATTTATTCTGTGATTGGCGAAATTAAGAAAATGGACAAAATCTTCAAAGCGCTGAGCGACCCGACGCGGCGGCGCATCCTGCAGCTGCTGCGCGAGCGCGACATGACGGCCGGTGAGCTGGCCGACCGCTTCACCCTGGGCAAGTCCACCTTGTCCGCCCATTTCCAGGTGCTGCGCGATGCCGAGCTGGTGACCTCCACCAAGTCCGGCACCAGCATCACCTACCGGCTCAACCTGTCGGCGCTGGGGGAGGCGCTGAGGGCCTTTGCCGCCGAGTTCGGCTTGAGCCTGCAGGGCGAGCCGGGCCGAGCCAGCGGGGCCGATCGCAACGTCTGAGGCGGCGCAGGCGCTGTCCCGGGCTCAGTAGGTCCGTCCGCCCTTGAACTGGGCGTGGGTGCGGCGGTTCAGGGTGGTGGCCTGGGCCATGGCGGCGAAGGAGCCGCCGGCATGTACATGGGTGATGGCCAGCCCCAGCGCGTCAGCCGCGTCCTTGCTGGGCAGGCCGGGCAGGTTCAGCAGGCGCTTGACCATCTCCTGGATCTGGTCCTTGCGCGCATGGCCATGGCCCACCACCGACTTCTTCATCTGCAGCGCGGTGTACTCGTTGACCGGCAGGCCGCAGGTGGCCAGCGCGGTGATGGCCGCGCCCCGGGCCTGGCCCAGCAGCAGCGTGCTCTGCGGGTTCACGTTGACGAAGACGATCTCGCAGGAGGACTGGTCGGGCTCGTAGCGCCGCACCACCTCCTGCACGCCCTCGAAGATCATCTTCAGCCGGCCCGGCAGATCGCCCAGCGCAATGCCGCTGGTGGTGCGGATGGTGCCGCTGGCCACGTACTGCAGCTGGCTGCCATCCTTCTGGACGATGCCGAAGCCGGTGCACTGCAGGCCAGGGTCGATGCCGATCACGCGGGTCATGGCGGGCATGTTAATCGTTGGGTGACCGTGGGCCGGCAGACATGAAAAAGCCCGGCGCGGGGCCGGGCTTGCGGGGCCGCGGGCGACGTGCGCCCCGGGCGGCAGATCAATGGCGGAAGTGGCGGGTGCCGGTCAGCACCATCGCGATGCCTCGCTCGTCGGCCGCGGCGATGACTTCCTCGTCGCGCATCGAGCCACCCGGGTGGATGACGCAGGTCGCGCCCGCATCCACCACCACGTCCAGGCCGTCGCGGAACGGGAAGAAGGCGTCGCTGGCCACGGCCGTGCCCGACAGGCTCAGGCCGGCGGCCTGGGCCTTGATGCTGGCGATGCGGGCCGAATCCAGGCGGCTCATCTGGCCGGCGCCGACGCCGAAGGTCATGCCGTCCTTGCAGAACACGATGGCGTTGGACTTGACGAAGCGCGCCACGGTCCAGGCGAACTTCAGGTCCTCCATCTGCTGGGCGGCGGGTTGCAGCTTGGTGACCACCTTCAGCTCACCGACCACGTCGATGTTGTCGGCCGACTGCAGCAGCATGCCGCCGCCCACGCGCTTCATGTCCAGCGCGTTGACAGCCCGGCTCATCGGCACCTCCAGCAGGCGCACATTGACCTTGCTGGCGTAGGCCGCGCGGGCCGCCGGGGTGATGACCGGGGCGATCGCCACTTCGACGAAGTGCTTGTTCGCATTGATCTTCTCGACCACGTCGGCGTCCAGCGGGCGGTTGAAGGCGATGATGCCGCCGAAGGCGCTGGTCGGGTCGGTCTTCAGGGCCTTCTCATAGGCTTCCAGCAGCGTGGCGCCCACGGCCACGCCGCAGGGGTTGGCGTGCTTGACGATCACGCAGGCCGGCACGTCGAAGGCCTTGACGCATTCCCAGGCGGCGTCGGCGTCGGCGATGTTGTTGAAGGACAGTTCCTTGCCCTGAATCTGGGTCCAACCGGCCAGCAGGCCCTCGGCGACCTTGGCTTCCTTGTAGAAGGCAGCCGACTGGTGCGGGTTCTCGCCGTAACGCATGCCCTGCACCTTGTGCAGCTGCAGGTTGAAGACGGCGGGGTATTCCTCGCGCTTGGGGACCTCGGCGGTCTTCTCTTCGGAGCCGGCTTCCAGCGAAGTCAGGTAGTTGCTGATCATGCCGTCGTAGGCGGCGGTGTGCGAGAACACCTTCTTGGCCAGCATGAACTTGGTCTGGCGGGTCAGGGCCGTGCCCTGGGAGTCGCTCAGCTCGGCCAGCACCTGCGGGTAATCGGTCGGGTCGATCACCACGCCCACATCCTGCCAGTTCTTGGCCGCGGCGCGCAGCATGGCCGGGCCGCCGATGTCGATGTTCTCGATCGCGTCTTCAAACGTGCAATCGGCTTTGGCGGTGGCCTGGGCGAAGGGGTAGAGGTTGATGATCAGCAGGTCGATCGTGCCGATGCCGTGCTCCTTGAGCGCGGCCATGTGCTCGGGCACATCGCGGCGGGCCAGCAGGCCGCCGTGCACGCGCGGGTGCAGGGTCTTGACGCGGCCGTCGAGCATCTCCGGGAAGCCGGTGATCTCGCTGACCTCGGTGACCGGCAGGCCGGCCTGGGCCAGCAGCTTGGCGGTGCCGCCGGTGGACAGCAGGCGGATGCCGTGGCCGTGCAGGGCCTGGGCGAATTCGACGATGCCGGTCTTGTCGGAGACCGAGAGCAGGGCGGTGAGGGCCATGGTGGTGTGCGGTGGGATGGAAGAAAAAGGGGAGGGCGGGGCGGCGGGTCAGCGGCTCACTTGATCAGCTTGTGCTCGACCAGCTTGCGACGCAAGGTGTTGCGGTTGATGCCCAGCCACTCGGCGGCCTTGCTCTGGTTGCCGTCGGCCTGTTGCATCACGACTTCCAGCAGCGGCTTCTCCACCGTGCGGATGACCATGTCGTGCAGCGAATGCGGCTCGGCGCCGCGCAGGTCCTTGAAGTACTGGTCCAGCGTCTCGCGGACGCAGGCATCGATGTCGTTGTTCTTGCTCATGGGTCAGGCAATGGGGCGGCCTCCAGGCCGGCGGTCTGAGCCGCGCGGCGTCAGGCTTTTTGTGCAAGCGCGTCCTGGTTGGCAGCCGGTGGGGTCGAGGGCAGCAGCCGGTGGGTGTCGGCCAGGGCCTCGAAGAAGGTGGTGACCGCGCGCAGCTGGACCTCGCAGTCGTCCAGGGTGTTCATGGCGGCGCGGAAGGCCTCGCCGCCGGGCAGGGCGCGCACCGCCCAGCCGATGTGCTTGCGCGCGCTGCGCACGCCCGCGTCCTCGCCGTAGAGCGCGTAGTGGTCGCGCAGGTGCTCGGTCAGCCAGGCCTGCACCTCGCGCGTCTCGGGCGGGGGCAGGTGGGTGCCGGTGGCCAGAAAGTGGGCGATCTCGCGGAAGATCCAGGGCCGGCCCTGGGCCGCGCGGCCGATCATCACGGCATCGGCGCCCGTGGCCTGCAGCACCGCCAGCGCCTTTTCGGGTGAGTCGATGTCGCCGTTGGCCACCACCGGGATGCCCAGCGCGGCCTTCACCGCGGCCACGGTCTCGTACTCGGCCTGGCCTTTGTAGCCCTGCTCGCGGGTGCGGCCATGCACCGTCACCATGGCCACGCCAGCGGCCTCGGCGGCGCGCGCCAGGGTCACGGCATTGCGTTCGGTGTCGCACCAGCCGGTGCGCATCTTCAGCGTCACGGGCACGCCGCGCGGGGCGCAGGCCGCCACCACGGCCTCGACGATGGCGATGGCGCCGGGCTCGTCGCGCATCAGGGCCGAGCCCGCCCACTTGTTGCAGACCTTCTTGGCCGGGCAGCCCATGTTGATGTCGATGATCTGGGCGCCGCGGTCGATGTTGTAGGCGGCGGCCTCGGCCATCATGCCCGGCTCGGTGCCGGCGATCTGCACCGCGATCGGGGCGGTCTCGCCGGTGTGGTCGGCCCGGCGCGAGGTCTTGAGCGAATTCCACAGGTCCTTGCGCGAGGTGACCATCTCGCTGACCGCATAGCCAGCCCCCAGTCGCTTGCACAGCGTGCGAAACGGCCGGTCCGTCACCCCGGCCATCGGGGCAACGAACAGATGGTTCGGCAGCTCATGGGGGCCGATGCGCATGGAGGAGGGGGCGGGGAATTGCTTAAAAAGGAGGCAGGATTATAGACCTCCCGCTGCGGGCCGCCCGGTGACCTCGGGTGTCGTGGCGGCGGGGCGAGGCGGGCCACAATCGCGCCATGGATTCCTGGATACACCCCTTGATGTCCTGGCTGGCTCTGCCGGAGTTCGGACTGAGCACCCTGTTCCTGGTGGCCCTGCTGTCGGCCACCCTGCTGCCCATGGGGTCGGAGGCGGTGCTGTTTGGCCTGGTCAAGCTCAATCCCGGGCTGCTGTGGCCGGCCATCGTGGTGGCCACGCTGGGCAACACCGTCGGTGGCGCCATCACCTGGTGGACGGGCTACGGGGCCGAGCGGGCCTACGAACACCTGCGCCACCGCCCGCCCCGTGAGGTGCGTCTGCTGCAATGGCTGCAGCGTTTCGGCCCCCGGGCCTGCCTGGTCAGCTGGCTGCCCATCGTGGGCGACCCCTTGTGTGCGCTGGCCGGCTGGCTGCGCCTGCCCTTCTGGCCCTGCGTGGGCTACATGCTGGTGGGCAAGTTCCTGCGCTATGTGGTGATGACGCTGGCCTTGCTGGGCTGGTTCCCGGGGGCCTGGCAGCCCTGAGGAGACGCGGGGCAGGGGCGCGGGGCATCCCCCCTTGGAGGGAACCCCCTCCCGCCGCTGGAGGACGGGCGCCACAATGTCTGGATGTCACAAGCTCACCCTGCCTACGACGCGCTGACCGAGCGCCATGCCCGCCTGCACCGGTTGGCCCATCTGCAGTCCCTGGCCCACTGGGACCAGGCCGCCTTCATGCCACCCGGTGGCAACGACGCCCGCACGGCGGCCCTGACCGAGCTGGCCGGGCTGCTGCACCGGCAGCGCACCGACGACGCGATCGGGCCGCTGCTGGCCCAGGCGACGCAGGAGCCGCTGGACGACTGGGCGCGGGCCAATCTGCGCGAGATGCAGCGCGACTGGCAGCTGGCCACCGCCCTGCCGGCGGCTCTGGTCGAGCGCCGCTCGCTGGCCGTGTCCCGCTGTGGCCAGGCCTGGCGCCAGCAGCGCCCGGCCAATGACTGGGCCGGCTTCCTGGAGAACTTCCGTCCGGTGCTGGCCGTGGCACGCGAGGAGGCCCGCCTGCTGGCCGAGCGCAGCGGCCTGTCGCCCTATGACGCGCTGCTGGACCAGTACGAGCCCGGCATGACCCGGGCCGAGGTGAAGAAGGTCTTCGACGAGGTGCGGCAATGGCTGCCGGGCCTGATCCAGGCCGCGGTGGCCCGCCAGGCCGCCCAGCCGCCGCTGATCGAGGCCCGGGGCCCCTTCCCGGTGGAGGCCCAGCGCCGCCTGAGCGAGCAGGTCATGCACCTGCTGGGCTTCGACTTCAACGCGGGTCGGCTCGATGTCAGTGCCCACCCCTTCACTGGCGGCGTGCCGGAAGACGTGCGCATGACCACCCGCTTCAACGAGGCGGACTTCCTCTCGGCCCTGATGGGCACGGTGCACGAGACCGGCCACGGCCGCTATGAGCAGAACCTGCCGCGCGAATGGCTGGGGCAGCCGGTGTCGCTGGCCCGTTCCATGGCCCTGCACGAGAGCCAGAGCCTGTTCTTCGAAATGCAGCTGGGTTCGCACCCGGGCTTCGCCGCCCTGCTGGCTCCCATGCTGGTGCATGCCTTCGGCGCCCAGCCGGCCTTCGAACCCGCCAATCTGCAGCGCCTGATGACCCGGGTGCAGCCCGGGCGGATCCGGGTTGAGGCCGACGAGGTGACCTACCCGGCCCACATCCTGCTGCGCTTCGACATCGAGCAGGCCCTGATCGACGGGACGGCCCAGGCCGAGGACATCCCGGCTCTGTGGGACGCGGGCATGCGGGATCTGCTGGGCATCGACACCCGCGGCAACTACCAGGATGGCCCGATGCAGGACGTGCACTGGCCCGAGGGCCTGTTCGGCTACTTCCCCTGCTATTCGCTGGGGGCCATGTACGCGGCACAGTGGTTCGCGGCCCTGCGCCGCGCCATGCCGGACGTGGACGCCCGCATCGCCCGCGGCGAGCTGGCGCCGGTGTTCGACTGGCTCAAGCAGTCCATCTGGCAGCAGGGCAGCCGCTGGACCACGCGCGAACTCACCGAGCGGATCAGCGGTGAGCCGCTGAACCCGGCCCACTTCAAGGCCCACCTGGAAGCCCGCTACCTGGGCTGAAGGCGAACCGCTGGCGCAACGGCCTCAGGTGGCTTCGTCGGGCGGCACGGCCTTGGCCGCCGCCGGGCGGCTGCGCTTGCGGGCGGGGCGGGCGGCCCTCTTCAGGGCATCCACCTCCTGGCGCAGGCGGCCCACCTCGGCTTGCAGCGCCACCCAGGCGGCCGAAGAGGGCAGGCCCAGGCGTTCCAGCCACTGCTGGCTGCGGGCATCCAGCGCGGTTTCCAGGCGCTCCCAGGGGCGGCCGGCCTTGTCGGCCAGGGCCTCGGCCTTGGCGCTGAGCTGCTCCAGCGGGGCCTGCACCTTGCTCTGCAGGTGCTCGCCTTCCTTGACCAGGGCCTCGAAGACCTTGCTGCCCTCGGACTGGGCCTTGGCGAAGGCGCCCAGCCCGGCCAGCCAGATCTCCTGGGCCGATTGGCGCAGCATGGCGCCCAGGTGGGGATCCTCGGCGGTCTGCGAGGAGCCGGTCTCAGCGTTCGCGGATGGGTCGGTCATGCCTGCCTCTCCTTGGATGGGATGCTCCATGGTGAACTCATTGCCCGGCCGGGATCAAGAGCCTGCCGTCAAGGCAGCTTGCGAATGGCGGTGACCACGTACTGTCCGTCGACCTGGGCGGCCTCGAAGCTCACCTTGTCGCCTTCGGCCAGGCCATTGAGCAGGGTGGGCGGCGTGGCCTTGAAGACCATGGTCATGGGCGGCATGTCCAGGTTGGCGATGGGGCCGGACTTGATGGTGATCTTGGCCTGGGCGGCGTTGATCTTGCGGACCTCGCCCTCGGCGGCCAGGGCACCCAGGGACAGGCCCGCCAGCAGGGCGGCGGTCCACAGACGCAGGCGACGGGGTGTCAGGAACATGGCAGATCTCCTTCTGTGCTTTCAACGCGCCTCGGCGGGCCGGCGCTGACAGGGTGGACGCCGAGGGTACCAGCAAGCCTGTCACGCCCAGTCCCTACAATGCCTGGGCCGTTCGCAATCCCGTGCGCCGTGGCACCTGCCGCGGGCCGTCGCACGGCACCGCCATCCCCTCCTGTCTGACGCCGCCACCGGCCCTGCCACCATGAGCAACGACGCGCCCGTCTCCTCTTCCCTGGACGCCATCCAGCCCCGCGACAAGGCCGAGATCCTGGCCCAGGCCCTGCCGTACATCCGCAAGTTCCACGGCAAGACGCTGGTCATCAAATACGGCGGCAACGCCATGACCGACCCTGCGCTGCAGCAGGATTTCGCCGAAGACGTGGTGCTGCTCAAGCTGGTGGGCATGAACCCCATCGTCGTGCACGGCGGTGGTCCGCAGATCGACGCCGCGCTGGCCAAGATCGGCAAGAAGGGCACCTTCGTGCAGGGCATGCGCGTGACGGATGCCGAAACCATGGATGTCGTCGAATGGGTGCTGGCCGGCGAGGTGCAGCAGGACATCGTGGGCCTGATCAACGCCGTGGGCGGCAAGGCCGTGGGCCTGACCGGCCGTGACGGCGCGATGATCCGCGCCCGCCAGATGCGTCTGGCCGACAAGGACGACCCGAACAAGACACACGACGTCGGCCAGGTCGGCGAAATCGTCTCGATCGACCCCAGCGTGGTCAAGGCCCTGCAGGACGACGCCTTCATTCCCGTCATCAGCCCCATCGGCTTTGGCGAGAAGAACGAGAGCTACAACATCAACGCCGATCTGGTGGCCTCCAAGCTGGCCGAGGTGCTCAAGGCCGAGAAGCTGCTGCTGCTGACCAACATCCGCGGCGTGCTGGACAAGGCCGGCAACCTGCTGACCGACCTGACCGCCCGCCAGATCGATGAGTTGGTGGCCGACGGCACGATCAGCGGCGGCATGCTGCCCAAGATCGCCGGCGCGCTGGATGCCGCCAAGAGCGGCGTGAACGCCGTGCACATCGTCGACGGCCGGGTGCCGCACGCCATGCTGCTGGAGATCCTGACCGACCAGGCCTACGGCACGATGATCCGTTCGCACTGATGGTGTGGGTGATGTCCGGCTCCCGTTCCGTCGTCGCTCTGGCCGCTGCCTGCTTGGCGGGCTTCCTGTGGGGCACCGGTGCCCTGGTGGTCAATCTCTTGATCGCCCGTTTCGGGATCGCGCCCGAGAACATCTCCTTCTGGCGCTTCGTGATCGGTGGGCTGGGTTTGCTGGCCGTGTTCGGCCGTGCCGGCCTGCTGCCTGCATTTCGGCGGCAGGCGGTGCTGCTGGGGGCCGCGGGGAGCTGTATGGCCCTCTATGTTCTGTGCTGGTTCCTGGGCATCGCCCGCATCGGGGCAGCCGTGCCGACGCTGATTGCGTTGTGTCTGCCACCGGTGCTGGTCACGCTGTCGGCGGTGCTGCGTGGGCGGGAGCGTCTGGATGGCACGCTCGCCTTGTGGCTGGCGATGGCCCTGGCGGGCACGGTGGCGGTGGTTTGGCGCCGCGGCAAGGGGCGCTGTCGCAGGAACCCTCCACGCTCTGGTCGGGCATCGCCTTTTCGGGGGGCTCGGCCATGCTGTATGCGCCTTTCACCTTGGTGAGTGGCCGGCTGTCACAGCGGCTGGGGGCTGGTCGCGCAACGACGGGACTGACCCTGGTCGCGGCGGCAGTGATGGGCCTGACCGCGGTCTACTCTCCCCTGTCCTGGCCGCGCGAGCTGCCGCCGGAGGCCTGGTTGCTGTACCTGGGCCTGTTCACCGCCGCGCTGGCATTGCTGGCCTTCAGCTGGGGGGCCGCACGGCTGAGCCTCACTGCGCTCACCGTGGCCACCCTCGTGGAGCCCTTGACGGCAGTGCTGCTGGCTGCACTGCTGCTGGGTGAACAGATGGGCTGGAGCCAATGGCTGGGGGCTGCGCTGATGCTGGCCAGCATTGCCGGCCTGGGCGTGCGCGACGCCCACCAATCGGCTGAAAACCGGCATGCGATGTGATCCAGGCCGGCGGGTCTGGTTGTTCGACCTGGACAACACGCTGCACAACGCCGGCGCCTCGGCCTTCCGTCATTTCGATGTGGCGATGAACCGCTACATCGAGGACACGCTGGGCGTGCCCGCGCAGGAGGCCGACCGCCTGCGGGCCCACTACTGGGCCCATTACGGCAATACCTTGGTGGGCCTGGTGCGCCACCACGGCGTGCAGGTGGAGCACTTCGTGCGCCTCACCCATGCCTTTCCGGGACTGGAAGGGGAATTGGCCGCCCATGCGCACGACCTGGCTGCGCTCAAGCGCCTGCCGGGCCGCAAGATCGTGCTGACCAATGCCGGCCGGGGCTACGCGGTGCGGGTGCTGCGGGCCCTGGGCGTGCTGGGCTGCTTCGAGGCCGTGATCGGCGTGGAGCAGATGCGCTGCTTCGGCGACCTGCGGCCCAAGCCCGATTCCCGCATGCTGCGCCTGCTGGCCGCCCGGCTGAAGGTGCCCCTGCAGCGCTGCGTGCTGGTGGAGGACAGCCTGATGAACCAGAAGGCGGCGCACCGGGTGGGCATGCGTGCGGTGTGGATGCAGCGCTGGGCGCGGGGCCACGGACATGGGCCGGAACGCGGTGCCCGCCTGCGCCGTCGGCCCGCCTACGTGTATGCCAGAATCGGCTCGCTCCNACAGTTGCACCGCCTGTCGTGATGTCTGACCTGCCTGAAGCCCTGGAACCGGAAGCCGAGACAGTCAGCACGACCGAGGTCGTCGAGCCTGCGAGTGCCCCGGCGGCGCGCAAGCGGCCCAAGCCCGGCGAGCGGCGGGTGCAGATTCTGCAGACCCTGGCCGAGATGCTCGAGCAGCCCGGCGCCGAGCGCATCACCACGGCCGCCCTGGCCGGCCGCCTGTCGGTCAGCGAAGCGGCGCTCTACCGCCACTTTGCCAGCAAGGCCCAGATGTTCGAGGGCCTGATCGAGTTCATCGAATCCTCCGTCTTCACCCTGCTCAACCAGGTGGCCGAGCGCGAGCAGGCCGGCCAGGCCCAGCGCATGGTGCAGGTGCTGCTGCAGTTCGGCGAGCGCAACCCCGGCATGACCCGCGTGATGGTGGGGGATGCGCTGGTGTTCGAGCACGAGCGCCTGGGCCTGCGCATGAACCAGTTCTTCGACCGGGTCGAGTCGCTGCTGCGGCAGAGCCTGCGCCTGTCCGCCGAAGCAGCCGGCTCGGCCACGCCGACCGTGGAGGCCAATGGCCAGGCCTCGGCCCTGACCTGCTTCGCCATCGGCCGCCTGCAGCGCTTCGCGCGCTCGGGCTTCCGCCGCCTGCCCACCGAGCAGCTGGACATCGCCCTGCGCGCCCTGGGCTGAGCCGGGCGAGGCTGCCCCCAGAACAGGGGGATCATCCTGCCGCAGCCAAGGACACCAGCAACCCGTGATGAGGGGCTGGCGTTCAAGGACTGCCAGGGTGCGCTGGAGTCTCCAGAGACCTGCAAGGCCGACGGCAATGCCGCGGCGCGGGCTGCCAGTCCGAGCACTGTGGTCGTCTCCGCGGGCCACCTCGGCGGCCTGCGATCAGGATGATCGTCAGCCAGCTCGATGACGCGGTGGCCCCTGTGATCAGCGCCCATGCCCATGGGTGCGTGCTGGCCGACATCGGCATCACCCTGGACAAAGCGCGCGCATCCCGCGCCTGGACGTCGGCCTCCCCGGTCCGGCCATCGTCTCGCCCAGCATGCCCCGCGCGCCTCGTACACTGCGTGCCATGAACCTGGAAGATCTGGAGCCCCTGCTGCTGCGTGCCGAGCGGGTGCTGGAACGGCTGGAGGCCTGGTTGCCCCGGCCCTTGGGTGCGCCTGACTGGGAACTCTCGACGGCGTTTCGCTACCGCCGCCGGCAGGGCATGGGGCGGCTGGAGCCGGTGCGTCACGTGTCGACGATCCAACTGGCCGACCTGCACGAGATCGAGCCGCAGAAGGAGCGCCTGTGGCGCAACACGGCGCAGTTCGTGGCCGGCCAGCCGGCCAACAACGTGCTGCTCACCGGGGCCCGTGGCACCGGCAAGAGTTCGCTGATCAAGGCCTGCCTGAACACCTTCGCCGACCAGGGCCTGCGCCTGATCGAGATCGACAAGGCCGACCTGGTGGACCTGCCGGACGTGGTGGAGCTGGTCTCGCGCCGGCCCGAGCGCTTCATCGTCTTCTGCGACGACCTGAGCTTCGAGGAAGGCGAGTCCGGCTACAAGGCGCTCAAGTCCATCTTGGACGGCTCGGTGGCCGCGGCCAGTGACAACCTGCTGATCTACGCCACCAGCAACCGGCGCCACCTGCTGCCCGAGACGATGAAGGACAACCTCAGCTACCAGCACACCGAGGATGGCGAGCTCCATCCGGGCGAGGTGGTGGAGGAGAAGATCTCCCTGTCCGAGCGCTTCGGCCTGTGGATCAGCTTCTATCCCTTCAGCCAGCCGGAATACCTGGCCATCGTGGCGCAGTGGCTGTCGCACTTCGGCCTGGACGCCGCCGCCATCGAGGCGGCCCGGCCCGAAGCCCTGGTGTTCGCGCTGGAGCGTGGCTCCCGCTCGGGCCGGGTGGCCTACCAGTTCGCGCGCGACCTGGCCGGCCGGCGGGCCCTGGACAGCGGGGGCGGCAGCGCATGAGCGGGTCTTCCTCCATCGAACGCACGCCGGTTGATGTGGCCGTGGGCGTGCTGGTCGAACGCGACGTCAGCGGGCAGGAAGGGCGCTTCCTTTTAATTTCCCGGCCCGAGGGCAAGGTCTACGCCGGCTACTGGGAATTCCCGGGCGGCAAGCTGGAGGCCGGGGAAACCGTGCACGAGGCCCTGGCCCGTGAGCTCTGGGAGGAACTGGGCATCCGCATCGGCGAGAGCTTTGCCTGGCAGGCGCTGGTGATGGACTACCCCCACGCCCGGGTGCGTCTGCATTTCCGCAAGGTCTACGAATGGTCCGGCGAGTTCCAAATGCGCGAGCAGCAGGCCATGGCCTGGGAGACCCTGCCGGTGGCCAGCCACCCGGTGCTGCCGGGCACCATTCCGGTGCTGCAGTGGTTTGCCGCCGAGCGCGGTTTCACCGGCGCCACCCACCGCGACTGAGCGGGCGGGCCGGCTTCACGCTTCGCTACACTGCCGCCCATGGATTGGTTGGATCACATCAAGTGGGACCGCGACGGCCTGGTGCCGGTCATCGCCCAGGAGGCCGCGACCGGCGACGTGCTGATGTTCGCCTGGATGAACCGCGAGGCCCTGGCCCGCACTGCCGCGCTCAAGCAGGCGGTGTATTTCAGCCGCTCGCGCCAGAAGCTCTGGCACAAGGGCGAGGAGTCCGGCCATTTTCAGCAGGTGCACGAGATCCGCGTCGATTGCGACCAGGACGTGGTGCTGCTGAAGATCACCCAGCTGGGCCATGACCCCGGCATCGCCTGCCACACCGGCCGCCACAGCTGCTTCTTCGAGCGGCTGGAAGGCGAGCAGTGGCAGGCCGTGGACCCGGTCCTGAAGGACCCGTCCAGCATCTACAAGGCATGAGCATTCCCATGAGTTCGAACGACACGCTGCAACGCCTGCACGAGGTGATCGAGAGCCGGCGCGGCGGCGACCCGGACAAGAGCTACGTCGCCCGCCTGTTCCACAAGGGCACCGACACTATTCTGAAGAAGGTGGGCGAGGAGGCGGTCGAGACGGTGATGGCCGGCAAGGACGGCGATCGCACGAAGATCATCTACGAGACGGCCGACCTGTGGTTCCACTCCCTGGTCGCGCTGGCGCACTTCGGCCTGTCGCCGGCCGACGTGCTCCAGGAACTGGAGCGGCGCGAAGGCCTGTCCGGCCTGGAGGAATTCGCCGCCCGCAAGGCGCAGCAGCGCGAACACCAGGAGGGTTCATGAACGATGTTGTCGATGTGGCCCCGTCGCCCGAACGGCTGGCCAGCCTCAAGCAGCTCACGCTGATCACCTACATCCTGTATGCGCTCAGCGCCGTGATCGGCTTCACCGCCATCGTCGCGGTGATCATCAATTACGTGAAGCGCGAGGACACGGCCGGCACGATCTACGAAAGCCACTTCACCTGGCAGATCCGGACCTTCTGGTTCAGCCTGCTGTGGGCGGTGCTGGGCTTCATCACCATGATCGTCGGCGTGGGCTTCCTCGTGCTGTTCGCCGACTCGATCTGGGTCATCTACCGCATCGTCAAGGGCATTCTCAACTGGAACGACGGCAAGCCCATGCCGGTCAAGGCCTGAAAGTCACCATGCACACCGATCCCGATTGCATCTTCTGCAAGATCGTCGCCGGCCAGATCCCGTCGAAG
>NZ_BADL01000311.1 GCF_000333615.1 Ideonella sp. B508-1 | reverse complement strand
ATCCGCAGATCAGGGCCGCCCGGCACCAGCCCGCTGCTGGGCCAGTCGGTGCAGACCAGTGGCGTCGTGACCCTGGTGATGGAGAACGGCTTCTTCATGCAGGACCCGGCCGGCGACGGTGATGAGGCCACCTCCGACGGTGTCTTCGTCTACACCCGCACCAGCCCCACCGTGACCCCCGGCGACTGGGTGCAGCTCACCGCCACCGTGACCGAGTACAACGTGGGCGCCAGCAGCAACACCGACACCGCGGCCCACACCGTGACCGAACTGACCGGCCCCTCGGCCCTGAGCGTGCTCAGCAGCGGCAACACCATCACCCCGGTGGTGGTCACCCTGCCCGAGGCCGTCAACGATGACCTGGAGCGCTACGAGGGCATGCTGGTGACCCTGCAGGGCCCGCTGACCGTGTCGCAGAACTACTTCCAGGGCCGCTACGGCGAGGTCACCCTGTCGGTGGGCGGCCGCATGGAGACGCCGACCAACCGCTACCGCCCCGGCTCGGACGAGGCCGTGGCCCTGGCCGACGAGAACGCCCGCCGCCGCATCATCCTGGACGACGGCAGCTCGCTGCAGAACCCCAACCCGACCCCCTTCATCGGCGTGGACAACACCCTGCGCGCGGGCGACACCACCGCCAGCGTGACCGGCGTGGTCGACTACGGCCTGGCCACCGCCAGCAACACCGGCGCGGGCGACTACAAGATCCAGCCGACCGAGCCGGTGGTCTTCAGCCGTGACAACCCTCGCACCGAGGCGCCCGTCACCACCGGCGGCAACCTGAAGCTGGCCAGCTTCAATGTGCTGAACTTCTTCACCACCTTCACCGACGGCAGCACCGCCGACGGCCAGACCGGCCAGGGCTGCAGCCTCAATGGCAGCGTCTCGCCCAGCAACTGCCGAGGCGCCGACAGCCTGGCCGAGTTCATCCGCCAGCGCGACAAGATCGTGGCGGCCATCGCCGCCATCGACGCCGATGCCCTGGGCCTGATGGAGATGCAGAACAACGGCGCCACCGCCGTGCAGAACCTGGTGGACGCCCTGAACGCCAAGGTGGGCGCCGGCACCTATGCCGTGGTGACCGACCCGGCCGCCGGCACCGGCAGCGACGCCATCAAGGTGGCGATGATCTACAAGCCGGCCCGCCTGAGCCGCGTGGGCGAGGCCCAGTCGGACACCGACCCGGTGAACAACCGCCCGCCGTTGGCCCAGACCTTTGCCACCCTCAACGGCCAGCGCTTCACGCTGGTGGTCAACCACCTGAAGTCCAAGGGCAGCTGCCCCTCGGCCGGTGACAGCGACTATGCCGGCAACTTCGACAGCGGTGATGGCCAGGGCTGCTGGAACGCGCTGCGCGTGCAGCAGGCCGAGCGCCTGTCCACCTGGGTGGGCACGCTGAGCGATGCCGCGGGCACGACGGATGCCGTGCTGCTGGGCGACTTCAACTCCTACGCCCAGGAAGACCCGGTCGTGACCCTGACCTCCTCGGGCTTCGTCGACCAGGTCAGCCGTTTCAACAGCTTCGGCTACTCCTACGTCTTCGACGGCGCCTCGGGCCGCCTGGACCATGGCTTCGCCACCGCCTCGCTGTCGGGCAAGGTGACCGATGCGATCGATTGGCACATCAACGCCGACGAGCCGGCCATCATCGACTACAACCTGGAGTACAAGCAGCCTGCCTGCGCCACCTGCGGCCCGGACTACTACACGCCCACCGCCTACCGCTCGTCCGACCATGACCCGATGGTGATGGCCCTGAGCCTGCTCAACACCATCAGCGGCACCGGCAAGCGCGATGTCCTGGTGGGCACGCCGGGCGACGATGTCTTCATCGCCGGTGGCCGTGCCGACACCCTGACCGGGGGCGCCGGCCGTGACCAGTTCCGCCTGACCGCGATGGGGGATGCCCGCGACACCATCACCGACTTCACCCCGGGTGAGGACGTGCTGGATCTGCGCACGCTGCTGACCAGCATCGGCTACACCGGCAGCGACCCGATCGGCGACCGTGTGGTGCAGCTGCGCAACCACGCCGAGGGCGTGCATGTGCAGGTCTACAACCCCAACAGCCGCAGGTACAGGGTGGTGGCCAGCCTGAGCGGCCTGGTGACCAGCCAGATCGATCCGGCGCGTGATCTGTGGCTGGTGGACGCGCCGGCGCTCAAGGCCGTCAAGCGCAGCCGCGCCAGCGTGCACTGAAGCCGGCGGGCGCCTGCGGGCGTCTCCTGACCGGACAGGGGCCGTCCAGTATCATGGATCGGTCCCTTTTTTCATGCTGGGCACGCCTCCATGGACTTTGCGATCCCCCACGCCACGCCGGCCCGTCCCTGGCTGGTGGCCGACATCGGTGGCACCAATGCGCGCTTCGGGCTGGTGACGGCCGTGGGGCAGCCGGCGGTCCATGTGCAGCGCCTGGCGGTGGCCGACCACGCCGGCCCCGAGCAGGCGATCCGGGCTTATCTGGCGGGCCTGGCCTCGGCAGGTGAGCCGGCGGGGTTGGCCACCGAGGGCCTGGCGGCGGCCGCGCTGGCGGTGGCCACACCGGTCACAGGGGACGAGGTGAGCTTCACCAACAGTGTCTGGCGCTTTTCGGTGCAGGGGCTGCAGGAGGCCTTGGGCCTGGCCCGGCTGCTGGTGCTCAACGACTTCGAGGCCCTGGCCCTGTCGCTGCCGCGGCTGGGTCCGGCCCAGCGCCACACACCGGCCGGTTGGCTGGCCCCCGCGGACGCGCCCACGCAGACGCTGGCCGTGGTCGGCCCGGGCACCGGCCTGGGCGTGGGCGGCGTGCTGCCCACGCCGGCCGGCTGGGTGGCCATCGCGGGCGAGGGCGGCCATGTCACCCTGGCCGCGGCCGACGAGGAAGAGGCCGCGCTGCTGGCCTGGGTGCGCCGCAGCCATGGCCATGTCTCGGCCGAGCGCCTGCTGTCCGGCCTGGGCCTGCCGCTGCTGCACCAGGCGGTGGCGGCGGTGCAGGGCCGGGCGGTGCCGGTCCTGTCGGCCGAGCAGATCGTGACGGCCGGGCTCGGCGAGGGGGGCGATGCCCTGTGCCGGGAGACCCTGGCGCACTTCTGCGCCATGTTGGGTGGCGTGGCCGGCAACGTGGCGCTGACGCTGGGGGCGCGGGGCGGCCTCTACATCGGCGGTGGCATCGTGCCGCGCCTGGGGGACTTCTTCGCCTGCTCGCGCTTTCGCGAGCGCATGCTGGCCAAGGGGCGCTTTGCCGATTACCTGGCCGCCGTGCCGGTGGCCATCATCACCGACACGCTGGCGGCCCTGGCCGGCGGCGCCCTGGCGCTGGAGCAGGCCGCCGCGCCACGCTGAACAGGCTGCCGCGCGCTGGCGTCTAGAGGCCGATGGCCGGATAGGCCTGGGCCAGCGGGGTGATGGTGCCGGCGGCGCTGGGGTCGTAGCCCGGCAGGTCGGCCAGCCGGGCCTGAAAAGCCGGTTCGCGCAGCGCGGCCAGCACCGTTTGCAGCGCCGCGCTGCCCATCACATCGTCGCGGCAGAGCAGGAAGTAGCGCTCGGTGGCGATGGGCACGAAGTCCAGCTTGAACTGCCGGGCCGGCGGCTCCAGGCCGAAGCCCACGTCGGCCATGCCGCTGGCCACATAGGCCGCCACCGCCGCGTGGGTGTACTCGCCCTGCTCGAAGCCGGCGATGCGGGTGGTGGCGATGTCCTGGGCCTTGAGCAGGCCTTCGAGCAGCAGCCGGGTGCCCGAGCCCACCTGGCGGTTGATGAAGCGCACCGAGGGCCGGGTCAGGTCGACCAGGCTGTACAGCTCCTTGGGGTTGCCGGGGCGCACCATCAACCCCTGGCGCCGGGTGGCGATGTCCACCAGGCTCAGGGCCATGCCCGACAGCCAGGGCCGGTAGTGGGCCAGGGCCATGTCCTGCATCGGTCCGAAGGGGATGTGCAGTCCGGCGATGTCGCAGTCGCCCTCGCGCAGGGCCGCGGCCGCGGCCGAGCTGCTGGCGTAATGGACGGCCAGCTTCAGGCCGTCGGCGGCCAGGCGCTCGATCAGGCGCTCGATCGCGAAGCCGTGGCTGGCGTGGATGCGCAGGGCCGAGGGGCTTTCGCTGAGCGCGCCGCGCAACTCCTCGGCCAGCTCGGAGGACAGCGATTCCAGCACCGGCGTCAGGCGGGCGTGGATGCGCTTGTCGGCCCAGACGATGCGCGCGCCCAGGTCGGTGAGGGTGGAGCCGCGTCCTCGCTCCATCAGCAGCAGCTGGGCGCCGAAGAGCTGCTCGCCCTGGCGCACCAGGTCCCAGGCGCGGCGGTAGGACAAGTCCAGCGAGCGTGCGGCCAGCAGCAGGCTGCCCATCTCGGCCACCTGCACCAGCAGTTCGATCAGGCGGGCGGGAAGCGGCGGACCGCCGACATCCTGGATCGTCCACACGGGACGGATGGAAACCTGCTTCATCAGGGTTGCTGCTTAGGAAGCCCGCTGCCGATGCATCGGCTCCTCCGGTTCATATTGCGCGAGACGCCAATCGCCGAGAGGATGCGCGGGCCGAAATACATCCGCCGCATTCTCTACCGGATCGCGGCCAAGACCTATCAGGACACAAAGGAGACAAGATGTCGTCGGTGCTCACTGAGGGGGCCACCCCCGTTCACCACCAGGATGCGGGGATTCTGTCCAAGGAACGCATCATCGCCGCGCCAGGCTTCAACCGCTGGCTGGTGCCGCCTGCGGCCCTGGCCATTCACCTGTGCATCGGGATGGCCTACGGCTTCTCGGTGTTCTGGCTGCCCTTGTCCAAGGCGCTGGGCATCAAGGAAGCCCTCAAGTGCGGCCCCGAGGTGGGCTTCTTCCAGCAGCTGTTCACCACCAGCTGCGACTGGCCCATCTCCACCCTGGGCTGGATGTACACCCTGTTCTTCGTCTTCCTGGGCCTGTCGGCCGCCATCTGGGGTGGTTGGCTGGAGCGCGTCGGCCCCCGCAAGGTGGGCGTGCTGGCCGCCCTGTGCTGGGGCGGCGGCATGCTGTTCTCGGCCCTGGGCGTCTACACCCACCAGTTCTGGATGATGCTGCTGGGCTCGGGCATCGTCGGGGGCATCGGGCTGGGGCTGGGCTACATCTCACCGGTCAGCACGCTGATCAAGTGGTTCCCCGACAAGCGCGGCATGGCCACCGGCATGGCCATCATGGGCTTTGGCGGTGGTGCGATGATCGGCTCGCCCCTGGCCGCCGAGCTGATGAAACATTTCGCGACGCCCACCAGCGTGGGGGTCTGGGAAACTTTCGCGGTCATGGGTTGTTTGTACATCGTGGCCATGCTCATCGGCGCCTTCGGCTACCGCATTCCCGCCACCGGCTGGGCGCCCGCGGGCTGGACGCCGCCCGTCCAGGGCCAGACCAAGGCCATGATCACCCACGGCCATGTGCACGTGAAGAAGGTCTGGGGCATCCCGCAGTTCTGGCTGGTCTGGATGGTGCTGACCATGAACGTCTCGGCCGGCATCGGGGTGATCGGCATGGCCAGCCCGATGCTGCAGGAAGTGTTCGGCGGCAGCCTGATCGGCGTGCAGGCCAAGTTCGGTGAACTCGACAAGACGCAGCTGACCGCCATCGCCGGCGTGGCTGCGGGCTTCGCGGCCCTGCTGAGCCTGTTCAACATCGTCGGCCGCTTCTTCTGGGCCAGCCTGTCGGACAAGCTGGGCCGCAAGCTGACCTACACGGTGTTTTTCATCCTCGGCGGCCTGCTGTACTTCAGCATCCCGGCCAGCGCCGGGGCCGGCAACAAGCTGCTGTTCGTGGGCGCCTTCTGCGTCATCCTGAGCATGTACGGCGGGGCCTTCGCCACGGTGCCGGCCTACCTGGCCGACCTGTTCGGCACCCAGATGGTGGGCGCCATCCACGGCCGCCTGCTGACCGCCTGGTCCACCGCCGGCATCCTGGGCCCGGTGGTGGTCAACTACATGCGTGACTACCAGTTGGGCCTGGGCATCCCGCGCGATCAGGTCTACAACCAAACCATGTACATCCTGGTGGGCATGCTGGTCATCGGCCTGATCTGCAACTGGCTGGTGCGGCCGGTGGCCGACAAGCATTTCATGACCGAGGCCGAGCTGGCCGAGGAGAAGCGCCTGGCCCATGACAAGGCCCAGGCCTCGGCCGCGGGTCCGGTCACCATGTCCTTCCATCAGACGCCTGTGGTCTGGGTGGCGCTGGCCTGGCTGGCCGTCGGTGTCCCCTTGGCTTGGGGCGTGTACCGCACGCTGCTGAGCGCGGGCAAGTTCTTCAACTGAGTGTCTTCCACTGAATGGCCCTCCGGGCGACCTGTCATCCATGAAGCTGATTCCAAGTTCCGCGCAAGACCTGGTCCGGGTGGCCGAGATCGTGGCCGAGCACCGCGACCAGCCCGGGGCGCTGCTGCCGCTGCTGCATGCGGTGCAGGACGCCCTGGGCCATGTGCCCGACGATGCGGTGCCCTCGATCGCGCGGGCACTCAACCTCTCGCGTGCCGAGGTGCACGGCGTCATCACCTACTACCACTTCTTCCGCCGGGAGGCGCCGGGCCGCCGGGTGGTGCAGGTGTGCCGTGCCGAGGCCTGCCAGGCCTGCGGGGGCGAGGCGCTGCTGGCGCACGCCGAGCAGCTCCTGGGCTGCGCGCGTCACGAGACGCGGGCCGATGGCGAGGTGACCCTGGAGCCGGTGTACTGCCTGGGCCTGTGCGCCTCCTCGCCGGCCGTGCAGATCGACGACAAGCTGCATGCACGGGTCACGCCCGAGCGGCTGGAACAGCTGCTGGCCGATGTGGGGAGGCCGCAATGAGCACGGGCACGACGATCTACGTGCCGCGCGATTCCGCGGCGCTGGCGGCCGGGGCCGACGAGGTGGCCGCGGCCATCACCGCCGAGGCCGCCCGACGCGGCCAGGCCGTGACCCTGGTGCGCAACGGCTCGCGCGGTCTGTTCTGGCTGGAGCCCATGGTGGAGGTGCAGACGCCGGTCGGCCGCGTGGCCTACGGGCCGGTGGCGCCGCAGGATGTGCCCGGCCTGTTCGAGGCCGGCTTCCTGTCCGGCGGCGCGCACGCACTCGGTCATGGTGTCACCGAGCAGATCCCCTTCCTGGCCCTGCAGGAGCGGTTGACCTTCCGCCGCATGGGCGTGACGGATCCGCTCTCGCTGGCCGATTACGCCGCCCATGAGGGCTGGGTCGGCCTGCGGCGTGCCGCGGCCATGCCGCCTGGCGACGTGATCCATGAGGTCACCCATTCCGGCCTGCGCGGCCGGGGCGGGGCGGCCTTTCCGGCCGGCATCAAGTGGAAGACGGTGGCCGAGGCCGCGGCAGGCCAGAAGTACGTGGTCTGCAACGCCGACGAGGGCGATTCGGGCACCTACTCCGACCGCATGACGATGGAGGGCGACCCCTTCATGCTGATCGAGGGCATGGCCATCGCCGGCCTGGCGGTGGGCGCCACCCACGGGGTGGTCTACATCCGCTCGGAGTACCCGCATGCGGTGGCCACGATGCGCGAGGCCATCGGCCTGGCCACGCAGGCGGGCTTCCTGGGCGAGGACGTCTGCGGCAGTGGGCGGGCTTTCCAGCTGGAGGTGCGCAAGGCCGCCGGGGCCTATGTCTGCGGCGAAGAGACGGCGATGCTGGAGAGCATCGAGGGCAAGCGCGGCATCGTGCGGGCCAAGCCGCCCCTGCCGGCCCTGCAGGGCCTGTTCGGCCAGCCGACGGTGATCAACAACGTCATCACCCTGGCCAGCGTGCCCATCATCCTGGCGCGCGGGGCGGAGTTCTATCGCAACTACGGCGTGGGCCGCTCCCACGGCACGTTGCCCTTCCAGCTGGCCGGCAACATCCGGCACGGTGGCCTGGTGGAGAAGGCCTTCGGCCTGACGCTGCGCGAGCTGATCTACGGCTTCGGCGGCGGCACCCGCAGCGGCCGGCCGGTCAAGGCGGTGCAGGTGGGCGGGCCGCTGGGCGCCTATGTGCCCGAATCGAAGTGGGACGTGCCGCTGGACTACGAGGCCTATGCCGCCTTCGGCGCGGTGGTGGGCCACGGCGGCATCGTGGTGCACGACGACACCGCCGACATGGCGGCGTTGGCGCGTTACGCGATGGAGTTCTGCGCGCTGGAGAGCTGTGGCAAGTGCACGCCCTGCCGCATCGGCAGCACGCGCGGGGTCGAGGTGATCGACCGCATCGTGCGCGACGAGCGCCGGGCCGAGCAGGTCATCCTGCTGCGCGATCTGTGCGACACCATGCTGGCTGGCAGCCTGTGCGCCATGGGCGGCATGACCCCCTATCCGGTGCTCTCGGCGCTGGACCACTATCCCGAGGACTTCGGCATCGCGCCGCCCAGCGCGCGCGCAGCCTGAGCAGGAGAAGACGATGCTGCAACACCTCAAGAACGAGATCGACCACGGCACCCCGGCTCGCGTCTCGGACCAGACCGTCACGCTGACCATCGACGGCATGGCCGTCAGCGTGCCCCGGGGCACCTCGCTGATGCGGGCCGCGGTGGACGCCGGCGTCAACGTGCCCAAGCTCTGCGCCACCGACAGCCTGGAGCCCTTCGGCTCCTGCCGGCTGTGCCTGGTGGAGATCGAGGGCCGGCGCGGCTTCCCGGCTTCCTGCACCACGCCGGCCGAGGCCGGCATGGTGGTGCACACCCAGACGCCCAAGCTGCAGCAGCTGCGCAAGGGCGTGATGGAGCTCTACATCAGCGACCACCCGCTGGACTGCCTGACCTGCAGCGCCAACGGCGACTGCGAGCTGCAGGACATGGCCGGCGTGACCGGCCTGCGCCATGTGCGCTACGGCGTGGGGGCGGCGGCCGGCGCCCACCACTGCGATGCGAAGAAGGACGCCTCCAACCCCTACTTCACCTACGACCCGAGCAAGTGCATCGTCTGCAACCGCTGCGTGCGCGCCTGCGAGGAGACGCAGGGCACCTTCGCGCTGACGATCAGCGGGCGGGGCTTCGAGTCGCGGGTCTCGCCGGGCCAGGACCAGCCCTTCATGGACAGCGAATGCGTCAGCTGCGGCGCCTGCGTGCAGGCCTGCCCCACCGCCACGCTGCAGGAGAAGACGGTGATCGAGCTCGGTCAGCCCGAGCACAGCGTCATCACCACCTGCGCCTACTGCGGCGTGGGCTGCGGCTTCAAGGCCGAGATGAAGGGCAACACCGTCGTGCGCATGGTGCCCTGGAAGGACGGCAAGGCCAACGAGGGCCATTCCTGCGTCAAGGGCCGCTTCGCCTGGGGCTATGCCACCCACAAGGACCGCATCACGAAGCCCATGGTGCGCGAGAAGATCACCGACGCCTGGCGCGAGGTGAGCTGGCCCGAGGCCATCGACTTCGCCGCCACCCGCTTCAAGGCCATCCAGGCCAAGCACGGCCAGGATTCGGTGGGTGGCATCACCTCCTCGCGCTGCACCAACGAAGAGGTCTACCTGGTCCAGAAGCTGATCCGCGCCGCCTTCCACACCAACAATGTGGACACCTGCGCGCGGGTCTGCCACTCGCCCACCGGTTACGGCATGGGCCAGACTTTCGGCACCTCGGCCGGCACCCAGACCTTCAAGTCGGTGGAAGAGGCCGACGTGATCATGGTCATCGGCGCCAACCCGACCGATGCCCATCCGGTGTTCGGATCGCGCATGAAGAAGCGCCTGCGCGAGGGCGCCAAGCTGATCGTGGTGGACCCGCGTCGCATCGATCTGGTGAGTTCGCCGCACATCCGGGCCCAGCACCACCTGGCGCTGCAGCCCGGCACCAATGTGGCGGTCATCACCGCGATGGCGCATGTGGTGGTCACCGAGGGGCTGGTGAACGAGGCCTACGTGGCCGAGCGTTGCGACACCCCGAGCTTCAACGCCTGGCGTGAATTCGTCGCCCGCCCGGAGAACTCGCCCGAGGCCTTCGAGCCGGTCACCGGCGTGCCGGCGGCCGAGCTGCGTGCCGCGGCGAGGCTCTTCGCCGCCGGGCCCAACTCGGCCATCTACTACGGCCTGGGCGTGACCGAGCATGCGCAGGGCTCGACCATGGTGATCGGCATCTGCAACCTGGCCATGGCCTGCGGCATGGTGGGGCGCGAGGGCGTGGGCGTGAACCCGCTGCGGGGGCAGAACAATGTGCAGGGCAGCTGCGACATGGGCAGCTTCCCGCACGAACTGCCCGGCTACCGCCACATCAGCGACACCACGGTGCGCAGCACCTTCGAGGCGGCCTGGGGCGTGGAGATCAGCCCCGAGCCGGGCCTGCGCATCCCGAACATGTTCGAGGCCGCGCTGGCGGGCAGCTTCAAGGGCCTGTACTGCGTGGGCGAGGACATCGTGCAGAGCGATCCCAACACCCAGCATGTGGCGGCGGCGTCGTCGGCGATGGAATGCATTGTGGTGCAGGACATCTTCCTCAACGAGACGGCCAAGTACGCCCATGTGCTGCTGCCGGGCTCCAGCTTCCTGGAGAAGGACGGCACCTTCACCAATGCCGAGCGCCGCATCAGCCGCGTGCGGCAGGTGATGCCGCCGCTGTCCGGCGTGGGCGACTGGGAGGCCACGGCGATGTTGTCCACCGCCCTGGGCTACCCGATGCACTACGCGCATCCGGAAGAGATCATGCGCGAGATCGCGGCCCTCACGCCCAGCTTCGCGGGTGTCACCTACGAGAAGATCGACCGCTTCGGCAGCGTGCAGTGGCCCTGCAACGAGACCACCGCCGAGGCCGGGACCTCGCTGATGCATGTGCAGAAGTTCGTGCGCGGCAAGGGCCGCTTCTTCAACACCCAGTACGTGCCCAGCGACGAGAAGGTCAACAGCCGCTATCCGCTGCTGCTGACCACCGGGCGCATCCTCAGCCAGTACAACGTCGGCGCGCAGACCCGGCGCACGCCCAACAACCTGTGGCACGACGAGGACCGCCTGGAGATCCACCCCCACGACGCCGAGGAGCGCGGCATCGCCGACGGCGACTGGGTGGGCGTCGCCAGCCGTGCGGGGCAGACCGTGCTGCGGGCCCAGATCAGCGACCGCATGCAGCCCGGCGTGGTCTACACCACCTTCCACTTCCCGGAGTCGGGCGCCAACGTCATCACCACTGACAGCTCCGACTGGGCCACCAACTGCCCGGAGTACAAGGTGACAGCGGTGCAGGTGACCCAGGTGCTGCAGCCTTCCGAATGGCAGCGCCAATACGCCGATTTCAACCGGCAGCAGCTGGCCTTGCTGGCCCAGGGCCGGGCCCGTGCCGAGGTGACCGGGAAATGAGCCACACGACGACCACCGCCGGCCCGCGCCGGGCGGCACACCAGCCAGAGGGGCAGGGCGCGCATGGACATTGAGAACCTGGTGAAGATGGCCAACCGCATCGGCCAGTTCTTCGAATCGATGCCGGATGCCGAGGAGGCCTCCCGGGAGATCGCCCAGCATCTGCGCAAGTTCTGGGAGCCGCGCATGCGCCAGGCCCTGCTGGACCACCTCGATGGGGGTGCCGGCGCCGCGGAGGATCTGAGCCCCATCGTCCGGCGGGCCGTGTTGGCCCACCGGGACACCCTGACGCCAAAACCGGCCAGCCACGCGCACGGCGCCTGAGCGGCGCCCCGGAGACCCGCCTGCCCAGCGGCAGGCGGCTTGTCATGCCCATGGTCCTCGCCAAGGGCCCACAACGTGCAGGGGCAAATAAAATAGCGTGCTATTAAATTGCGAGTGATGTAAAGTGTGCGCCATGCAAGCCACCGTGCGGCCTGCAACACCCCCTCAGGAGCGAAACCATGTCGATCGAGAAAGTCCTCTACCAAGCCCATGCCACAGCCACCGGCGGCCGCGATGGCCGCGCGCAGTCCGACGACGGCCGCGTGGACGTGTCGCTGAGCGTGCCGCGCGAACTGGGCGGCGCCGGCGGCCCCGGCACCAACCCGGAGCAGCTGTTTGCCGCCGGCTACAGCGCCTGCTTCCTGGGGGCCATGAAGTTCGTGGGTGCCCGTGACAAGTTGCCCGTGCCGGCCGACACCACGGTGCAGGGCACGGTGGGCATTGGCGCCATCCCCACCGGCTTCGGCATCGAGGTGGAATTGCGCATCACGCTGCCGGGCGTGGACCGCGAGGTCGCGCAGCAGATCATCGACCGCGCCCACATCGTCTGCCCGTACTCCAACGCGACGCGCAACAACATCGATGTGCGCCTGACCCTGGCCTGATCCTCCCCGGCCTCCGACGCCCCGGTACAGCGCCAGCGGTCCGGGGCGTTTCCGTTTGCGTCATGGCTATTTCATGCATCACTTTGAGAGCCCCCTGCAAGTCATTGCTTTTGAAAGAGAAACAGATCGGAAATTCCTTTCAAATGCCCGCTAAGTGACTGATTTCATTGATTTTTTGGACCTTGTTTCGTTGACCCGGGGGTGTTGGTGCAGTAAAGTGGGGGAAAGTGCACTTTAGTGGGGTCTCGTGGCGGAATTTGTGCTTCAGGGGGAGTCCGAGCTGACGCTGGACGGCAAGGGGCGGATGACCGTCCCGGCCCGCCATCGCGACAGCCTGGCCGCCCTGTGCGCGGGCCAGATGACCGTCACCAAGAGCCCCTCGCGCTGCCTGCTGCTGTTCCCCCGTCCCGCCTGGGAGGAATTCCGCGCCAAGCTGATGGGCCTGCCGATGGACGCCGAGTCCTGGCGCCGCATCTTCATCGGCAGCGCGCTGGACGTGGAGATCGACAGCGGCTCGCGCATCCAGCTCTCACCCGAGCTGCGCCGCTGGGCCGGCCTGGACCGCGAGCTGATGCTGGTGGGCATGGGCACCCGGATGGAGATCTGGGACCGTGGCCGCCACCAGGCCCTGGAAGATGCGACGCTGGCGCAGCCCATGCCCGACAGCGTCAGCAAGCTGGTGATGTGAGGCCCGCCCCATGAGCTTCGTCCACACCACCGTGCTGCTCAACGAAACGGTGGAGGCTGCCCTCACCGATCCCAACGGCACCTATGTTGATGGCACCTTCGGCCGCGGCGGTCATTCGCGTCTGCTGCTCTCGCGCCTGGGCCCCCAGGGCCGGCTGATCGCCTTCGACAAGGACCCGGAGGCGGTGGCGGCCGCCACCGAGGGCGAGCACGCGATCCGCGATCCGCGCTTCGCCATCCACCACTGCAGCTTCGCCCGCATGGACGAGGTGCTGCCGGCAGGCTCCGTCACCGGGGTGCTGCTGGACCTGGGCGTGAGTTCGCCCCAAATCGACAACCCAGCTCGCGGCTTCAGCTTCCGTTTCGACGGACCGCTGGACATGCGCATGGACCCCACGCGGGGCGAGAGCGCTGGCGAGTTCCTTGGCGCGGGCCGAGGAGCGTCACATCGCACAGGTGATCCGTGATTACGGGCGAAGAACGGTTTGCTGCATCCATGCAAAAGGCGCTTGTGGCTCGCCCCGAGAGCGGACAGCCGCCTTCCCACCACCGGCGATCTGGCCAAGCTCGTGGCTGGTGCGGTCCGCACCCCCGAGCCGGGGCAGGATCCCGCGACCCGGACGTTTCAAGCCCTTCGGATTCTGGTCAACGCCGAACTGGAAGAACTCGAGCAAGGCCTGAGCGCCGCGCTGGGCCTGCTGGCCGCGGGCGGCCATCTGGCGGTGATCAGCTTCCACTCGCTGGAAGACCGCATCGTCAAGAACTTCATCGCCCACGAAAGCCGCGAGGAGGTGGACCGCCGCGCGCCCTTCGCGCCGCCCACCCGCGCGCTGCGCCTGAAGCCCCTGGGCCGCATCAAGCCCTCGGTCGAAGAGGTCAAGGCCAACCCCCGTTCGCGCTCGGCCGTGCTGCGCGTGGCCGAACGCCTGCCGCTGGCCGGAGGTGCGGCGTGAACCGCCTGAGCATCGTTCTGCTGCTGGCCCTGATGGCCAGCGCCATGTACCTGGTCAAGACCAGCTACGAGGCGCGCCGCGCCTTCGCCGACCTGGAGAAGGCCAAGGCCGAGGAGCGCCAGCTGGCCTCCGACGCCACCCGCCTGGAGGCCGAGCGTCGCAGCGAGGGCACCCATCTGCGGGTGGAGCGCGACGCGCGCGAGAAGCTGCAGATGCGCCTGGCCACGCCGGACGTCACGCTCTACGTGGGTGATGACCGGGCCCCGGCCCGTGCGGCCTCGGCGGCCTCGGCGGCTTCGGGGGGGGCGCCATGAGCGGCAACACCCGCCGGGCTGGCGGCGCGCAGTCGGTGCGCGGCGTCAACTATTCCACCAGCCCGCTGCTGGCCTCCAAGACCCCGCCCTGGCGCAGCCGCTTTCTGGTGCTGCTGGTGGGCCTGGGTTTCACGGTGCTGATCGCTCGCGCAGCCTATGTGCAGGTGCTGCACGCCGACTTCTTCCAGAAGAAGGGCGAGGAGCGCTACGCCGCCACGCTGGATCTGCCGGCCAACCGCGGCCGCATCCTGGACCGCAATGGCCAGTTGCTGGCCATCAGCGTCTATGCGCCCACGGTGTCGATCAACCCGCAGCAGTTCAAGGCCAGCGACGACGAGAAGCGCGAGCTGGTGGCCCTGCTGGGCCTCAAGCCCAAGGAGCTGGACGCCAAGCTGGCCGACGACGGGGCCTACGCGGTGCTCAAGCGCCAGGTCGACGGTGGGGTGGCCCAGCAGATCCGCGCCCTGCGCATCAAGGGCCTGACGCTGGAGCCGGGCTACCTGCGCCGCTACCCCGAGAACGAGGCCGCTGCGCAGGTGGTGGGCTTCACCGACATCAACGACGAGGGCCAGGAAGGCATCGAGCTGGCCTACCAGACTCAGCTGCAGGGCCACAGCGGTTCGCGCGGCGTGGTGAAGGACCGCCTGGGCCGCATCGTCGAGGACCTGGGCGAGCCGGTGGACCCGCGCGATGGCAGCGACGTGCAGCTGACCATCGATTCCAAGCTGCAGGCCATCGCCTACCAGCGCATCCGCGATGCGGTGGGGCAGTTCCATGCCAAGGCCGGCAGCGTGGTGGTGCTGGATGCGCAGACCGGCGAGATCCTGGCCATGGCCAACTACCCGAGCTACACGCCCGAGGAGCGCCACAACCTGACCGGCGGTCAGCTGCGCAACCGCGCCGTCACCGACGTCTTCGAGCCTGGCTCCACGGTCAAGCCCTTCGTGGTCAGCAAGGTGATCGAGGATGGCTACGCCACGCCCGACACCGTGCTGGACACCATGCCCTTCATGGTCGGGCCGCTGCGCGTGAACGACGGCGCCCACTCCCACCCCTCGCTGACGGTGGCGCAGATCATCCAGAAGTCCAGCAACGTGGGCACGGTCAAGCTGTCGCAGCACCTGGACGCGCGTGAGATGGGTGAGCTGTTTGCCGCCGTGGGCTTTGGCAGCAAGCCGCAGATCGGCTTCCCCGGTGTGGCCACCGGCAAGCTGCGCCCCTGGCGCACCTGGAAGCCGGTCGAGAAGGCCACCATGGCCTACGGCTACGGCCTGTCGGCCTCGCTGCTGCAGATCGCCCACGCCTACACCGCCATCGCCCGCGACGGCGAGCTGGCGCCGCTGACCCTGGTCAAGGGGCACCCCGCCGGCACGCCGGTGCGCATCTTCAAGCCCGAGACCGCGCGCACCATGCGCCAGATGCTGCGCGGCACCGTCAGCAAGGAAGGCACGGCCCCGCTGGCCGCGCTGACCGGCTATTCGGCCGGCGGCAAGACCGGCACGGCCGCCAAGCAGGAAGGCCGGGGCTATGCCGCGGGCAAATACCGCGCCTGGTTCACCGGCCTCGCACCGATCGACACCCCGCGGGTGATCATCTCCGTGATGGTCGACGAGCCCACGCCCATTCACTACGGGGGCTTGGTCTCCGCCCCGGTCTTCAAGGCCGTGGCCGAGCAGACCCTGCGCACCATGGGCGTTCCGCCCGACATGGACATGAAGCCCCCCTCGGTGCTGACGGCCGCGGCCGCGGCCGCCGCGGCGGAGAACGAAGAAGTGGAGCAGCACTGATGGCCCGCACCGCACACCCGGGTGGCGTGGCCGGAGGCATCCAACCATGAGCATCACCCATCTGAAGAGCCCCGAAGCCGCCGCCCGCTGGCTGCAGTCCTGGGTCACCGGCACCCTGCGCACCGACAGCCGTCTGGTGCAGCCCGGCGACGGTTTCATCGCCTGGCCTGGCCAGGTCACCGACGGCCGCCAGTACGTGCAGGCCGCGCTGGCCGCTGGCGCGGCCACCTGCATCGTCGAGCTCGAGGGCATCGAGGCCTACGGCTTCGAGGATTCGCGCGTGGCCGCGCTGCCCCACCTGAAGGAGGCCACCGGCCGCATCGCCGACGCCTACTTCGGCCGCCCCAGCGATGCGCTGAAGGTGGTGGCCGTCACCGGCACCAATGGCAAGACCTCCAGCGCCTGGTGGACGGCGCAGGCCCTGGGCATGCTGGACCGGCCCTGCGGTCTGGTGGGCACGCTGGGCGTGGGCACGCCGCCCGTGCCGGGCCGCGGCGAGGGCCACATCCGCTTCACCGGCCTGACCACGCCGGACCCGGTGGTGCTGCAGGCCAGCTTCGCCGACATGGTCCGCCAGGGCATGCGGGCCTGCGCCATCGAAGCCTCCTCCATCGGCATCGCCGAGGAGCGCATGGCCGGCACGCGCATCGCGGTGGCCCTGTTCACCAACTTCACCCGCGACCACCTGGACTACCACGGCGGCATGGCGGCCTACTGGGCCGAGAAGCGCCGTCTCTTCGCCTGGGACGGCCTGACGTCCGCCGTGATCAATGTGGACGACGCACAGGGGGCCAAGCTGGTGGCCGAGCTGGCCGGCAGCGGGCTGGACCTGTGGACCGTCTCGGCCCAGGGCGAGGCCCGCATCCAGGCCCGCGAGGTGGGCTACACCGCCCAGGGCCTGCGCTTCCTGCTGGCCGAGACCGGCGGCGAGCAGGACCTGCCGGTGCAGACTGGCCTGATCGGCCAGTACAACATCAGCAACCTGCTGGGCGTGATCGGCGGCCTGCGCGCCCTGGGCGTGCCGCTGACCGACGCGGCCCTGATCGCCCACCACATCACCCCGGTGCCGGGGCGCATGCAGCGCGTCAGCGCCGGCGAAGGCCAGCCCGAGGTGGTGGTGGACTACGCCCACACGCCCGATGCGCTGGACAAGGCCATCGGCGCGCTGCGTCCCATGGCCCAGGCCCGTGGCGGCCAGCTCTGGTGCGTCTTCGGCTGCGGCGGCGACCGCGACGCCACCAAGCGTCCGCTGATGGGTGCCATTGCCCAGCAGGGGGCCGACCGCGTCGTCGTCACCAGCGACAACCCGCGCCATGAGGCCCCGCAGGCCATCGTCGACCAGATCGTGGCCGGCATGAAGGACCCGGCGGGTTCGCTGAAGGTGCAGGTCGAGGTCGACCGCCGCCTGGCCATCCTGCAGACCCTGGCCGCGGCCGGCCCGCAGGACGTGGTGCTGCTGGCCGGCAAGGGCCACGAAGACTACCAGGACGTGGCCGGCGTGAAGCATCCCTTCTCCGACATCGACGTGGCCCAGGCCGGGCTGCAGGCCAGGAGCGCTGCGTGACCGAGCTCACCCTGTCCCTGGCGGCCCAGCTCATCCCCGGCGCACAGCGCCTGGGCGAGGGCGACCCGGTGCTGCGCCGTGTCCACACCGACACCCGCAGCCTGGCGGCCGGGGACTGCTTCGTCGCGCTGCGCGGCGAGCGCTTCGACGCCCACGACTTCCTGCCCCAGGCGGCCGCGGCGGGCGCCGTGGCGGTGATCGGCAGCCGCGACGTGGCCAGCTGCGGTCTGCCGGGCCTGCAGGTGGCCGACACGCTGCTGGCGCTGCAGCAGCTGGCCGCCGGCTGGCGTGCACGCCACAGCCTGCCGCTGATCGCGGTGACCGGCAGCAACGGCAAGACCACCACCACCCAGATGATCGCCAGCATCCTGCGCGCCGCCGCGGGCGAGCAGGCCCTGGCCACCGCGGGCAACCTGAACAACCACATCGGCGTGCCGCTGACCGTGCTGGGCCTGCGGGCCGCGCACCGGCTGGCGGTGGTCGAGCTGGGCATGAACCACCCCGGCGAGATCGCCGAGCTGGCCGCCATCGCCCAGCCCACCGTGGCCCTGGTCAACAACGCCCAGCGCGAGCACCTGGAATTCATGCAGACGGTCGAGGCCGTGGCGCGCGAGAACGGCAGCGTGCTCAGCGCCCTGCCGGCCGACGGCGTGGCGGTGTTCCCGGCCGACGACAGCTACACCCCGCTGTGGCGCACGCTGGCCGGCGAGCGCCGCGTGCTGACCTTCGCGCCCGAGCACGCCGACGTCACCGGCGACGCCACCTGGCAGGTCGACCACTGGGCCCTGCAGCTGCACACCCCGGCGGGCAGTGCCGCGGTCAAGCTGGCCATCGCCGGGCGTCACAACATCCGCAACGCGCTGGCCGCCACCGCCTGCGCCCTGGCCGCGGGCGTGCCCCTGGCCGCCGTGGTGCAGGGCCTGCAGGCCTTCACGCCGGTCAAGGGCCGCTCGATGGTGCGCCCGTTGGTGCTGAACGGCCAGGCCCGCACGCTGATCGACGACAGCTACAACGCCAACCCCGACTCCGTGCGCGCCGCCATTGCGGTGCTGGCCGAGCTGCCCGGCCCGCGCTGGCTGGTGCTGGGCGACATGGGCGAGGTGGGCGACCAGGGGCCGGCCTTCCACGCCGAAGTGGGCGAGGCCGCGCGCGAGCAGGGCATCGAGCAGCTCTGGTGCGCCGGCGCCGCTGCGGCCGATGCCGCCCGTGCCTACGGCGCCGGGGCCCGGCACTTCGCCACGACGGCCGAGCTGGTGGCGGCCCTGGGCGAGCGCCCGGCCTTCGCCTCGGTGCTGGTCAAGGGTTCGCGCTTCATGAAGATGGAACAGGTGGTGGCTGCTCTGCAGACCATTGCCGCCGGGGAGGACACCCATGCTGCTTAGTCTGGCCCAGTGGCTGCAGGGGCTGTACCCCGAACAATTCGGTTTCCTGCGCGTCTTCCAGTACCTGACCTTCCGGGCCGTGATGGCGGCCATGACCGCGCTGGTCATCGGCCTGGCCTTCGGCCCCTGGCTGATCCGTCGCCTGACCGAGCTGAAGATCGGTCAGCCCATCCGCGAGTACGGGGTGCAGACCCACCTGGCCAAGGCCGGCACGCCCACCATGGGCGGCGCGCTGATCCTGATCGGCATCGGCGTGGCCACGCTGCTGTGGAGCGACTGGAGCAACCGCTTCGTCTGGGTCGTGATGATGGTCACCTTCGGTTTCGGCGCCATCGGCTGGACCGACGACTGGCGCAAGGTGGTGGACAAGAACCCCGAAGGCATGCGCTCGCGCGAGAAGTTCTTCTGGCAGACGCTGATCGGCGTGGTCGCGGCGCTGTACCTGGCCTTCAGCGTGTCCGAGACCACCAATGTGCGGGTCATCGAGCTCTTCGTGCGCTGGGTGCAGAGCGGCTTCTCCAACGAGCTGCCGCCCAAGGCCGACCTGATGCTGCCCTTCTTCAAGAGCATCAGCTACCCGCTGGGCGTGTTCGGCTTCATGGCCCTGACCTGGTTCGTCATCGTCGGCGCCAGCAACGCGGTCAACCTGACCGACGGCCTGGACGGCCTGGCCATCATGCCGGTGGTGCTGGTGTCGGGCGCGCTGGCCATCTTCGCCTACGTGGTGGGCAACGCGGTCTACGCCAAGTACCTGCTCTTTCCCTACATCCCGGGCGCGGGCGAGCTGATGATCTTCTGCGCGGCCATGGTCGGTGCCGGCCTGGCCTTCCTGTGGTTCAACGCCCACCCGGCCCAGGTCTTCATGGGCGATGTGGGCGCGCTGTCCCTGGGCGGCGCCCTGGGCACCATCGCGGTCATCACCCGGCAGGAGATCCTGCTGGGTGTGATGGGCGGCGTGTTCGTGGCCGAGGCCCTGTCGGTGATGTTGCAGGTCAGCTGGTTCAAGTACACGAAGAAGAAGCACGGTGAGGGCCGGCGCCTGCTGAAGATGGCCCCGCTGCACCACCACTTCGAGAAGTCTGGCTGGAACGAGACCCAGGTGGTGATCCGCTTCTGGATCATCACGATGCTGCTGTGCCTGATCGGCCTGGCCAGCCTGAAGCTGCGCTGATCTGACGAGACCATGAAACACCTGCAAGACCTGTCCGTGCTGATCCTGGGCCTGGGTGACTCCGGCCTGGCGATGGCGCGCTGGTGCGCGCGCCACGGCGCGGCCCGCATCCGGGTCTGGGATTCGCGCGCCAACCCGCCGCAGGCCGCGGCCCTGGCGGCCGAGGTGCCGGCCGCCATCTTCTTCAGTGGCGCACTGAGTGCCGACACGCTGGAAGACGCACGACTGCTGCTCAAGAGCCCGGGTCTGTCGCCCGCCAAGCCGGAACTGCAGTCGCTGCTGGCGGCGGCCCAGGCGGTGGGCGTGCCCGTCGGTGGCGAGCTGGGCCTGTACGCCCGTTCCCTGGCCGACCTGAAGGCCGACTGGGGCTATGCGCCCAAGGTGCTGGCCATCACCGGCACCAATGGCAAGACAACCACCACCTCGCTGACCGCGCAACTGGTCGAGCGCTGCGACCGCCGCGTGGCGGTGGCCGGCAACATCGGCCCGACCCTGCTGGACACCCTGACCACCGCCTGGCTGGCCGAGGCCGAGGCCCGCGCGCTGGCAGCCGAGCAGGCACAGGCCGAGGCGGAGGCCGCCGCCGCGGAGGCCGAAGCCGCTGTTCACGCGCCCCAGGTGGACTCGACTTCGGTCGAGATCGCCCCGGCACCGTCGCAGGCGGATGAGTTGCCCGTGGCGAGCGATGCTGCGGCCGAGGCCCCCGAGGCCGAGGACGGCACGGACGAGCCGGCTGCGGTCGATGCCGCGCCCCTGGACAACGAACCCGCGCCCGTGGTGCTGGCCCCCCCGCCGCCGGCCGAGCCGGTGTTCGAGCACCTGCCCCAAGTCTGGGTGCTGGAGCTTCTCAGCTTCCGGCTCGACGGCGT
>NZ_BADL01000312.1 GCF_000333615.1 Ideonella sp. B508-1 | reverse complement strand
GCGGCGCGCAGGAATCGGCCGAACCCGCCGAGCCCGCGGCCCACGGCGAACACCACGCCCCCCACTGGGGCTACGACGGCCCGGAAGGCCCGACGGCCTGGGCCAAGATGGCCCCCGAATACGCCCTGTGCGGCAGCGGCCACCGGCAAAGCCCGATCGACATCCGCGACGGCATCCCGGTGCAGCTGCCGCCCATCCAGTTCGACTACCGGCCCAGCGGCTTCAACGTGCTGGACAACGGCCACACCGTCCAGGTCAACCCGGCCGCGGGCAACAGCATCACGGTCAATGGCCACCGCTACGACCTGGTGCAGTTCCACTTTCACAAGCCGTCCGAGGAGCGGATCAACGGCCGCAACTTCGACATGGTGATCCACCTGGTCCACAAGGACGCGGAGGGCCATCTGGCCGTGGTGGCGGTGCTGCTGCAACGGGGTGAGGCCCAGCCGCAGATCCAGTCCGTCTGGAACGCGCTGCCGCTGGAACGCGGCAGCAGCCTGGATTCGCCCGTGCCCATCGACCTGCCGGCCCTGCTGCCCAAGGACCCGCACTACCTGACCTACATGGGCTCGCTCACCACGCCGCCCTGCACCGAAGGGGTGCTGTGGCTGGTGATGAAGCAGCCGGTCACCGTCTCTCAGACCCAAATCGATATTTTTGCCCGCCTCTATCCCATGAATGCCAGGCCGGTGCAGCCGGCCGATGGACGCCTGATCAAGGACGGTCAGTGAGCGCCGTTCCCCGCGCCTGGCCGGCAGAACCCAGCAGGTTTCACACGATGGTGATCTGAGGCGCCGGATGGGCCATGCCCGGGCTGGCCTTGCTGTCAGCAGGGTGACTTGGCCCGGTCATCCCAGGTCTTGAAGCTGCGGAGCCTCACGCCGGGTGCTCCACGAGGGCCCCGAGCGATTCCAATCGCTCCAACCTTCTGCTTCATGAAACTCCATCCTCTTGCCGCCGCCATCGCGGCCCTGATGGTCTGCGCCGCACCGCTGGCCCAGGCCTCCACCTCCGGCGTGGTCATCAGCCAGTTCTACGGCGGGGGCGGCAACAGCGGCGCCACGCTGAAGAACGACTTCGTCGAGCTCTACAACGCCGGCACCAGCGCCGTCTCGCTGGCCGGCTGGTCGCTGCAGTACAACTCCAGCACCGGCACCGGCACCTGGCAGGTCACCACGCTGCCGGCGGTCACGCTGCAGCCGGGCCAGTACTTCCTGGTGCAGGAAGCCCAGGGCAGCGGCGGCACCGACGCCCTGCCCACGCCGGACGCCACCGGCACCATCGCCATGAGCGCCACCAGTGGCAAGGTCGCCCTGCTGAACAGCACCGTGGCCCTGAGCGGCGCCACGCCCAGCAGCAGCGCCCTGGTGGACCTGGTGGGCTTCGGCTCGGCCAACTGGTTCGAGGGCGCGGTGGCCACCGCGCCGTCCAACACCAGCGCGCTGCTGCGCGCAGCCTCGGGCTGCCCGACA
>NZ_BADL01000313.1 GCF_000333615.1 Ideonella sp. B508-1 | reverse complement strand
TGCACGAAGTCGCCGCCCCGTGTGGCGGTGTTGTCCCACAGGGCCTGCACGATCAGCGAGGGCGCGGGCAGCAGCACGCGGGGCACCGCGAAGACGGTGACGCCCAGCTCCCAGACGTACAGCAGCCACAGGCCGAACAGGCCGGCGGTGGCCGGGCCGCTCCAGCGGCTGTCGGGCTGCTCGGCCAGCTGGCGCACGCTGCACTGGGCCAGGGCCAGGATGGCCAGCAGGCGCAGCCCGTCGCCGCCCTGCAGCGGGGTGGGCAGGGCCAGGAAGAGGGCGACGGCCGCCGCGGCGATCAGGCCCAGGGACAGGGCGCTGCGGCCCGGGCCACTGGCCGGGCGCAGCGCGGCCAGTGCCGCCAGCAGCAGCAGGCCATCGGCCAGCGGGCGCAGCAGGCCCTGGCTGGGGGCCAGCACGGTGAGCGCCAGGGCCAGCACCGCGGCCAGCGAGCCGGGGCGGCGGGACCCTGCGGGCGAGGGGGAGGACAGGTTCAGGGTGTTCATGCGCCGCTCCGCGACGGGGCCGGCCGCATGCGGCGCAGCACGGCCTTTTCCAGCAGGGTGATGGCGCCGGTCAGCACCAGGCCCAGCACCGAGGCCATCACCAGCGCCGACCAGATGGCCACCGTGTTGCCGTAGTAGGAGCTGGTCAGCAGGCGGGCGCCCAGGCCGGCCTGGGCGCCGGTGGGCAGCTCGGCCACGATGGCGCCGACCAGGCCGGCCGCCATTGAGACGCGCAGCGCCGGGAAGAGGAAAGGCAGGGAGGCGGGCAGGCGCAGCATCCAGAAGGTGTGGGCCCGGCTGGCGGCGTAGGTGTGCATCAGTTCCAGCTCCAGGCGCTGCGGCGCGCGCAGGCCCTGCACCATGGCCACCGTCACCGGGAAGAAGCAGAGGTAGGTGGCGATGACGACCTTGGGCATCAGCCCTTCGAAGCCCAGGCTGCCCAGGATGACCATGACGATGGGCGCGATGGCCAGCACCGGGATGGTCTGCGAGGCCACCACCCAGGGCAGCAGGGCCCGCTCCAGCGTGCGGGAGTGGACGATGGCGGCGGCCAGGGCCATGCCCAGCAGCGCCCCGGCGACGAAGCCCAGCAGCGTGGCCTCGCCGGTCACCCCGGTGTGCAGCCACAGGCTGCGCGGCGAATCGACCGGCCAGTCGACCAGGCCGGACCAGAGGTCGGCGGCGATCTGGTGCGGTGCCGGCAGCACCGGGCGCTGCATGGCGAGGGTGGCCCGCAGCAGGTCCGTCCAGGTCCAGGCGCCCTGGGGCGCCAGCACCCGCTCGATGGTGCCCGGCGCGTTCAGGCCGATGGCCGCGGCGTACCAGATCACCAGGATCACCGCGCCCACCACCGTCACCGGCAGCACCCGGCGGCGCAAGGCGTCAGTGCTCATGGTGTCCGTCGGCCAGGGCTTCGCGCACCTCGTGGGCCAGCGCGGTGAAGGCCGGGGTGTCGCGCATCGCCAGCGTGCGCTCGGCCGGCAGGGGCGAGTCGATGATCTTCACGATGCGGCCGGGCCGCGGCGACATCACGACGATGCGGGTGGACAGGTACACCGCCTCGGCGATGGAGTGGGTGACGAAGACCACGGTGCGCTGCTCGCGCCGCCAGAGGTCCTGCAGCTGCACGTTCAGGCTGTCGCGGGTGATCTCGTCCAGCGCGCCGAAGGGCTCGTCCATCATCAGCAGCCGGGGCTCGAAACCCAGCGCCCGGGCGATGGACACGCGCTGCTGCATGCCGCCGGAGAGCTGCCAGGGGTACTTCTTCTCGAAGCCGGCCAGGCCCACCCGGGCCAGCTGCTCGCGGGCGACTTCCTCGCACTGGGCCGGCAGCCGGCCCTGGATCTGCAGCGGCAGCATCACATTGGCCAGCACCGTGCGCCAGGGGAAGAGGGCCGGGGCCTGGAACACATAGCCGTAGGAGCGGGCCATGCGCGCTTCCTGCGGGCTCATGTCGTTGACCCACATCTGGCCCGAGGAGAGCGGCTCCAGGTCGGCGATCACCCGCAGCAGGGTGGTCTTGCCGCAGCCCGATGGGCCGATCAGGGAGATGAACTCGCCCTGGCGGATGCTCAGGTCCACGTCCTGGAGGGCGTGCACCTGGGCGTCCGCGCCGGGGTAGATGACGCTGGCGCCCCGCACGCGGATGGCGTCACGGGGCGGGGTGGCCGGCGTGGAGACCGGCTCGGAGACGGGAAGAGGCTCGGCGATCATGCAACTGCGCTGGAGGTCCGGAAGCTGACCAATTGGCCAGGTTTGCCGTCCTCAAGCCAGTTCCGTGCCATGCCTGCGCCGCAGGGCCTTTCGCTGGGCCTTTCGCAGGGCCTTCCGCCTGCGGGGCCCCGAGCTGCACAGCGCTGAGGCGTTTTCCCCGCGCTTCAGCGCCGCTTTGGTGCGGGGGCGCGGGGGCCGCCCCCGTTTCCGATCAGGGGCTCAGCTGCCCACCGGCAGGAAACCGTCCACCGACAGGTAGCGCTCGCCGGTGTCGTAGTTGAAGCCCAGCACGCGGCTGCCGGCCGGCAGCTCGGCCAGCTTCTTGGCGATGGCCGCCAGCGTGGCGCCGCTGGAGATGCCCACCAGCAGGCCTTCCTCGCGGGCGCTGCGGCGGGCGTATTCCTTGGCGTCGTCGCCCTCGACCAGGATCACGCCGTCCAGCAGTTCGGTCTTCAGGTTCTTGGGCACGAAGCCGGCGCCGATGCCCTGGATGGGGTGGGGCGAGGGCTGGCCGCCGCTGATGACCGGCGAGGCTGCCGGTTCCACCGCGAAGACCTTGAGCTGCGGCCACTTCGCCTTCAGCACGCTGGCCACGCCGGAGAGGTGGCCGCCGGTGCCCACGCCGGTGATCAGCACGTCCAGGCCCTCGGGGAAGTCGGCCAGGATCTCCTGCGCGGTGGTGCGCTGGTGCACGTCGATGTTGGCCGGGTTCTCGAACTGCTGGGGGATCCAGGCGCCGGGCGTGCTGGCGGCCAGTTCCTCGGCCCGGGCGATGGCGCCCTTCATGCCCTTTTCCTTGGGCGTCAGGTCGAAGCTGGCGCCATAGGCCAGCATCAGGCGGCGGCGCTCCAGGCTCATGCTCTCGGGCATCACCAGGATCAGCTTGTAGCCCTTGACGGCGGCCACCATGGCCAGGCCGACACCGGTGTTGCCGGAGGTGGGCTCGATGATGGTGCCACCGGGCTTCAGCGCACCGCTGGCCTCGGCCGCCTCGACCATGGCCAGGGCGATGCGGTCCTTGATGGAGCCGCCGGGGTTGCTGCGCTCGGACTTGACCCAGACCTGGGCCTCGGGCCCGAACAGGCGGTTGATGCGGATGTGCGGCGTGTGGCCGATCGTGGCGAGAACGTTGTTGGCTTTCATGCGTGTCTCCAGGGTCGGTGTGGCCCGATGAGGTGCGGACGATGATGCCCCAAGGCCTGCGCGCTGTCTCCCATGAGCTTCTGACCGCAAGTTATGTGGAGGGCTGCTCGGCTGCGGTGGTCTTTCCAAAGCGTGGGACAATGGCCGGGTGAAGCAGACCAGACCGCCGCTGGTGCAATCCGCAAGGCGGCGCGCAAGCGCCGGGCCGAAAGGCCGCACTGGAGGAAGGTCCGGACTGCACAGAGCAGCGTAGCGGGTAACGCCCGTCCACCGCGAGGTGCGGATCAGAGCCACAGAGACGAGTCGGCGACGGAAGGCGCAAGCCTTCTTGGGAGACGGCATGCCGCGCTCCGACGTCGCCGGGTGAAACGCGGCAATCTCTACGCGCAGCAACACCAAATAGGCCAGCTTTGACGCGGCTCGCTGAGCTGGCGGGTAGGTGGCATCGAGCCAGGGTGGCAACACCCCGGCCCAGAGGAATGGCGGTCACACCCAACCGGCGCAAGCCGGGCGGGTGCACAGAATCCGGCCTATCGGTCTGCTTCACTTTTTACCGATGACGATCCCGTGCGCGCGCCGGCCTGCTGAATGAACCCGAACGCCTCCCAACTCTGGCCCGGCCGCCGCTGGACCCTGGCCCTCTTGCTGGCCACGCTCAGCATGATCGGGCCCTTCTCGATCGACACCTACATCCCGGCCTTCGCCGGCATCGCCCAGTCGCTGGGCGCCACGCCGGTGCAAATGCAGCAGACCCTGTCGGCCTATCTGCTGGCCTTCGCGCTGATGAACCTGTTCCACGGCGCCCTGGCCGACAGCTTCGGGCGCCGCCCGGTGGTGCTGGTGGGCATGACGGTGTTCGCGCTGGCCTCGCTGGGCTGCGCGCTGTCCCAGTCCGTCGGCCAGTTGGTGCTGTTCAGGGCCCTGCAGGGCATGTCGGCCGGCGCGGGCATGGTGGTGTCGCGGGCGGTCATCCGTGACATGTTCCCGCCCCACGAGGCCCAGCGGGTGATGTCCCAGGTCACGCTGTTCTTCGGCCTGGCCCCGGCCATCGCGCCCATCATCGGCGGCCAGCTTTTCGTCTGGCTGGGCTGGCCCAGCATCTTCGGCCTGCTGGCGCTGATCGGCCTGGGCCTGTCCCTGCTGATGGGCGCGCGCCTGCCCGAGACCCTGGACCCGGCGCAGCGCCAGCCCTTCAGCGTGGGCCACCTGATGCGCGGCTACGTGCAGCTGGGCGGCAGCGCCCGCTTCATGGCCCTGAGCCTGGCCTCGGGCGTGCCCTTCAACGGCATGTTCCTTTACGTGCTCTCGGCCCCCGTCT
>NZ_BADL01000314.1 GCF_000333615.1 Ideonella sp. B508-1 | reverse complement strand
GAGAGAGAGGTGGGTGCTGTCCACCGGGGCCATGCGGCCGGCGGCGATCCACCCTTCGATGACGGCGGCCTTCTGCGCCACCAGGCGGTGCAGCTCGCTGCGCAGCAGCTCGCCCACCACCGGGGCGCCGTGCAGCAGCTCGTTGGCGAAGACCTGGGAGGCGGCGGGCCGCTCGCGGCTGAGGGCCATCTTGGCGCGCACGTAGCGGCTCAGCGCCTCGCGCGGGTCGGCCTCGGCGGTGATGGCGTCGGTGGGGGTGAGCCAGTCGCGCAGCACGGTGGCCAGCACCGCCTCGTACAGGCCCTTCTTGCCGCCGAAGTAGTAGTGCAGGTTGGCTTTGGGCAGCCCGGCCTGCTCGGCGATTTCGGCCATGGTGGCCCCCTCGAAACCCGCCCGCGCGAACACCTGCTCGGCCGCGCGCAGGATGGCCGCTTCGTTGGCCTGGCGAATCTGACCCTTGCGGCCGTCTTCGGCCGCAGCGGGGCGGTGGGGGGCGAGGGCGGAGAGGCTCATGCGGACGCGATCATAGGGCCCCGCCGCGGCGGGGCCCCGGATGACCGTGGCGCGGGCGGCCCGAAGGCTTATTTCTGCGCGGCGTCCCACACGGCGTGGGTCATGGCTGCCGTGCCCGGGTCCTTCTTGATCACCGGCGAGCTGCCCCCGCTCAGCAGCACCTTGACCGTGCGCTCATAGGCGGCCGGGTCCAGGTAGCCGATCTTGGGCGTGCCGGCGTTGCTGATCAGCTTGGCCACGTTCTCCATCTGGCGCTTCTGCACCGCCAGCGTGGCGCTGCCCGAGGCATCCTGGGCCACCACGATCTTGGCGGCCTCTTCGGGGTTCTTGACCGCGTCGTTCCAGCCCTTGAAGCTGGCCTTGAGGAACTTGGCCATCTTGGCGACGAAGGCCTTGTCCTTCAGGTTGGGCTCCAGCACGTAGAGGCCGTCCTCCAGCGAGGCCACGCCTTCCTTCTCGTAGAAGAAGGTGGTCAGGTCGCTTTCCTTGATGCCGGCGTCGATGACCTGCCAGTACTCGTTGTAGATCATCGTCGAGATGCAGGCGGCCTGGTTCTGCAGCAGCGGGTCGACGTTGAAGCCCTGCTTGAGGATCTTGATGTCGCTGCCGGGCTTGTAGCCCAGCTTGGTCATCCAGTTCAGGAAGGGGTACTCGTTGCCGCCGTACCAGACACCCAGGGTCTTGCCCTTGAGGTCCTTGGGGCTGCTCACGCCGGCGGACTTCTTGCAGGTCAGCATCAGGCCGGACTTGTCGAAGACCTGGGCGATGTTGACCAGGGGCACGCCGGCCTCGCGCGCGGCCAGGGCGTCGGGCATCCAGTTGACGACCACGTCGGCCGACTTGCCGGCGATGACCTGCACCGGCGAGATGTCCGGGCCGCCGGCCTTGATGGTCACGTCCAGGCCCTCGGCCTTGTAGTAGCCCTTGGCCGCCGCCACGTAGTAGCCGGCGAACTGGGCCTGGGGCACCCACTTCAGCTGCAGCGTGACCTTCTCGGCCGCCTGGGCGCCCAGGCAGAGCGCACCGGCCGCCAGGGCCAGCAGCGAACGACGGATCATCGGGATCGAAGCAATCATCGAACAAGCTCCTCGTGTGGAGTGGGTGGGTGATGGGGGAGGGGAAATCAACGTGACCGGAAGGCGGGGTGCCAGAAGTTGACCCGGCGTTCCAGCCGCGACAGCAGGGCGTAGAGGCCCGAGCCGGTGAGGGCGGCCACCACGATGGCGGCCCAGACCAGGGGCATGTTCATGCGTGCGGCCTCGGTGGAGATGCGAAAACCCAGGCCGGCCGTGGGCGAGCCGAAGAACTCGGCCACGATGGCGCCGATCAGCGACAGCGTGGCGTTGACCTTGAGCGCGCCGAAGATGTGCGGCAACGCGGTGGGCAGGCGCAGCCACAGCAGGGTGCGGCGGTAGCCGGCCGCGTAGCTGTGCATCAGCTCGCGCTCGAGCTTGCCCGCGGCCTCCAGCCCGGCCAGGGTGTTGATCAGCGCCGGGAAGAAGGTCATCAGCACGATCACCGCCGCCTTGGACGGCCAGTCGAAGCCGAACCACATCACCGCGATGGGCGCCACGCCCACCAGGGGCACGGTGCTGGTCAGGGCCGCCACCGGCTGCAGGCCGCGCTGCAGAAAGGGCGCGCGGTCGATGGCGATGCCGGTCAGCACGCCCAGGCCGTTGCCCAGCAGATAGCCGATCAGCACCGACTTCAGAACGGTCTGCACGAAGTCG
>NZ_BADL01000315.1 GCF_000333615.1 Ideonella sp. B508-1 | reverse complement strand
CGCACGAAGCCCGGGATCGCGTCCTGCTTCACCCCGAAGGCCGGGATCATCCAGGAGTGGATGACGTCGTTGGCGGTGGTGATGATGCGGACCTTCTGGCCCACCGGCACCACCATCGGGTGGTCCACCTTCAGCAGATAGTCATCGCCCCAGAGTCTGGCCCTGACCCCCGTGGGACCGGTGTCCGGCTATCTGCTGGTGGCCAGCTTCCTGGCCGGGGTCATGGCCTATCTGTACCGGGAGCTGATTCCCTACAGCCGCCCGCTGCTGTGGGCTACGTTGCTGGCCAGCCTGTTGCTGCTGTCCGTGGTGCCGGGTGGCGACTTTCTGGCGCCTCTGCCCGTGGCCTACGCCACCGCGCACCTCGGCCTGCTGAATCCGCGCCGCATCAAGCTGGTGCAGGGCGCCGACTTTTCCTACGGCATCTATCTCTATGGTTTCGTGGTGCAGCAGGCGGTGGTCAGCATCGAAGCGATCCCACGGCTCTGGTATGTGAACTTCGTCGTGGCGGGCCTGGTGACTTCGGCATTCGCCGCGTTTTCCTGGTACTGGGTCGAAAAGCCCATGCTCCGCTTCAAGCATTGGACCGCCCTGCGCCGCACGGCCGCGGTGTGACCGCCCGGGGGACCTCGTCCGCTCGCCTGGTGCGGTGAGCGGACCGGTCCCCCATGTTCAAGGTGGTTGCCAAGGCGGGGCCGCTTGGGGTATCAATGGACATTGCGGCTGACGTCCCGGTTGTCACTCCTGCCAACCCTGCTGCAGGTGTTGCGGCGGTCGTTGACACGGGAGAAGGCTGTGAAGTGCACATTGGCACAGAGAATCGAGGAGACCTGCGGGCGGGCTTCCGGCTTCGATCTCTTGCGCCTGACCCTCGCCATCGGGGTCCTCCTGGTGCATTCCGTCGACATCGCTCATGGACTGGCGGCGGGCAATGAGCTCTTCAGCTCGGTGCTGCGTCCGCTGGTGCGGATCAAGCTGCCGATGTTCTTCGTGATCAGCGGCTTCCTGGTGACGGCGAGCTTCATCAAGGCCCGGGGGTTCGCCCAGTTCCTGTGGCAACGCGCACTGCGCATCTATCCCCCCCTGCTGGCCGCTGTCCTGGTGTTCGGTTTCGTGATCGGGCCAGCCTTCACCACCCTCAGCACTGCCCAGTACCTGGGCGATCCGGTGCTGGCACGGTACCTGTTGAACGTCACGGGGTGCAGCATCTCGTTCGAGCTTCCGGGGGTGTTCGGGGCGAATCCCCACCCGCGCACGGTGAGCACCCAGCTCTGGACCTTGCCCTTCGAGCTGGGCTGCTATCTGCTGCTGGGGGTGGCGGCTTTGGTGGGGGTGAGGGTCAGGGCGGCATGGCCGTTGCTGTTGATGTTCATCAGCAGCGGGGGCCTGTTCCTGTACAAGTTCTGGGGCCCGGCCTGGGTTCCCATCCCGCCCGGCCCGGTGTCCGGCTACCTGCTCATGTCCTGCTTCTTCGCTGGGGCCTGGGTCTACCTGTGCCGGGACCGCATTCCCTACTGTCCCAAGCTGTTCGGGCTGGCTTTGGTGGTGTCGCTGCTGCTGCTGGGCCCGGTCCACGGAGGCGACTTTCTCGTGGCGCTGCCGGTGGCCTACGTGACGGTGTACCTGGGCTTGCAGAATTCCCCGCCGGGGCATGTACGCCTCCTATGCCCGGTTCAGCTACGGCATCTACCTGTACGGCTTCACCGTCCAGCAGGCCGTGGCGGCCGTGGGCTGGGTTCCGCGTCTGTGGTATCTCAACTTTGTCCTCGGTGGCGCGATCACCCTGGTTCTGGCGATGGCCTCCTACCATCTGGTGGAAGCGCCAGCCCAGCGACGGCTCAGGGCGTTCGCCTGGCCCCGGCGGACGGTGTCGACCTGACCCGGTCGCCGTCAGCTGAGCTCGGGGGCGTGGCAGGCCACGCCGATCTTGTTGCCTTCCGGGTCGCGGAAGTAGGCGCCGTAGTAGTCGGGGTGGTAGTGCGGGCGCAGGCCCGGGAGGCCTTCGCACCGGCCACCGTGGGCCAGTGCCAGGGCATGGGCCCGGTCCACCTGATCCCGCCGCTGCGCCAGAAAAGCCACCATCTGGCCGTTGCCGGCCACGTGGGGCTGGCCATCCCAAGGGGTGCCGATCAGGAACAGCGGGCGTGGTCCGGGACTGCTCTGCCAGCCGGCCCAGGGGCGGCTGCGGTCGCAGAAGCGCGGGGCGATGTCCAGCGCGGCCAGCACCGGGGTGTAGAAGGCCAGGGCGCGCTCGAAGTCCTTCACGCCGACGAAGATGTGCGAGAACACGTCCGGGCTCCTGGGGTCAGCGGGTGGCCAGCAGGCGCAGGCCCAGGGCCACGAAGACCGCACCGGCGACCCGGTCCAGCCACAGGCCCACGTGCGGCTGGCGCTGGATCCACTGCCCGATGGCCCCCGAGAAGTAGCCCAGCAGGCCGAACAGCAGGGCGGCCTGGAGGGTGAAGGTCAGACCCAGCAGGGCGATCTGCAGCCCCAGCTGCCCGTGCTCGGCCACCACGAACTGGGGCAGGAAGGACAGGAAGAACAGCACCACCTTGGGGTTGATGGCGTTGGCGAACACGCCCTTGAGGAACAGGCGCAGCAGGCCGGGCTCGCTGACGCTCACGGCCTGCACCTGGGTGCCGCCGCGGCTGCGCAGGGCCTGCACGCCCAGCCACACCAGGTACAGGCCGCCGCAGACCTTGAGTGCCGTGAAGGCCAGGGGCGAGGCGGCGATCAGGGCACTGACGCCCGCCACCGCCAGCACGGTGTGGCTCAGGCAACCCAGGGCACAGCCCAGGCCGAAGGCCATGCCCTGGCGCCGCCCCTTGGAGATGCCCATGCCCAGCACCATCAGGTTGTCGGGGCCGGGCGAGGCGGTGATCAGCAGGGCGGCCAGCAGGAAGGCGAAGAACTGTTCGGGGCTCAGCATGCTGTGAGCATAAGGGCAGTGGCCGGACGATCCTCAGTGGGCCTTGGGATCCACCCAGGCCACGGCCGCCTCCAGCGAGTCGGCGCTGGCGTCGAAATGCCAGGGGGCGCCGGGCGGCGGTGCCGTGTCCCCGTTGCCGATGCGGGGGCGCAGCAGCACCAGCCGGGCCAGGCCGCGCTGGCGGATCACGCCCAGGGCCTGCAGCACACGGTGGCCTTGCGGGCTGTCGGCGTCGGGCAGCTCCACCAGGAACACCAGGCCCAGCGCGTCCAGGGCTTCCTCGTCCTTGGGTGTCACGCATTCGTCCAGCGTGAAGTGGCGGGCGTCCAGGCCCTGGTGGCACAGCACGCGCACCAGCAGCTCGGCGGCCAGCTCCGAGCCGATGCTGCCGGTGCTCAGGCACAGGGTCACCGAACCCCGCGGCGCATGCTCGGGTGTCGCATGCCTTTCGCTGCCCTGCAGCCGGGCCTGGCGCAGGCCCAGGCCGAAGTGTCCGCCGTCCAATGCGCTGGGCGGGCGGCGGCGCCCGCGGCGACGGGGCCGGCTGGGGTCGCCCGCGATGGTGTCGAACAGCTCGTGGACCGCGGCCCGGGCCTTGGACTGCTGGGATCCGCTGATCAGGCCGGCCTCGAAGTCGATGCGGGCCAGCTCGAAGGCCGGCAGCGCGACCTGGTCGAAGTAGCGCGCCAGCGGGTGCTTCTTCAGGTAGGTCTGGGCGTCGGCGACGATCTCGACCAGGTTGCCGGTGATGCTGCGCTGGTAGAAGCGCTGGGCCAGCGTCAGCGCGGGGGTGTCGCCCAGCAGCAGGTCCAGGAAGGACAGCGCGGGCACATGGCGGCCGGCCACCACCAGGCACAGGGTCAGCGGGGTGGACATCAGCAGGCCCACCGGCCCCCAGACCGCGCCCCAGAAGATGGCCGACACCACCACCGAGAAGGGCGACAGCCCGGTGCTGTGGCCGTAGAGGTGGGGCTCGATGGCATTGGCCGCGACCAGTTCCACCACGGCCAGGATCAGCAGCGTGCTGCCGGTCAGGCCCCAGCCGGGCTCCGCTGCGGCGGCCATGGCGGTGGCGGCCAGCGCGGCGGCCGGGTAGCCCACATAGGGCACGAAGCGCAGCAGGGCCGCCAGCACGGCCCAGACGGCGGGCTGGGGCAGGCCGATGGCGGCCAGCAGCACCCCGGTGACGATGCCCACGCCGGCATTGACCGCGAACTGCGAGGCGAAGTAGCGCGACAGGCGCTGGGCGGCGTCGTCGAAGGCCACGGTGGCGGCCCGCAGGTCCTGGCCACCGGCCAGACGCAGCAGGCGGTCGCGCAGGGCGTCCTGCTCCAGCAGCAGGAAGATCAGCACCAGCGCCACCACGCCGATGGTGCCCAGCGGGCCCCAGAGGCCGGCCAGCACATGGGTCAGCAAGCTCATGGGCGACTGCCCGGTCGTGGCCTCGCCCGGCGTCGCGTCCGGCGCACCCGGCATGCCGGTCTGCGCGTCCATGGGCGCGGGTGCCAGGCGCAGGCCCAGGTCCCCCAGCGCGCCCAGCGGTCCCAGGCTCAGGTGGCGCACGGCCTGCACCTTGCCCTGCAGATGGGTCTGGTAGCGGGGCAGGTCGTTGGACAGGCTGACCAGCTGCAGGGCCAGGACGACGGCCACGCCGGCCGCCAGCAACGCCACCAGGCCCAGCGTGAGCAACGAGGCCCCCGACTGGCCCAGGCCCAGCCGGCGGATCTGCCGCACCACGGGCGCCAGCACGAAGGCGGCCATGGCCGCCAGGGCGATGGGCACCAGCACATCGCGGCCCAGCACGATCAGGCCCAGGATGGCGGCCGAGGCCAGGATCCGCAGGGCCAGGGTCTCACTGCGGGAGCGGTCGGTGTCGTTCATGATCGGGCCAGTCCGCAGGCTTGCAGCACCATGGCGAGCACATGGGCCTCGGCCCGGGCGTGGTCGGCCGCGCCCAGGTCCGACCGGCCCAGCACCGCCCGCACCTGGACGTCGAAGTCCGCGTAGGTCGGGTCATGCCC
>NZ_BADL01000316.1 GCF_000333615.1 Ideonella sp. B508-1 | reverse complement strand
GAGCGACCCAAGGGCCGCCAGGGCTACGACGCCCAGGTGGGCGAGCGCGGCGTGAAGCTCTCCGGTGGCCAACGCCAGCGCATCGCCATCGCCCGGGTGATGCTCAAGGACGCGCCCATCCTGCTGCTGGACGAGGCCACCAGCGCGCTGGACAGCGAGGTGGAGGTGGCCATCCAGGACAGCCTCTACAAGCTGATGGAGGGCAAGACGGTGGTGGCCATCGCCCACCGCCTGTCCACCATCGCCGCCATGGACCGGCTGCTCGTGATGGACGCCGGCCGCGTGGTGGAGGAGGGCAGCCATGCCGAGCTGCTGGCGCGTGGCGGCCTGTACGCCCGGCTCTGGGCCCACCAGAGCGGCGGCTTCCTGGGCGAGGAGGACGAGGTGGAGGACGTCGACCCGAGGCCCGCGAAGGTGGTTCGCACAGCCTGATACAGCGCTTGCGCTGCGTTGCATGACCGGGTCTGTCCGGAAGGCGCCGGCCCGGAGAAGCTCTTGCTATTTGGCCATCGCGACGATGGATCGAAGGGAGAGCAATGAAAACACTGGCGCAACGGATTGAGGAGACCGGCGGCCGGGCCTCCGGTTTCGACTACCTGAGACTCACCCTGGCGGTGGCCGTGCTCCTGGTGCATTCGGTGGACACCACCTACGGCCTGTCGGCCAACGATGCCCTGTTCGGCTCGTGGCTGCGCCCCTTCATCCGGGCCATCCTGCCGATGTTCTTCGCCCTCAGCGGCTTTCTGGTGGCCGGGAGCCTGCTGCGCAGCAAGGGCATCGGCACCTTTCTGTGGATGCGCGCGGTGCGCATCTACCCGGCGCTGACGGTCGAGGTGCTGCTCTCGGCCTTCATTCTGGGGCCCATCTTCACCAGCTACACGCTCAGCCAGTACTTCTCGGATCCGCTGTTCCTGCGCTACCTGGTCAACGCGACTGGCCACATTTCCTTCCTGCTGCCCGGCGTCTTCAACGACAACCCGCATCCGAACACGGTGAACACCCAGTTGTGGACGGTCCCCTTCGAGCTGTACTGCTACCTGACCCTGGCGGCCTTGGCCTTGGCTGGCCTGAAGAATCGCCGTGTGGTGGGGATCCTCTCCATCGTGGTGATCAGCCTGAGCCTGTTCCTCTACAAGTCCTTCAGCCAGAGTCTGGCCCTGACCCCCGTGGGACCGGTGTCCGGCTATCTGCTGGTGGCCAGCTTCCTGGCCGGGGTCATGGCCTATCTGTACCGGGAGCTGATTCCCTACAGCCGCCCGCTGCTGTGGGCTACGTTGCTGGCCAGCCTGTTGCTGCTGTCCGTGGTGCCGGGTGGCGACTTTCTGGCGCCTCTGCCCGTGGCCTACGCCACCGCGCACCTCGGCCTGCTGAATCCGCGCCGCATCAAGCTGGTGCAGGGCGCCGACTTTTCCTACGGCATCTATCTCTATGGTTTCGTGGTGCAGCAGGCGGTGGTCAGCATCGAAGCGATCCCACGGCTCTGGTATGTGAACTTCGTCGTGGCGGGCCTGGTGACTTCGGCATTCGCCGCGTTTTCCTGGTACTGGGTCGAAAAGCCCATGCTCCGCTTCAAGCATTGGACCGCCCTGCGCCGCACGGCCGCGGTGTGACCGCCCGGGGGACCTCGTCCGCTCGCCTGGTGCGGTGAGCGGACCGGTCCCCCATGTTCAAGGTGGTTGCCAAGGCGGGGCCGCTTGGGGTATCAATGGACATTGCGGCTGACGTCCCGGTTGTCACTCCTGCCAACCCTGCTGCAGGTGTTGCGGCGGTCGTTGACACGGGAGAAAGCTGTGAAGTGCACATTGGCACAGAGAATCGAGGAAGACTGCGGGCGGGCTTCCGGCTTCGATCTCTTGCGCCTGACCCTCG
>NZ_BADL01000317.1 GCF_000333615.1 Ideonella sp. B508-1 | reverse complement strand
TGCATCGCTGACCTGTTGCAGCGCGCTGGCCATGGCGGTCTGAAAGTCCCCCTTCTGGGTCGCGCGGGCGCGCGCCAGCGGGGTGCCGTCCGGCGCCAGGCCGGCCTTGGCCACCGCCTGGTTGAAATCGAAGGGCTTGAGTTTCAGGTCCATGGGTTCATCCTCCACAGGTGGGGAGCGATGGTTGCCATGGTAGGCAGCTGGCGGCGCCAAGAAGAACGGAACTGCCCCGGGTTTGGGGGGCTTCTTGCGCCATGGGCGGGGGGCCGGCTGCCGAACAATCGAGCCCATGCCCCCTCATGGGGCCCGATTTGCCGAACCCGCCCATCCATGGAGACCGACCTCATCGAGCAGCGCGTCAACGCGGGCGCGGTGGCGTGCCACCGGTCCGCCCGCGTCAAAGGCGACGTTCTGCGCCACCGTCAGCCAGGGGAACAGTCGGGGCTCCTGGAACACGAAGCGGATCTCCGGTGTCGGGCCGTGTACAGGCTGTCCCGACAGCAACACCTGGCCTCGGTAGTCCCGGTCCAGCCCGCTGACGATGCGCAGCAGGCTGCTCTTGCCGCAGCCGCTGGCACCCACCAGGGCCAGGGTCTCGCCCTGGGCCACCTGCAGGTGGATGTCGGCCAGAATGGGGCGGTTGCCGTAGCGCTTGCCCTGCACATGGATGTCGAGCAGTGGCTCGTTCATGGCCGCGACTCCAAGGCGTCGAAGGTGTCGCGCCAATGCAGGGTGCGTCGCTCCAGCCAGGCCATGGCGCTGTCGCTGGTCTTGCCCAGCAGCGCCAGCAGCAGGATGGCGGCCAGCACCAGATCGGCCCGGCCGGTCTCTCGCCCATCGGTGAGCAGATAGCCCAGCCCTTGCGTGGCGGCGATCAGCTCGGCCGCCACCATGAACATCCAGGCCAGGCTCAGACCGTTGCGCAGGCCGGTCATCACGGCCGGCATCGACGCGGGCAGCAGCACGCGCCGGACCATGTCCAGGCGACCCAGGCCCGCCATCTCGCCCACCTCCACGAGCTTGCGATCCACGTCACGAATGCCCGAGGCCACGCCCATGTAAACCGGGAAAAAGGCGCCGATGGCGATCAAGGTCAGCTTGGGGGCCTCGTCAATGCCCAGCCACAGCAGCAGCAGCGGCACCCAGGCCAGCGAGGGGATGGCGCGCAGCGCCTGCACCGAGGGGTCGATCAGGGCACGTGCCCGGGCGCTCAGGCCTACCCAGGCGCCCACGAAGGCGGCGGCACCGGCGCCGAGGGCAAAGCCCAGGAGCACGCGGACACTGCTGGCCTGCACATGGGACCAGAGCCCCTGTGGCCCCATGCCCACCAGGGTTCGCAGCACCTCCGTGGGCGGAGGCAGCAGATGGGCCGGCACCCAGCCGGCGCGCACCACGGCTTCCAGGCCCAGCAGCAGCAGGGCGGGCAGCAGCACGCCCTGGGCACGCGTCAGGATCGCCCGGAGCTGTTGCGGCAGGCGTGGTCGCCAACGTGAAAGAGCCCGGGCGGGCTGAAGTGAGCCGGCTTGGCTGTTCATGTGGACGTCCTTCTGCTGTCAGCCCTGGCCGTGGGTCAGGGACCGCGCAAACTGCGTGTCGATCAGTTCGGTCACGACCCTGTTGACATCTGTGCCAGGGCGGACCAACTGCTCCTGCAGCAGCAGGGGGGCGGCGGCCTGCAGTGCCTTGACATGCTCGGCGCCGGGCTGAGGCTGACTCAGATCGGTACGCAGCTTGAGCTGCAGCAGCGCGACCTGCAGGCTTACCTTCGCCTCCTCGGACACGATGCGCGCGGCCTCGCTGATGTGGCCGATCGTCCAGAGGCGGGCCCGTTCGTAGGCCGCGATGACCTGGCGAGTGATCTGTGGCTGCTGGACGATGAAGTCCTGCCGGACGTTCAGGAAGCCGTAGGTGTTGAAGGCGACGTTGCGGTAGAGGATGCGCGAGCCCGCATCCAGTTCGCTGGCGGCCATCAGCGGGTCCAGGCCGGCCCAGGCGTCCACGCGACCTTGTTCCAGCGCCGCCCGGCCGTCGGCGTGCTGCAGCGCGACGTGCTCGATGTCGCTGCGCTGCAGCTTGGCCACCTGCAGGGCACGCAAGAGGAAGAGGTAGGGGTCCGTGCCCTTGGTGGCCGCCACCTTCTTGCCCTTGAGGTCGGCCACGCTCTGGATGGGGGAGTCCTTTCGCACCAGCAGGGCCGTCCACTCCGGGCGCGAGAAGATGTACGGCGTCCGGATGGGGTTGCCATTGGCTTTGGCGAGCACGGCCGCCAGGCCCGCGCTGGAGCCGATGTCGATGGCGTTGCCGTTGAGGTATTCCAGCGCCCGGTTGCTGCCGGCACTGAACACCCACTTCACCGAGATGCCCTCGGGCCGCAGGGCCTCTTCCAGCCACCCAAAACGTCGCAGCACCAGGCTGGTGGGCGAGTAGTAGGCGTAGTCCAGCCGCAGCTCTTTGACGGGCTCGGCGGCCCGCAGCAGCCCGGGGGTGCCCAGGCTGGCCAAGCCCGCCAGGCCGGCCTGCAGCACGCGGCGACGGCCGGTCTCTAGGGGAAGAGTGGGAAGAAGGGGAAGCTTGCTTTGCGAATCGTCAAATGCCATGGACAAAACTCCTGCCAAGCGCGCAGTGTTGTATCCAGGCCGTCGAGCGCCAACGAAGGGTTTCGTGCCTGCTTGTGCGAAGCGTGTGCATTGGGGCCGAACGGCCGGTTCGACGCGCGGAGCTCAGCCCCGACCCTTCCACGGCGCCAGGCGCCGCTCCAGGGCGCGCATCAGCAGGTCCATGGCACAGGCCACGCTGCCGATCACCAGGATGCCCATCACCACGATGTCGGTGCGCAGGAAGTTGGAGGCATTGAGCACCAGTTGGCCCAGGCCCAGGCTGGCGGCCACCATCTCCGCGGCCACCAGCGTGGTCCAGCCGAAGCCCAGGGCGATGCGCATGCCCACCAGGATCTCCGGCAGTGCCGCCGGCAGCAGCACATGTCGCACCAACTGCCAGTGCCGCGCGCCCAGGCTGGCGGCGGCCTGGATCTGCTCCGGACTGGCCTGGCGCATGCCCGAGCGGGCGGCCAGCGCCAGTGGGGCGAAGCAGCTCAGGTAGATCAGCAGCACCTTGGGCAGCTCGTTGATGCCGCACCAGATGATGATGAGGGGCAGGTAGGCCAGCGGTGGCAGCGGCCGGTAGAACTCCAGCAGCGGATCCAGCACGCCGCGTGCCCAGCGCGAGCTGCCCATCGCGATGCCGACGGGAATGGCCGTCAGGCAGGCCAGCACAAAGGCCAGCAGCACGCGGCCCAGACTGGCACCCAGATGGGCCCACAGCGAATGGTCGTTGGCCTGGCCCAGCGCGTAGTCGTGCAGTTGCTGCCAGACGGCCTGGGGCGAGGGCAGGAACAAGGGTGGGATCCAGCCCATGGCCGTGACCCACCACCACAGGCCCAGCAGGCCCGCCACCGTTGCCAGGCTGATGGACAGGCTGGCGCCTTCGCCCGGCTCCCGGAAGCGGCTGATGCGGGGTGGGGCGGGCGGTGTCGTGGGTGTGGTGGAGGTGGTGGCCGGGCCGCTGGCTTCGGCAGGTGGCCAGGCCGGGGAGGCCAGCGTGCCGATCGTCGGTTCAGACATGGGCGGCGGCCTCCTGCCGCGGAGCCTGGTGGATGCGCGCCAGCACCTCTTCGCGCAGGGCGATGAACTCCGGTGCCGATTTGAGGTGGCGGGCGGATTCACCGGCCAGGTAGCGGCGCGAAAAGGGCAGGTTGTCGAAGGTGTGCAGCACGCGGCCCGGGCCGGGGGTCATCACCAGCAGCCGCGTGGCCAGGAAGAGGGCTTCCTCGACCGAGTGGGTGATGAAGAAGACCAGCTTGCGGGTCTGCGCCCAGACCCGCAGCAAGGTCTCCTGGACCTGTTCGCGCGTGAAGGCATCCAGGGCGCCCAGGGGTTCGTCCATCAGGAGCATGGCGGGGTCGCTGGCCAGGGCGCGGGCGATGCCCACGCGCTGCTGCTGTCCGCCCGACAGGGCCCAGACCGGACGGTCGCCGGCCTCTGCCAGCCCCACCCGCGCCAGCTCGGCCTGCGCGGCGGCCCGCCGGCTGGCCGCGTCCACGCCGCGCAGGCGCAGGCCCAGCGCGACGTTGTCACGGGTGTTGAGCCAGGGCATCAGGGCGTGCTTCTGGAACACCACGCCGCGCTCGGCACCGGGGCCGGTGATGGGGTGTCCATCGAGCAGCAACTCGCCTTCACTGGGCGGCAGAAAGCCGGCGATGCAGTTCAGCAGCGTGGTCTTGCCGCAGCCCGAGGCTCCCAGCGCGACGACGAACTCGTGGCCGGCCAGTCGCAGATTCACATCCGCCAGGGCTGTCACCGGACCCTGGGTGCTGGCGTACCGCACCGTCAGGTGGCGGATGTCGAGCGTGGTCATTCTGCTCAGCGGCCCAGCGCCTTTTGCGCATAGACGGGCGTGACGAAGGTGCCGTAGTCCGGCTTCACCTCCTGCACGCGGCCCTGCTCCTTCAGGAAGACGGCGGTGCGCGCCAGGGCCTTGGCGGCGTTGCCGCCCAGCCATTGCGCCGAGACCTGTTCCTGCACCGTCGGGAAGCGGTACAGCGCGATGGCCGCCGGCACATCCTTCGGGTCGGCCTTGCTCCACTTGGCAATCGCCTTGACTTCCGGGGTGTCTGCCGTCCAGTGGGCGCCATCCTTCCGGTAGCGGGCGTCGGCGGCGGCCACGGCCTTCACCAGCGCGACGACGAAGGCTTCGTGCTGTGCGGCCCACTGCGCATTGACCACCAGGCCATCGAAAGTGGCGTAGCCCTTCTGACCCAGGCTGCCCGAGGTGGCGATGACCTGGCCGCCCGAGGCCTTGGCCTTGGCCAGGGCCGGGTCCCAGATGAAAGCGGCATCGATGTCGCCGCGCTCCCAGGCGGCCGCGATCTCAGGTGGCCGCAGGTTGACGATGTTCACGTCCCGGGCCGGGACACCGGCTTCCTTCAGCCCGGCCAGCAACTGGTAGTGCGAGGTGGAGACAAAGGGCGTGGCGACCTTCTTGCCCTTCAGATCCTTCCAGCCGTGGATGCCGCTGCCCTGTCGGGCCACCAGCGCCTCGGCATCGGCAATGTCGTCCAGAATCCAGAACAACCGGATGTCCTGGCCCTGGCTGGCGGCGGCGGCGATCGGGCTGGAGCCGGCTTCGCCGATCTGCACATCGCCCGAGGCCATGGCCCGGATCACGTCACCGCCACCGCCGAACTGGCGCCAGGTGATCTTGTAGCCGGTGGTCTTCTCCAGTTCACCGGACTCGATGACGGTGCGCAGTGGCACCAGCATGTCCTGGTAGGCGAAAGTGACCTCCTGGGTCTGGGACCAGGCAGGCAGGGCGGCGGTCAGCAGGGCGGTTGCGGCGGCGAGCCAGTGGGAGCGCAGTGTATGGAGCATGTTGTCGTTGGAAAACTGCCAGAGGGAACCTGGATTCTGAAAAGGCCCCTGACTGCGCGGAACGAATGAAATCGTGCTTCCAGGCACGAAAAAAAATGGTCCGGCGGACCGGACCTGTGAAACCGCGCTCCTGATGAAACGCGGCGGGGCCGAAAGCGTCAATGGCGGGTCGCGGCCAAACGCTGCACCACCGTGATGAAGCGGTCCACTTCTTCGCAGGTGTTGTAGAAGGCCAGCGAGGGGCGCACGGTGGCCTCAACACCGAAGCGCCGCAGGATCGGTTGCGCACAGTGGTGACCGGTGCGCACCGCGATGCCCTCCCGGTTCAGGGCCTGGCCCACCTCGGCCGTGTCGTGGCCTTGCAGAACGAAGGACAGCACGCTGGCCTTGTCCGCGGCGCTGCCGATCAGCCGCACGCCCGGGATGGCGCGCAGGTGCTCGGTGGCATAGGCCAGCAAGGCATGTTCGTAGGCGCCGATGGCCTCGATGCCGATGCGGTCGACATAGCGCAAGGCTTCTCCCAGGCCCACGGCGTCGGCGATGTTGCCGGTGCCGGCCTCGAAGCGGTTGGGTGGCCCCTGGTAGATCGTGCGCTCGAAGGTCACGTCGGCAATCATGTTGCCCCCGCCCTGCCAGGGCGGCAGGGTCTCCAGCAGGGCACGCTTGCCGTACACGACACCGATGCCAGTGGGGCCGAAGACCTTGTGGCCAGAGAAAACCAGGAAGTCGGTGTCCAGCGCGGCCACGTTGACCCGCAGGTGCGAGACCGATTGCGCCGCATCGACCAAGGTGACGGCACCGGCTTGGTGAGCCAGGGCCACGATCTCCTGCACGGGGACCACGGTGCCCAGCGCGTTGGAGACCTGCGTGACGGCCACCAGCCGGGTGCGCGGGCCCAGCAGGCTGCGGTAGGCATCGAGCTGAACCTGGCCATCGTCGTCCACCGGGATCACCTTCAGCGTGGCGCCCCTTTCCTGCGCCAGCTGTTGCCACGGCACGATGTTGGCATGGTGTTCCAGGTGCGAGACGATGATTTCGTCGCCTGCGCCGATGTGCTGGACTCCCCAGGTTCGGGCCACCAGGTTGATGCCCTCGGTGGCGCCGCGCACGAAGATGATCTCCTCGGCTGAGCCTGCACCGATGAAGCGTCGCACGGTGTTCCGGGCGTCCTCGTAGGCGTCCGTGGCCCGTGCCGCCAGGGCGTGGGCTGCACGATGGATGTTGGAGTTCTCGTGCTGGTAGAACCAGGCCAGGCGATCGATGACGGCCTGGGGCTTCTGCGTGGTGGCGGCGTTGTCGAACCACACCAGCGGCCGCCCCTGGACGCGCTCCTGCAGGATGGGGAAGTCCCGCCGCACCGCATGCAGGTCGAAGCCGGGAGATGCGAGCGACGGCAGAGGCGTGCGGATGGCCGGCGGGAAGCCGCCACCGGTTTCCGAGAGAAAGTAGTACTGCGGTGTGGCAGACGGTTGGGGCGCCGTGGGCTGATGCAGCCCGTGGCTGGCTTGAACGGGCCGCCCGGCCACCGAGGGAAGGATGCCCAGGGCACCCAGTGGGGTGGCCGGTGGGGTCACCGGGGGCGCTGACGGGCGTGACGGAGCCAGCCCCGGTGGCAGCGGACTGCCTTCACCCGGCAAGGCCGCGAAGAACCGGTTGGCCAGTTGTGTCAGTGCCGCCACATCCAGCGGTGCGTCGGCGTGGGCCTGGGGCTCACTGGTAGGTGTCAGCGTAGGCATGGTACTTGCCGATCTCCACATCCTCGAGCACCGCCAGTGCGTCCGCGCTCTGCACGACCAGCGAGCAGTACAGCGAGATCAGATAAGAGGCGATGGCGTTGCGGCTGATGCCCATGAAGCGCACCGACAGGCCCGGGCTCTGTTCTCCGGTCAGGCCGGGCTGGAACAGCCCCACCACCCCCTGGCGTTTTTCGCCCACACGCAGCAGCAGGATCTTGGTCTTGCCGTTCTCCACGGGCACCTTGTCCGACGGCACCAGCGGCACACCGCGCCAAGTGATGAACTGCGAGCCGAACAGGCTCACGGTCGGCGGGGGCACACCGCGGCGGGTGCATTCGCGGCCGAAGGCGGCGATCGCCAATGGGTGGGCCAGAAAGAAGCCTGGCTCCTTCCAGACCTTGGTCAGCAGTTCATCCAGATCGTCCGGCGTCGGGGCGCCTGTGCGGGGGCGGATCACCTGGCCGGGTTGCACATTGGCCAGCAGACCGTAGTCGGGGTTGTTGATCAGCTCGCTTTCCTGGCGCTCCTTGATGGTCTCGATCGTCAGCCGCAGCTGTTCCTGGATCTGGTCGTGCGGGCTGCTGTAGAGGTCGCTCACCCGGGTGTGCACGTCCAGCACTGTGGACACGGCGGTCAGGAAGTACTCCCGCGGCTTGTCGTCGTAGTCGACGAAGGTCTGTGGCAGCTGCGACTCATCTCGCCCTGCACAGGCCACCCGCACGTCGCTGGGGTTCTTGACCCGGTTGAGCCGGTAGATGCCTGCCTCCACAGGTCGCCACTGCAGCAGGTGAACCAGCCAGCGTGGCGTGATGGTCGAGAGGATGGGGATCGTCTTGTCGGCGTTGGCCAACTGTCGGGCAGCGTTGTCGCTCAGGGCCTGTTGGGGAAGAAGGCTCGGGTCACTCATGGCAAATGAAGCTCCCTGGGCGCCCGCAGGCGCTCCAGATGATGGCGTTGATGGGAGTGGAAATGGTGAGGATCAGGGCGGTGTGCCGGGAGGCGCGCCGGGCTCGTGCAGGTTCAGGGCCTGGCTCACCTGGCTACCGGGGGGGACGCTGCGGGTCAGCCACACGTTGCCGCCGATGACAGAGTCGCGGCCGATGGTGATGCGGCCCAGCAGCGTGGCCCCCGCGTAGATGACGACGCCGTCCTCAACGATGGGGTGGCGGGGCGCGCCCTTGTGGAGTTGCCCGTTCTCGTCCACCTCAAAGCGTTTGGCTCCGAGGGTGACGGCCTGGTAGAGACGCACATTGGCGCCGATTTCTGCGGTTTCACCGATCACGACGCCGGTTCCGTGGTCAAATGAAAAGCCCGGTCCGATCCGGGCGCCCGGGGTGGAATTCAATGCCGGTGTTCGGCATGGGGCTGCTTCGCCAGCATGCGTGCCAACAAAGGAACGCCCAGGCGGTACAGCCCATGGCCCAGCCGGGGGTGAATCATGGCTTGCACGCCGGGGTAGCACAGCAGGACTTCGTTGACGCTGCGCGCTGCGGGGTCGCCTCGGTAGGCGGCCAGCACGTCGGTGTCCAGCAGCGTGCGGATGTCCGGCAGCGCGGCTGCAAAGCGGGACACGATGTCCAGGGACTGCGCCTCGGCGCGGTCCGGATCTTCCTTCTGCTGCCGGGCGGTATGGCGCAGCTCCAGCCGAGTCTGGGTCAGCAGGGTCTGCAGTGCACTGTCCAGCGCGTGGCCCACGAAATAGTCTTCGCTTTCCTGCCTCAGGTCGGGCGGGCCCAGGCGCATCGGAAACAAGGCCGCGCGCAGGGCGGCCACGATGTCCGCCACCGCTTCGGGGGAGGGCAGTTCCCTGCCGCCCGGCTCCCGCTCACGCGGCTGCGAACGCCGCCATTGCTGGCGGGCTTCCCGCAGACCGCTGACCACGCTGGCCAGATCCAGCGCGGGGCTTTCGGCGGTGGCGTCGTGTGCCACCACGCGCAAGGTGGTCAATGCCTTCATGCGCTGGCCACCCAGGCGGATGAAACGGGTCGGCTCAGAGGCGTCGGACACGGCCGCCGGGCTTGGGCTGCTGTGGTCTGCAGGGCCTCCAACAGTGCTTCTGCCAGCGGCCAGGGGCCATGCCCGGAGGCCACGTTCACATGGCCCACATGCCCGGCATCCCAGGTGCTGGCGCCCCAGCGTTGGGCCAACTGGGTGGCCTCGCCGCTGTCGAACCAGGGGTCGTTGCGGCTGGTGACCACGGTGGCGGGGAAGGGCAGCCTGTCGGCCAGCCGCTCCGGGGCGATCTGGAAGCGCGCGGGGTTGGCGGGGGCCACCAGCAGCGCTGCGCGCACCCGTGTCGTGGCGTGGCGGCTGGCCCAGCGCGCGGCCGTCAGGCAACCGAAGCTGTGGGCCACCAGCAGCCAGTCGCTGCCCGGTGCCTGGCGGATCGTGCGGTCCAGTGCATCGGCCCACTCGTCCAGCACCGGTGCATGCCAGTCCTGCACGGAAAGGCGCTGGGCGCCGGGGTGGCGTTGCTCCAGCCAGCTTTGCCAATGCAGGGGTTCGCTGCCATGCAGGCCCGGAACGATGATCAAGCGCATGGACGATGAGGACATGGCGGCAGGCTCCAGAGGGAACGGATGTCCGATCTTGCGGGCGGGGCCTTCCTCGACCAACGAAGATTTCGGCCTCTGCTTATGTGCGCCGCGCATCCCCGGGGCTGGAAGCGCCCCCCTGAGTCCCGGCGTCACGCACCGGCCGCTGTCAAGTCTTGACAAGTGCGACGGGACGCCGGGCGCGATGGTCCGCGCAATGCCTTTTTTTGAGGCATTCCGTCCAGGGGCCTGGGCTGACAAGGGCTTGCGTTGTCCGTCACCGGCTTATCCACAGGCTTGTGCAGCCTGGGTGTGGACCGGTGGTGGGCCGGGGCCATCCGGCGCTGCCAATTTTTAAGGCAATGTGACAGAAGTCCCGTTAAATCAGTCACTTGCAGAGTCGGGCCACGGCTTGTCCACAAGCTTGTCCAGTCCGGATGTGGATCGAGGGAGGGTTCAATTCCGACTTGGCAAGAAGGGCATTGGCGCGAATCGCCCTAAAATATCGTGTGCGATCAAAAAACTTTCCGACCATGCCTTTCTCCCTGGCCGTGCCGCCGAGGCTGGATGACCAGCTGTGCTTCGCCGTGTATTCGACGATGCTCGGGCTCAACAAGATCTACCGGCGCCTGCTCAAGCCGCTGGAGCTGACCTATCCGCAGTACCTGGTGATGCTGGTGCTGTGGGAGCAGGACGGGCTGACCGTCTCCCAGATCGGCGAACGGCTGTTTCTGGACTCGGCCACGCTGACGCCCTTGCTCAAGCGCTTGGCCGCCCAGGGCGTGCTGGAGCGCCAACGTGCCACCCGGGATGAGCGCCAGGTGCTCATCCACCTGACCGACAAGGGCCGCCAACTGGGCGAGCAGGCCAAGGGCATTCCGGCCTGCGTGGGCGAAGCGACAGGCTGCTCGCTGGAGGAGGTGGTGCGCTTGCGCGACGCCTTGGTCCAGTTGCGCCATGCGATGGCGCGGGCCGACGGCACGCCGGACGGCCCCGCGCGTGAGGAGCGTCAGCCATGACCGTGCAATGGTTCCCCGGACACATGCATGCCACCCGCAAGGCCATCGGCGAGCGGCTCAAGGCCGGCATCGACGTGGTAATCGAACTGCTGGATGCCCGCCTGCCGGGCTCCAGCAGCAACCCCTTGCTGGCCGAGATGACCCGCGGCAAGGCCGCGCTCAAGGTGCTCAACAAGCAGGACCTGGCCGACCCCGAGCGCACCGCGCTGTGGCTGGCGCACTTCAACGCCCAGCCGGACACCCGCGCCATCCCGCTGGATGCCAGCGAGCGTGCGCCTGCGCAGCGCCTGGCCGCCGCCTGCCGGGAACTGATGCCCCACCGCGGCGGCATGGACAAGCCGCTGCGCATCCTGATCTGCGGCGTGCCCAATGTGGGCAAGTCCACGCTGATCAACACCCTGGTGGGCAAGAAGGCCACCAAGACGGGCGACGAGGCCGGCATCACCAAGAACGAGCAGCGCATCAACCTGGACAAGGGCGCCTACCTCTTCGACACGCCCGGCATGCTCTGGCCCAAGATCATCGTGCCCAAGAGCGGCTTTCACCTGGCCGCGGCCGGCTCGGTGGGACACAACGCCTACGACGACGAAGAGGTGGCGCTGGAGCTGCTGGAGACCCTGCAGCCCGACTACCCCGGCCTGATCGAGGCCCGCTACAAGCTGCCCGCCGGCACCGCCGCGCTCAAGGCCGAGGCCCTGCTGGAGGCCATCGCCCGCCAGCGTGGCGCGGTGCAGGCCGGCGGCCGGGTGAACCTGGCCAAGGCCGCCGAGCTGGTCATCAACGACTTCCGCACCGGCATCATCGGCCGCCTGACCCTGGAGACCCCGGAAGGCTTTGCCGCCTGGCGCCAGGCCGCCGAGGTGGTGGAGGCCGCGCACCAGGCCCGCAAACAGGCCATGCAGCAGAAGCGGCGCAGCGAGTGGCGGGGCGAGCGGCCCGAGGCAGGGGACTGAGGTCGGGGCCTGGGGCGCCTTGGGTGAGGAACGAGCGCAGTCGATGCGGCTGCGTGTGGCACCGGGATGCATCCTCGGCGTATGCTCAACTGCATTCAAGCGTAGCGCGTTCCGCTCTGTCGGTTTGTCGCATTCCCGGTCGCAGAGCCCGGCGCCACCCTGATGGGAAGGAACTCATGTCGTTCGCGGGCTGGTGTTTGTTCGCCGGGGTGCTTCTGCTCTCGCTGGTGCTGCTGGGCACCTGGCTGGGGCGGCTGCCGCTCAGCAGCGCGATGGTGTATCTGGTGCTCGGATGGGTCTTGGGGCCTGCGGCTTTGAACGTACTGACGCCCGATCCGACGCGGTACGCGGCCCTGCTGGAAGTTGTCAGCGAAATCGCTCTGCTGGTGTCCTTGTTCGCCGTGGGACTGCAACTGGGGGTGCCCCTTCGGGACCGGCGCTGGCGTCTGCCGCTGCGACTGGCCTTCGTCTCGATGGCGGTCATGGTCGGGCTGATCACCCTGGTCGGGGTCTGGGGCCTCGGGCTGCCGCTCGGCGCCGCCGTGCTCCTGGGCGCCATCCTCGCCCCAACCGACCCCGTCCTGGCCTCCGGCGTGCAAGCCGAAGCCGGAAGCCATCCGGATCGGGTGGGGTTCAGCCTGGGGGGCGAAGGCGGGCTCAACGATGGTGCGGCGTTTCCATTCGCGATGCTGGGCCTGGGTCTGCTCGGCCTTCAGGGCCAGGGGGTCAGCCCGTCGCATTGGTGGCTTCTGACCCTGGGATGGGCGACGGGCGGCGGCGTCGCCATCGGTCTGGCCGTCGGCGCGTTGATGGGGCAACTGGTCGTCTATCTGCGCGCTCGCCATGGCGAGGCCCTGGGGTTGGATGTCTTCCTCGGGCTTGGGCTGATTGCGCTGTCCTACGGGCTGGCCCAATTCCTTCAAGCCTCCGGGTTTCTCGCGGTCTTCGCCAGCGGCTTGGCGCTTCAACGGGTGCGCGAGCATCCCACGGTGGGCAGCGAGCCCCTGGGGCGCCCGAGTGCGGCGACAGGCCATTCCTACGAGATCCGCGCGACGCACTCGCACCACGCCAGCGAGACCATGCGCGACTCGGTGCAGCTGTTCAACGGGCAGCTGGAGAAGTTGGTCGAATTGACCTTGGTGCTGCTGGTGGGCGCCATGCTGCCCTATGCGCAGCCACTGGCGGCCGCCTGGTGGTTCGTCCCCCTGGTGCTGATCGTGCTCAGGCCGATGTCCGCGCTGCCCGCCACCCTGGGCGAGCGGCTGACGCGCGCGCAGTGTTCGATGATCTCGTGGTTCGGCATCCGCGGGATCGGTTCCGTCTACTACCTGGCCTTTGCACTGCATCATGGTCTGGACGGCAGAGTGGCCGACACGCTCGTCTCCTTGACGCTGTGGACGGTCGCGACATCCATCGTGGTGCATGGCCTGACGGCGCGGCCATTGATGCGACGCTACCTCGCCCAACGCCCCTCCTGAGCATGGCTGCAGGCCGCGGCTTGACGTCAAGTCCGCAACGGGCTTAAGTTTCCCTGACAGGGGGCCCAAGCCTGCGGGTCATGGGCACCGCACCCTCCTGGCCATTCAACCTGTACGGAGTTGATATCCATGACTTACCGGTTCCAATCCAAGGCGGCAGGGGACGTGCTGATGCTTCGCCCCGATGGTGACAAGGTGTTGAGTGCGATGGGCCGAGAGCCGGCCGATCAGGGCGTCATTCCCCCGGAATCCATGCTGGGGGCGATCCAGGCCATTGAGGCTGCGCTTGCGCGTGAGAAGTTGCTGCAGCCATCGGGCCGCGCGAGCGACGATGCGCAGCGGTCCGAAGAGGAGGGCGAGGCGGTTTCTCTGCGACAGCGCGCCTGGCCGCTCGTGGAGATGATGCGGCGTGCTCACGCCGCTGGAGAGACGATCGTCTGGGGGGTCTGATCCCGCCCCGTGTCGCTCAGGGCGAGGGCATGGGCTGCAAGTCCGGCCCCCTCAGAATCACCGGCTCAAGCGCACCCGCATCCAGCCGGCGTCGCACGGCAGCCTCGATCTCGCCTGCATGGGCCAGATAGGTGGCCAGTGGCTGGTCGGTCGTCTCTTGGCTGCAGTAGCGATAGTGCAAGTCCACACCGTGGATGCTCGCGCCGACGAACCCTCGGTCGACCGGAACCCAGAAGCGCACGGTGCCCGAAGGCAGATGGAAGAAGGCCTCCGGCCTCATCGCAGACCCATCATCCTCTGACGGGGCGGTGCGAGACGCCTCGGAATCCAGCGTGTCATTGACGACCGGCGCAGGCGGGCCCGGCGGGCGTTCTGCGGATGCCGGCAATCCTCCGGAATCCGGATCGAGGCTCTCTGGCGCCACACCCTCGGACCGCAACAAGGTGCTCTCGGGTGCCTCCTGGAACTGGCCCTGTTCGGTCTCGAGCGTGTCGGGGTGGGGAGCAGGCCAGTCCTTGGGCTGTTCTTGGGGAGGGACCCCGGTCCACTGGAACCACCGCGCCCGCATCTGACCGATGACATGCCTGCATTGCCCCTGAATCTGTTGCCAGTTCATGTCGACTCCTGTGTGATGGGCGGTCATGCCGCCCGCGGCGTGTTCGGGTGTCGGTGTGCCAGCGCACCCTCTATCTGATGGATCCCAGCGGTTGTTCGCCCCAGGCCTGCAGTGGGCCCAGAGGGTTGCGCCGCAGTTCCACCTCGTCGATGGTCGGTCGCCCGCCCACCAGCTTGTAGACCAGGACGTCGTCCACGAACACCAGCAGAACATCCACCCGCCAGCCGGTGGTCACGGTCTCGCGTCGGAAGTTCAGCGAGTCGAGCCAGAAGCTGCCCACGCGATGCCGATGCAGCTTCTCCACCGCGATGGCATAGCCGCTGCAACGCTGGCCGGCCTGCAGGCAGTCGCGGATGCCCGGGTCGACGTCCTCGGGCTTGACCAGCGTGGCGGCGGCGAATCGCTGGAGCAGGTCTGCAAAGTGCAGGATGGTGATGGCCGAGCTTCGGCCTGGATCCAGGCCATGGGCATGCACGCCTTGCCGGGTGGTTGCGTAGGGCGCTATTTCAGACAGGGAGGCCACGGCGTCGTCGTAGCTGTCCCAGTCCGAGACGACCTCGATCCGCGCACTGGGCAGCAGCGAGGTGCAGCCCCCGATGAGCAGGCTCATTCCCAAGGCCACCAAGGTGGCGACGCGGGCGACCGTCTGCGAGGGGTGCATGGCAGCTCAGGCCCCGGCGGCACCCGGGGGACAAGGCCGCTGGCGCAGAGGGTCGCTCGGGCGCTCGCGGCGCAACTGGTCCAGCGCTGCCAGGCACTCTCGCAGCACGGTGCCCGGCGCCTGCAGTTGCCGGCCCGGGTGCGGGTGGGCGGGTTCGGGCCTCTCGATGACCACGCGCACCAGCAGGGCCAGCGCAGCGCGGAACAGAAGATCCCAGTCTTCGGCGGCGATCTCCGAGGCGGTGGGCCCAGGATCATCACCTGATCCAGTCCAGGACGACGCATCGCTCTGGACAGGACGCCGCGATCCGAGGTCTGGCGCGAAGCAGGGCTCGTGATCGTTCCGCGGAGTCTGCGCTCGCGCGTTGCCCTCCATCTGGCTCTCGCGGCCTTGCATCCACGTCATGTTCATGTCGATCCCTGTGTGCAGTGTGGTGGATGAATGGATGCTGGCCCTGGGACTGCACAGCGTCGGTGCGCCAACGCACCGACCCGCCTGGGTGATCGGCACAGGCTGTGTGCTGGAACCAACCAGGAGATCCACGATGAGGACACACACTGCACTCCCACGGCCACGCGCAGCAGGCCTGATGGTCATCAGCGCGCTGCTGATGGTCGCCTGCGCACAGATTCCGGCACCCACCGCGGACATGGCGGTCTCGGAGGCGGCGCTCAACCACGCCCTGGGCGCTGGCGCCACGGCAGGGGCGCCCGCCGAGATGACCTTGGCCAGCGACAAGATGGTCCGGGCCCGTGCGGCCCTGCGCAGCGGCCACCACGAATCCGCCCTCCTGCTGGCGCAGGAAGCACGGGCCGATGCGCGCCTGGCCGAGGCCAAGACCGAGGCCGACAAGGCCGAGAAGGCCGCCGCCGTGCTGGGCGAGGACAGCCGCGCGCTGCGCGACGAGATGAACCGCAAGACCCCGTAACTCCCAAGGATGGCCATGACCCACTTCCCTCGCTTCCGTCTCTCCGCCCCGGGGCTGATCGCCTCGGCCGCCATTGCCGCCCTGTCCGCTTGCAGCAGCGTGCCACCCGGCAACCCCATGCTCGAACAGGCGCGCAGCGACTATCGCGTCGCGCAGGATGCGCCGCAGACGCGCCAGTACGCCGCCGCCGAGCTCAGCCAGGCCGGCACGGCCCTGACCCTGGCCAACGAGGCCGCCACCCGACGGGATGAGCCGGCCCAGGTCACCCACCTGGCCTATCTGGCCAAGCAGCAGACGGCGCTGGCCCAGGCGGTGGCCCGGCAGCGGGCCGCCGAACAGGTGGTCACCACGGCCAACGCCCAGCGGGACCAGCAGCGGCTGGGCGCCCGCACCCGGGAGGCCGATGCCTCCCGCGCCGATGCCCAGGCGGCCCGCCTGCAGGCCAGCGACAGCCAGGCCCGCAATGCCGAGCTGGAGACCCAGCTTCGCGACATGAACGCCCGGCAGACCGAGCGCGGGCTGGTGATCACCATCGGCGATCTGCTGTTCGACACCAACCAGGCGGCCATCAAGCCCGAGGGCCTGCGGGGCGTCGGAAAGCTGGCGGACTTCATGAGGCGCCATCCGGAGCGCCAGGCGCTGGTCGAGGGCTTCACCGACAACGTGGGCAGCGAGGTGGCCAACCTGCGCCTCTCGCGCCGGCGAGCCGAGGCCGTGCGCGACGCGCTGCTGGCCCAGGGCATCGGTGGCGAGCGTGTGGTGGCCCGGGGCTATGGCGAAGGCCATCCGGTGGCCAGCGACGACAGTGCGCAGGGCCGTCAGCTCAACCGCCGCGTCGAGATCGTCGTCTCGAGGGATGCGTCGGCCATCGCGCCCCGCTGATCCGGCAGGGGAATCACGAAGCAGCTCTCCGGACCCAGGTGGATCCACTCCAGGACCTGGTCGGGGCGCAGCCACTGTGCCCCTTCCTCATCCAGCGCCGCCTGCAACTGCTGCGGCGTGCCGCGCAGGCAGATGAAGCGCATGCGGCGGTCCCCGCGCCGCAAGATCAGCTCGGCGCGGGACCAGTGCGCCGGCAGGCAGGGTGAGAAGTGCAGCACCTGCGCCTGCAGGTGCAGGCCGAAGATCGACTCGACGGCGGCACGGTGCAACCAGGCCGCGGCACCGGTGTACCAGCTCCAGCCGCCCCGTCCCACCCAGGGCGGTGCACTGCAGACGTCGCCAGCCACCGCATAGGGCTCCAGCCCATAGACCGGGCCCTGCTGCGGGTGCTGGCTGCGGTGGGCCGGACTCAGCAGACAGAAGTCGCGGTAGACCCGCGCTGTGGTCTCGGTCGACCCCGGTGTCTGCCGTGCCAGACGGGCCTGTGCCATCAGGGCCCAGACCCCGGCATGCGTGTACTGGCCGCCGTTCTCCCGCACCCCGGGGGGGTAGGCCTGGATGTAGCCGGCGCTGGGTTCGGCCTGCGCCAGGGGTGGGGTCAGCAGCCGGATCAGACCCGCCTCCGGATCCACCAGAGCAGCCTCCACCGCGGCCATGGCCTGCTGCTGTCGCGCCAGCGGTGCCGCGCCGGACAACACGGCCCAGGCCTGCGCGATCAGGTCGATGCGGGCCTCGGCATTGCAGGCCGAGCCCAGCACCTGCCCGTCGTCGAAGAAGGCCCGCCGGAACCACTGGCTGTCCCAGGCCGGCCCCTGCAGGGCCGCGGTCCAGCCCTGCGCCGCCTGCTCCCAGCGGGCCACCCGTTCCAGGTCGCCACGTGCACGCGCCAGCGGCACGAAGTCGGCCACCACGCAGCAGAGGAACCAGCCCAACCAGACCGACTCCCCCCGGCCCCGGTGGCCCACCCGGTTCATGCCGTCGTTCCAGTCGCCGCCGCCCATCAGCGGCAGGCCGTGGGCCCCCACGCGCAGGCTGTGGTCGATGGCCCTGGCCGCATGCTCGTAGACGCTGGCCGACAGGGCGCTGGTTTCCGGCACACCATAGGCATCGTCGGCCCCCTCGGCAATGGCCGGGCCCTCGATGAAGGGAACCGACTCATCGAGCAGACCGGCATCGCCGCAGCGGTCCAGGTAGTGGCTGCAGGCATGGGGCAGCCACAGCAGATCGTCGGAAAAGTGCGTGCGCACGCCAGCGCCGCCCGGCTCGTGCCACCAGTGCTGCACATCGCCCTCCGGGAACTGGCGCGAGGCGCAACGCAGGATCTGCTCACGCAGCAAGGTCGGCGCGGTCCAGGCCAGGGCCAGGGTGTCCTGCAGCTGGTCCCGAAAGCCGGTGGCGCCGCCGGCCTGGTAGAAGCCCGCCTTGGCCCACAGCCGGCTGGAGATGCTCTGGTAGAGCAGCCAGCGGTTGACCAGGGCATCGAACAGCGGGTCGGGCGTGCTCACCGTGGTGGCGCTCAGCAGCGCGGCCCAGCGGGCCCGCACCTGTGCCAGGCGGGTGTCCGCGTCCACCACCGCGGCGCGCAGTGCCAGCTGTCGGGCCGCGTCGGGGTTGGCGGCATGGCCGAGCAGGAAGACGCGGCATGTGGAGGCGCCGGGCGCCAGGCTCAGCGAGTCCGCCAGCGCCGCGCACGGGTCCAGGCCCGGGCCCTGCCGCCGGCCGAAATGATCGGGCAGCACCAGGCGCCCCCGCGCATCGAAGAACTCCCGCCGGTCGGCGCTCCACTCGGGCAGATCGCTCGGCGTGCCCCCGGCCAGGGCCAGAAAGGCGGTGCCCGGGCCCAGGCCTGTCCCCAGTTCCCGCTGGGTGGCCAGCAGGGCCGTGAGGCGGGCGTTCTGCGGCAGGCGCTGGCTGTGCAGCGCACTGTCCACGCTGGCCCGGTCCTGGCGGCGGGCGCCGAGCAGCCACTCGACCATGCCCACCAGGCGCAGCAGCCGCGTGCGCGAGCCCAGGTTGTGCACGCGGATGACCACCTGCTTGACGGCCACCGTGGCATCCACGCACCAGCAGGCCGTGATGCTCAGGTCGCCGTGGCGATGCGCGATGTGGGTGTAACCCTGTCCGTGGCGGATCTGGTAGCTGGCCTCGGGCGCGCCCCAGGCCGAGGGCGCGACGCTCCAGACCTCGCGGCTGTGCAGGTCCTGCAGCAGCCACCACTCGCTGGGCGGGTCGGCCACCGGGTCGTTGGACCAGGCGGTGAGCTGGTTGAGCTGGCTGTTGAGGGCCCAGCTGTTGCCGCCGCCGGCCTCCGAGACCATGGCCCCGAAGCCCGGATTGGCCAGCACGTTGATCCAGGGGCGCTGCGGCCGGCAGCCCGGGCCCACGTCGAAGTGAAACTCCGTCCCCTCGGCGGCAAACCGGCCCTCGGGTGCGCGGCGGGCCGCCATGACCCGCGTGGCCAGCACGGTGCAGGCTGTGGCCTGGCGTCGTTCGCGGGCCTGTTCATGCCCGGCCATCCAGGCCTGGACATGCTGCAGCAGGGGCCGGCCGTCGGCGTGGAAGTGCAGGCGCGCCAGGTGCTGCAGCGTCGTCAGCTCGGCCTGCAGCAGGGTGTCGGCGCGCAGCAGGTGAATGCCGGTGCCCTCCGGCCCTGTCGACACGCCCATGTCGGCCTGGTGGCGTTCCTGCAGTGCGGCCAGGGCATGGTGCAGCTCCGTCAGGTAGGAGGTCGGCTGGTCGTTGACGATCACCAGATCACAGCCCACCCCGGCCCAGGCCCACAGGCGCAGGGACTGGGCCAGCGCACGCAGCAGGTTCATGCCCGAGGGGATGCCGATGTTCACCAGCACGATGGCCCGCTCGCCCGACAGGCCCAGCCGCCACAGCACGCGCCGGTCCCAGTCCGGCGAGGGCGCCGGCAGGCTGGGGGGGCTCCCGTCGCGACGCTCGCCCTCGCCGGGGCGCGGCCGGGCCAGGCTCAGCAACAGTGCGGTGCTCAGCCTTTGCGTGGCGGTGAAGTGATCCGGGCTGATGCCCAGGGCGGTCAGCCGGATGCTGGCCAGCGTGGCCGACATCAGGGCCGCACGTTCGATGTGGCTGGGCTCGCGGTACTTGTCGATCACCGCGCCCAGCGTGGAGGCCTGGTCGGCCGCGGCTGTCGCAAAGGTCAGCACCGCCTTGCCGTGCGGCGCGATGCGCAGGCGCGCTGCCAGGACGCAGACGGGATCCCGCCCAGTGTCGAGCTCGCCGGGCCGCAGGGTGTCCAGCTCGCCCTGCGGCTGGTGCCGCGCCCGGTTGCGGCCCAGCCAGCGCTGGCGGTCGGTCTGCGCCAGCAGCTCGCGCACGGGCGGCTCGCTGTGGGCCAGGAAGTGCGCGGCCAGCAGCCCGGTCTCGGTGTCCAGGCGAGGCCGCCGTTCGAACACGAGGGCCTGCTGCGCGGGCTGCCCCTGGGCCCGCAGGAACAGCTGGCTGAAGGCCGGATGGGCCTCGTCGGCGCGGGCGGAGGTCAGGGTGGGCTCGAAGGCCGACACCAGCGTCAACTCCAGTGCCTGCGCGCTCAGGTTGCGCAGCTCGATCTGGCGAAACTCGATGTCGTCCTCGGGGCTGACCCAGACCGTGATCTCGCTGTGCAGGTCGGGCCAGCGTGCGCTCAGGCAGACGCGGTCGGCGTGCCAGACGCTGTGGTACTCGGCCGCCGCATCCGGTGCCGGGTGCTGGGTCAGCGATGCCAGCGGCCGGTCGGGGCCACGGCGCAGGTAGAAGAAGCTGCCGTAGGCATCGCGCAGCGCGTCGTCGCGCCAGCGGGTCAGGTCCAGATCGCCCCAGCGGCTCCAGCCGGCACCATTGGCACGCAGGGCCACCCGGTAGCGGCCATTGGACAGCAGATGGCTGGGCTCCACCGCGGCCAGGCCGGGTGAGACCTCGTGCATCATGGCGGGCAGATGGCTCGGCGGCAGCGCCGAAGCCGGTGTGGGCGAGACCCGCAGATTCGAGATCTCGCGCGGCGCGCGTTCGTGCAGCAGTGAGCTGACCGCCTCGATGCGCACATGGGCCATGCCCCAGCGCTGGGCCACGCCCCCCAGCAGCGCATTGGCCAGGGCAACGATGCTCATGCCCTGGTGGTGGGCCATGAAGGTGGCCACCGGCGTCATGCTCTGGCCCAGCGTCTGGCGTGCCGGCGTGAAGTCCAGGGCCTCGAAGAAGCCGCAGGCGCCGCGCGCGCCCCGGCCTTCCAGGGCCAGGAAGTTCTGCCAGGCGGCCACCGGTGCGATTTGGGCGGCCAGGGCCGTCGCATAGGGGGCGACCACCAACTCGCCAGGCGGCGTGCGGCGCAGCGCCAGCCAGGGCACGCCCTGCGGGGCGTACTGGTAGGCCAGGCTGAGGTCGCGGCCGGCGTGGGCCGACTCGGAGATGCCCCATGGCAGGCCCCGCGCCCGGGTGAAGCGTCGCTGCTCGGTCAGCGCGACCTCGCAGGCCTCGCGCAGCGCACTGCCCGGTGGCTCGATCAGCATCAGGCTGGGCATCAGGTACTCGAACATCGACCCCGACCAGGAGCGCAGCCCCGCCCGTGTGCCCTGGGCGAAGAACGGCCGTCCCAGCGCGACCCAGTGGCGCACCGGTGCGCCACCCCCTGCGACGGCCAGCAGGCTGCTCAGGCGCGACTCCGAGGCCAGCAGGTCATAGAGCCCTGCGTCCAGCTGCTGCTCGGCCACCCGGAAGCCCAGGTGCAGCAGATGACGCTTGCGGTGGTAGAGAAAACCGAAGTCGGCTTGCAGCGCCAGCTGCTCCAGGTCGCGGGCCAGCGCCAGCAGGGTCTGGTGGGCGACAGTGGCATCTGCGTCGGCGTCCCGCGCCATCGAGCGCCGCGTGGCGCGCAGGTCCACCAGGCCCAGCTGCAGGGCGGCACGCTGCGCCGCATCCAGCCCATGGCGGTGGGTCAGCAGGGGGCGCAGCCGCTGCCGCCCGCGTGCCAGTGCGTCCTGCAGGGCCTGGGGGGCCAGCGGGTCCTCGGCCAGGGCGCGGCAGGCCTCGGCCACGGCCAGCAGGTGACCGCACAGGTTGCCGCTGTCGACGCTGGACACATAGCGCGGTATCAGGGGCTGGCCGCTCTGGGTGTCGTACCAATTCAGGAAATGCCCGCGGTGGCGCTCCAGGGTCTGCAGGGTGGCCAGTGTGGCCTGCAGCCGGTCGATCAGCTCGCTGGTGCCGATCCAGCCGAACTGGCGGGCACAGGCGGTGCTCAGCAGGTACAGGCCGATGTTGGTCGGCGAGCTGCGGTGCGCCAGCTGGTCCACCGGCATCACCTGCAGGTTGTCGGGCGGCAGGTGCCGGTCCTGGGGGCCGACGCAGCGCTCGAAGTAGCGCCAGGTGTCGCGCGCCACCCCATGCAGGTAAGCCTGTGCGGGCGCCGACAGGGCCGCGGCCCGCCGTGCGGCCATGGGCAGGCTGCCCCACCAGGTCCACAGTGGTGACGCGGCCCAGAGCAGGCACAGCCCCAGGGCCAGGCCCAGGTGGGGCGCCCCGCCGGCCCAGGCCAGCCCGCCCAGCGCCAGGGCCAGCAGGGGCGTGCGCCAGTGCTGGCGCCACAGCGCGCCCAGGCCGGTGTGGGCACCGGCCTGGGCGCTGGCCGCGGTGGTCCACTGCAGCAGGTGGCGGTGGCTGACGGTCATCCGGTAGAGGGCGCGCCCGATGGCATCGCAGTTCAGCGCCGCCTGCTCGGCCAGTTGGGCCAGGTGCCACAGCCCGCCCAGCACGGCGCGCGCCAGGTCGGCCGCGGCCAGGCGGTAGAAGCGGCGCAGCGCCAGCCCGCCGCGCCCGGGCAGGCAGCCCGCCAGGGCCCCCACCAGCGGGCCGGCGGTGAAGGCCACGAACACCAGGGTCAGGGCCACCCAGGGGGAGAGCAGCCAGCCGCCCAGGGTCAGCCCCAGCAGCAGCAGCGAGGCCGGCGCCACCAGGGAGCGCCGCAGGTTGTCGAAGAGCTTCCAGCGGTTGATGGCGCGCAGCGGGAAGCGCCGAGGCTGCAGCAGCAGGGGCAGCAGCTGCCAGTCGCCCCGCGTCCAGCGGTGCGCCCGGGCCGCGGCCACATCGGCGTGAGAAGGGGCCGCCTCGATCAGCATCAGGTCCGTCACCGCCGCGCAGCGAGTCAGCGCCCCCTCCAGCAGGTCGTGGCTGAGCACCAGGTCCTCGGGCAGGCGGCTGTCCAGGATCTGGTGAACGGCCTGCACCTGCAGCAGCCCTTTGCCGCTGAAGCTGCCTTCGCCGAACAGGTCCTGGTAGACCTCGGAGCTGGCGGCGCTGTAGGGGTCGATGCCGCACTGCCCCGAGAAGATCCGGTGAAAGCCTGTCAACTCCTGCGCGGTCGGCAGCGGTGTGACGATCCGGGGCTGCAGGATGGCGTAGCCGCGCTGCACGCCGCGGCCCTGCGCGTCCAGCTGGGGCTGGTTGTGCGGATGGGCCGCCACACCCACCAGTTCCCGCAGTCGGCCCGGGGGCAGCGCCGTGTCGGCATCGAGCGTGAGCAGGTGGCGGATGCCGCTGGCCAAGCGTGAGTCCAGGCCGAGGTCCAGAAACGCACTGCTGTGGCCGGTGGCCAGGGCGGCGATCAGCTGCTCGAGCTTGCCGCGCTTGCGCTCCCAGCCGATCCAGCGCCGCTCTGTTGACAGCAGCGCCGCTGGCGCTGCA
>NZ_BADL01000318.1 GCF_000333615.1 Ideonella sp. B508-1 | reverse complement strand
CGCGAGGTCACGGCGAAACCGAGATCTTCACCCGCGTCACCGAGGTGCCCACGGGCTGCGAGGGCGTGCAGCCGGGCTCGGCCCTGGTGGGCGGGGGCATGTGATGCCGGACCCGGCAAGGCCCGCGGACCGGCCCGACCCCGGGGCGGCCGTGTTCTCGCCCAGCCTGGCCCGCGCCGTCCTGCGCTGCGCGCAGCGCCATGGCGTGGACGGGCCGCGCCTGTGCCGCGGGCTGGGCTTCGAGCCCAGCGATCTGCAGCAGCGGCCCGATCTGCGCCTGTCCTACCGCCAGACGGGGGCACTGATCCGGCGCTTCCAGCGGGCCGTGGGCCACCGCGTCACGGGTTTGTCGGTCGGTCTGCAGCAGACCCCGCTGAGCTGGGGCCTGGCCGGTGTCGGCATGCTCACCTGCCGCACGGTGGGGGAGGCGGCGCAGTACGGGCTGCAGCACCAGCTGGCGGCCGGCGCGGCCCTGCACCATGTGTCCCACCAGGAAGGGGGGCGCTTCGTCATCGAGCTGCAGCCCCGCTTTGACGAGGCGGATCTGGTGCCCTTTCTGGTGGAAGAGAGCTTTGCCAGCATCGTGGCGGTGGTGCGCAGCCTGATCGGGCCGCAGTTCCGTCCGGCGGCGCTGACGCTGGCCTATCCCGCCCCGGCGCACGCGGCCGAGTACGCCGCCGCCTTCCAATGCCCGGTCCGCTTCGATGCCCCGGCCCATCGGCTGAGCTGTGATCTGGACTGGCTGGAGCACACCCTGCCGGTGCACGATCCGCTGGCCGGGGCCATGCTGCGCGGGCAGCTCGACCGGCTGCTGGTGCCCACGCCGCCCCAGAGCGACTTTCTGGTGGCCGCGACCACTTTTCTGCGGACCCAGCTGCAGCAGCCCGTCACCCTGGGCGATCTGGCGCGGGCCCTGAACCTGAGCTGCCGCACCGCCACCCGGCGCCTGGCCGAGCAGGGCGTGAGCTTCCAGGGCCTGCTCGACCAGCTGCGCCGCGAGCAGGCCGATGCCTTGCTGGCCCGCCGTGCGGCCCGGGTGGCCGATGTGGCCGCGGCGGTGGGCTTCTCCGACCCCAGCAACTTCCGGCGGGCCTACCAGCGCTGGACCGGCCGCCCGCCGCGGGCGCCCCTGTCGGCTGGCGCCGATTGACCGGTTTCTGGCGGCCACGGACCGTGCCCGGCGCCGCCCCCCTCGGAAAAATGGCGGACGACGCAAGCAACCGAGGAGAGGCGCGATGGGCGCTGATGCAGCAGGACCCCGGGCCCACCCCGCGGCAGAGCCACCCGACAGCGGCCGCCGCCGCTGGCTGCAAGGGGCCGCCGTGATGGCCTCGGGCCTGGCGGCCACCGCCCCCGCGGGGGCGGGCCCTCGGCCGACCACCCAGGGCGATGGCGAGGTGCTGGATGTGCTCATCATCGGCGCCGGTCTGGCCGGCCTGACGGCCGCGCGCGACCTGCACCGGGCCGGCAACCGCCGCTTCCTGGTGCTCGAAGCGCGGGACCGGGTGGGCGGCCGCACCCTCAACCACCAGCTGCGCGACGGCCAGATCAGCGAGGCGGGCGGGCAGTGGATTGGGCCGGGCCAGACCGCCGTGGCCGATCTGGCCCGCGAGCTGGAGATCGGCACCTTCAAGTCCGACTACCGCGGGCGCGGGGTGTACTGCATGGGGTCCGGCCGGGTGGTCGAGGACACCCACGGCCTGGTGGACATGGACCCCAAGCTGGTGGCCGAGGTGGATGCCCTGGCGCGCAGCCTGCGCCCCGTGCGGCCCTGGGCCGCGCCCGAAGCAGCGGCGCTGGACAAGCTGAGCATGGCCGACTGGCTGGCCAGCCGCCAGGTCAGCGAGCAGGACCTGCTGACCTGGCAGTTCGCCTCGGTGCTGACCATGGGGACCTCGCTGGCCCAGGTGTCCCTGCTGCAATACCTTTCGCTGATCCGCTATGCCGGCGGCTTCCAGACGCTGGAAGGCCAGAAGGATGCGGCACAGGAGACGCGCTTCATCGGTGGCTCGCAGGCCTTGAGCCTGCGGATGGCCGAGGCCTTGAAGGACTTCGTGCGCCTGAAGACGCCGGTGACGCGCATCGCCCACTGGGACCAGCCCGTCACCGAGGTGCACACGCCCCAGGGCGTGTTCCGCGCCCGCCGGGTGATCGTGGCGCTGTCGCCCTCGCTGTGCCACCGGCTGGCCTTCGAGCCCGCGCTGCCCGCCGACCGGCAGCGCCTGCAGCGCCTGTGGCCCACCCACGGGCCGTTTGCCAAGACGGCCATGGTCTACCGCGAGCCCTTCTGGTTCGCCAAGGGCTACAACGGCCAGATCGGCTGCGTGGACGGGCCGGTCATCTGGTCCTACGACAACTCGCCGCCCGACCAGCGCCTGGGCGTGATCAACGCCTTCGTGCGCATCGGCGAGATGCCCGGCGACCCCGCGGCGGCCCAGCATCTGCTGGCCACGATCTACGCCGAGGCGATGCAGGACCAGCGCTTTCTCGCGCCGCTGGAATTCCACCTGCAGGATTGGGGGCAGGAGCCCTACACCCTGAGCTGCGTGCCGCCGATGGCGCCGGGCTTTCTCACCAGCGGCCTGATGCCGGCCCTGACCCGCAACGTCGGTTCGCTCATCTGGTCGGGCACGGAGACGGCCGACCTCTGGTACGGCTACATGGACGGCGCGGTGCGTTCCGGGCACACCGCGGCGCTGGTGGCCCTGCAGGCCCTCCAGACCCTTCATGCCGGGCGGGAGGTGTCGGCATGAGCGCGACCCGCAACTCGATGCGCGGCCGCATCTCGGGCCTGTGGCTCGGCCTGCTGGCCCTGGCCCTGGGGGCCGGGCTGTACTGGGGGCGGGACGTCTGGGGCCTGTGGCAGTTCAAGCTGGCGCTGGACCGGCAGGCTGCCCAGGTGGCCGCCCGCGGTCCGCAGGCCAGTGCCTGGGCCCAGGCCTGCGTGGGCTGCCATGGCTTTGGTGGCGCCAGCCGCAACCCCCACTATCCGCGCCTGGCCGGTCAGCCTGCGGTCTACCTCGAGACCCAGCTGCGGCGCTATGCCAGTGGCGAGCGCCGCAACCCGCAGATGGAGCCCCTGGCTGCGTCCCTGAGCGAGGCCCAGATCCATGCCCTGGCGGCCTACTTCTCGGCCTCGGAGGCCGGGCCGTCGCCGGGCCGCGCCATGTTCCTGCAGCCGCAGCTCGCCTCCTGCACCGCCTGCCATGGCGCCCAGCTGCAGGGCGGCAGCGCGCCGTCCGGCGCCGGCCTGATGACCGCGCCCCGCCTGGCCGGGCAGTCGCCGGGCTACCTGGCCCGCCAGCTGCGCGACTTCCGCGCGGGCGAACGCGTCGATCCGTCCGGGCAGATGCAGGCGGTCAGCCGCAGCCTGAGCGACCCCGACATCGACGCGCTGGCCCGTGCCCTGGCCCGGCCCTGAGGCCGCCACCCCATCCTGGGCTCACCGCTTTCCTCCTCCCTTGTTTTCCCTTCTGAACCTGGCATGACTCCGACGCATCTCTCCTCGCCGCCGCTGTACCCGCGTGCGGTGGCCCTTATCACCTGGCTGGGCGTTCTCCTGGGCTTCGCCTGTCTGTACCTGGCCCTGCGCACGGTCGATTTCGACCTGGATGCGATGACCGACCCGCTCAACCAGCTGCGGCGGGCCAGCCTGGAGAAGGCCGATCTGATCGAGGGGGCGATGCTGTGCGACATCTTCGGCTTCTACCTGCTGATGATCCCGGCGACGCTTTACCTCTGGCACTGGCTGCACGAGCGCAATCCCTTCGTGATGGCCGTGGCCACCGTCTGCATGCTGCTCTACATCCTGACCGGGGCGCTGGGCGGCGGCATCCTGTCCGTGCTGTGGCCCAGCCTGATCCGGGACCATGTCCATGCGGCCCAGGACCCGGCGCGGCTGCAGATCCTCACCGAGCAGTTCAGGCTGGTCACCCAGCTGGTCTACACCGGCCTGTGGGGCCGGGTGGAGTACCTGCTGGTGGGCGTCTGGGGCGCCTGCGTCAGCGCGCTGACCTGGCGCGACCACAAGGCCTTCGCCGTCGTGGGCTTCATCGGGGCGCTGGGCTCGGTGCTGTCGGGCGTGGGCGAGCTGTTCTCCTTGCGGGGGCTGGCCGACAACGCCATCAATGTCTACATGGTCCTGGTGCCGCTGTGGGTGGCCTGGGCCGCCGGCATGGCCTGGGCGCGTCGAAAGGACCTCTGGTGAGCGGCGCCGCAGCAGGCTGCTTCCGCCCCGCCTGGGCCATGGTGCTGGGGCTGGCGGTGTCCGCCCTGGCCCAGGCCGCAGACCCGGTTGCCGACGGTCTCACGGGCGACGTCGGGCTCGGGGCCGTGCGCGCGCCGGTGGGCATCCGGGGGGCGTCCGCGCATGTGCAGCCCATGCCCTATCTGAACTTCGAATGGGGCCCTGTCTTCACGCGCATCGACACCTTGGGGCTTCAGCTGCTGCCGCTGGGCGTGGGTGCGCTGGAGCTGCTGGGTCAGTACCGGGGCGATGGCTACCGGGTCCCGGGTCTGCGCACACGGGCCGACGCCATCCCCCTGGGGTTGGGCACGCTGCAGCCGACCCCGTTCGGCGCCTTCGGGCTGAATGTGCTGGGCGACCTGGGACCCTCGGGCGGGCTGCTCGTGCAGGCGCGCTACCTGGCCCGGTTCCGCCTGGGGCGGACGACCGTCTACCCCGAGCTCGGCATGGAGTTCGAGAATGCCGCTTACGTCCGGTACTACGCCGGGGCATCGGGGGCGGATCTGGCAGCGGGTGTTCCCGCCTACCGGCCAGGGGCCGCCGTGAATCCGAGCGTCGGCTTGCTGCTGGAGACGCCCGTCACGGACCGGGTGTTCCTGCACGCCTACTGGCGCGAAACCTGGCTGGGCGAGGCGATCCGCCGCAGTCCGCTGGTGACGGGCCGCGAGCGGGCGACGGTGCTGCTGGGCCTGGCCTACCGGTTCTGAGTCCGGCCGATGCGGGAGAATTTGTCCCACGCGGGCCGGCAGATGTGTTCAAGTCGACAGGGTGTTGACCGAAAACATGGCGCCGGCCTGACGCAGTTCAGGGTTCGGGCCGTTCCTGACCTGTCTTGGCATCCGCATGCAGCCTGTCTACGACCCCGGCACGGTGGCCCTGTCCATTTCGATTGCCGCGCTTGCGTTCTGTGGGAGTCTGGGCCTCGCCCGCTGGGTGCGGGCCCGCATCCGCATGGCCCGCGCGCAGCCTCCCGCCCAGGGTCAGCTCGCCCGGGGCGTGTTGACCGATCCGCTCACCGGCGTGCCCAGCCGCATGCTGCTGGACGACCGGCTGAGCCACGCGGTGAACCGGGCCGACCGTGCCAACGAGGGCCGGCGCGCGGGACAGATCCAGGCCCGCCTGGCCCTGCTCTTCGTGGACCTGGACGGCTTCGCGGCGGTCAACGACAGCTTCGGCCACGCCACCGGCGACCGGGTGCTCCAGGCCATGGCGCAGCGCCTGCGCGGCTGCCTGCGGGATGCCGACTCCGTGTCCCGTGTCGGCGCAGACCAGTTCGTGCTGCTGCTGGAGGACATGGGCTGCGAGGCCGACGCCCTGGCCGTGGCGCAGCGGGTGCTGGCGGCGGTGGGCCAGCCGGTGGACCTGGGCGAGCGGCCGCTCACGCTGTCCTGCAGCATCGGCATCGTCATCTACCCGGACCATGGTCGGCGCGACCGCCTGCTGTCCCACGCCGAGGCCGCCATGCACCAGGCCAAGCGGGCCGGCGGCGGCGGCTGGGCCCTGTTCGACCAGGGCATGGGTGAGGATGGGCGGGCCCAGATCGAGCTGCAGGAGGATTTGCGCGCCGCACTGCAGCGCAACGAGCTGCTGCTGCACTACCAGCCCAAGGTGGACGCCGGCAACGGCCAGATCCGCAGCCTGGAGGCCCTGGTGCGCTGGCAGCATCCTCGCCACGGTCTGCTGGGGCCGGGGCAATTCATTCCGGTGGCCGAGCGCTTTGGCCTGATCAACGTCCTGGGCGGCTGGGTGATCCGCGAGGCCTGCCGGCAGCTCGGGGCCTGGTCCCGGCAAGGCTTGCGGCTGCGCTTGTCGGTCAATCTGTCGGTGCACCAGGTGCGCCAGGGCCATGTGGTCGAGCAGATCGAGGCGGCGTTGCGCGAGCATGCGGTGTCGGCCGACCAGCTCACCTGCGAGATCACCGAGTCGGTGGCGATGGAGGACACCGCCGCCACCCAGGCCATGCTGGCCGGTCTGGCCCGCATCGGCGTCAAGCTGTCGATCGACGATTTCGGCACCGGCTACTCCAGCCTGTCCTACCTCTGCAAGCTGCGGCCCCAGGAGCTGAAGATCGACCGCAGCTTCGTGCAGGACCTGGAGACCAGCACGGATGCCCGCGCCGTGGTGGACGCCATCATCCACCTGGCCCGCGCCCTGCGTCTGACCGTGGTGGCCGAGGGCGTGGAGACCCGCGACCAGGCCCAGGTGCTGCTGGCGCTGGGTTGCGACGAGCTGCAGGGCTTCTTCTTCGCCCGCCCGATGAGCGTGCAGGCCCTGGTGGCCGGCGGCCTGCTGACCTCCGACGGCCAGGATCCGGTGGAATTCACCGCCTCGGCCTACGTACCGCTGGGCTGAGGCGCGCCGAAGCGGCGTCCTCTCACAGGGGATGGCGCATGCGCTGGCCCTTGTAGCGCAGCACCAGCTCGTGCGGGCGAATCTGCTCCAGCACCAGGTCCGGGCCCAGCGTGGCGCCCTCGTGCACGACATCGCCGCGCGCGATCACGAAGCGGCTGGCGGGGTCATCCGAATACACCGAGCCGCTGATGCCCAGCTTGGCCATCTCGCGCTTGAGGGCGGGACTGGCCTCCTGGATCGGCGCGGCCGTGACCGGCGCTGGTGCCGGTGAGGGGGCTGGGGAAGGGACCGGGCTGGGCTGGGCCAGGGTCACGGGCGCCGCCGCCACCGGCGGGGCGGAGGCCGCCTCGGCCCGTGGCGTCGGCGGCGCGGGTGTGGGGCCCACCGTGGGCGGGGCGGCCGGCATCGGCGCCGGGGAAGGGGCCGGGGCCGCCATCGTCCGGGGGGGCGGGGCGGTGACGGGGGCGGGCGCCGCCGCCGAGGCGGCTGGCGTGGACGGGGCCGGGGCGCGGGTCCACCACCAGGCGGCCCCCAGTCCACTGCCCACCATCAGCACGGCGCCCAGGGCCCAGGGCCACCAGGGGGTGGCGGCCGGTGCGGCCGGGGGCGTGTTGGGGCTGCTGCCCTGGCTGTGCAGCCCCGGCACGGGCTGGCGCTCGCGCTCGCGTTCGGCGTCCGCCCGGCGCAGGGCATCGAGGATGTAGGACATGGCTCAGGGCTCGGGGTGGGACAGGGTGGGTTCGACGGCGCCGGCCGCCCGGTTCAACTGCATCAGGGTGACCGGGCCCACCCGGGCGTCGGGCTTCAAACCGTGGCGGATCTGGAAGGCCCGCAGGCGGGTGTTCAGCGGGCTGCTGGCGGCGGCGGGCAGGGCGGCGGTCAGCTGGGCATCCAACCACTGGTTGAAGGCCGGTGTGCGTGCGCCGCCCGGCGCATAGCCCGCGGGCAGCCGCCACAGCACGCCGAATTCGCCCTGCCAGGCCAGGGCCAGCTCGCCCAGCGCCAGCCGGTGGGGCTGGCCGCCCAGCTCCACCGTGGCATCGGTGGCGTCCAGCCCGGTCAGCAGCACGGCGGTGTCCGGCTGGCCAGGCGGGTGCAGGGTCAGCACGGCCGGCCGGTCCAGGCTGGCCAGCAGGCCCAGGCTGCCGCTGGGGGCCAGGTGGCAGCCCAGGCCGTGGTGGGCCGCGGTGTCGCAGGCCGATTCGCCGTTCACCGGGGCCAGCGACCAGTGCCGCAGCAGGCCATCCCAGGCCGCCCGGGCGTTGCCGCCTGGGAGGTCGGCCAGATGCACCGTGGGCACCTGGGACAACGGGATGGGCGCAGAGGGCACCGGCGTCACAGGCCGGGCAGGGGATGCGGTGGAGGCCGAGGCATCAGGGACGGAAGCGACCGGGCTGGCCTGCATGGGCCGGGTGGCCGCGGAGGCCGGGGCCTTGGCCGTGATGCCCGCCGGCGTCTGCGCCCGCTGCCAGGCCCAGAGCAGTCCCGCGCCCAGCAGGGCACTGGCCAGCAGGGCCATCCCCAGGGCCTGGGCCCGGCGCCGGGAAGGCTCGATGGCAGGCCGGTTGTGGTCGAACACCTCCCGGGCGGCCTGGATCACGATGTCCGGCCCGATGGCCCGGGTGCCGGTGGCATAGGCGCCCAGCATGGCGCGGTCGCACAGCAGGTTGATGCGCCGCGGCACTCCTCGGGTGATTTGGTGGATGCGGCGCACTGCCGCGGGGGTGAAGGGCACCGGGGTGGCCAGGCCGGCGACCCGGAGTCGGTGCTGGATGTATTGGCCGGTCTCCGGTTCGGACAGGGCCTCCAGGTGAAAGCGGGCGATCACCCGCTGGGCCAGCTGCTCCAGCTCCGGCCGGGCCAGCATGTTGCGCAGCTCGGGTTGGCCGATCAGGATGATCTGCAGCAGCTTGCGCTCGTTGGTCTCCAGGTTGGTCAAGAGGCGCAGCTGCTCCAGCACGTCGGCCGACAGGTTCTGCGCCTCGTCGATGATCAGCACCGCGTTACGGCCGGTGGCGTGCAGTCCCAGCAGGAAGGTGTTGAGCGGGTCGACGTAGTCCTTGACCGTCCGGGCCGCGGCCGGCACCTCGACGTGGAATTCGTCGCACACCGTGCGCAGCAGCTCCAGCACGCTGAGCTTGGGGTTGAAGATGTAGGCCACCTGGCAGTGGGCCGGCACCTGTTCCAGGAAGCAGCGGCAGACGGTGGTCTTGCCGGCACCGATCTCGCCGGTCAGCAGCACGAAGCCGCCACCGCCGTCCAGCCCGTAGAGCAGGTGGGCCAGCGCCTCGCGGTGGCGCTCGCTCATGAACAGGTAGTGGGGGTCCGGGGCGATCGAGAAGGGCGCCTGCTTCAGCCCGAAAAAGTCGGCGTACATGGCGCGCAGGATAACCGGCCCGCCGCCCGGCACCGCCCAAAAGACGAGGGGGCCGGTGCATGGCGCACCGGCCCCCTCGGGTCAGCGGAATTCAATTCAACGGGAATCAGCGGCGGCTCAGCGCGGCAGCTCGATCTGCGGGGGCGCATCGGCCAGATCGGGGCCCAGCAGCCAGGGCTGGGCCGACTCGTAGCCGAGTTCCAGCTCGGTGCTGTCGGCCGGACCGACGACCACCGGCTTGCTGCGGGACCACCAGCGACGCTGCATCTTGGGCGCGGCCGGAGCGGTATCGGGGCGGTTCGCGGGCAGAGTCATGGCGGTCTCCTGTGGCGGTTGGTGGTCGGTTTGTGTTCGTGGTGTCAAATCGAGGGAGTACGGCAGGTCTCGATGGTTCCACTTTAGAAGCGACTTGACCACCTCCACGTCGGCTCATCCCCAAAGCGGATGTAGGAATTCGCCTGACACGTCGGGTTCGCCCCCTCCTGCTGGCTCAAGGTCTGAGCCCCTGACCATCGAGAATCCTCCGCTTGCCTTTGTTTCGTCCTCTGAGAAATAATGTTGTAGGGGCGTTTCAGCCTGGAGCCCGTTCATTTGTCACGCTTTCTGCACACCGCCGATTGGCAGATCGGCCGCCTGTTCCACACGTTGCATGCCGACAACGCCGTGCCCCTGGCCGAGGCGCGGCTGAGTGCCGTCGAGCGCCTGGCGGCGCTGGCCACCGCGCACCGCGTCGACGCCGTGCTGGTGGCCGGCGACGTCTTCGATGCCCAGACGGTGAGCGAGCGCACCGTGCGCCGGCTGTTCAACGCCATGGCCGGCTACAGCGGCCCCTGGCTGCTGTTGCCGGGCAACCATGACGCCGCCTTGACGGAAAGTGTCTGGACCCGGGCTGAACGGATGGGGGTGCTGTCACCGAACATTCATCTGCTGCTCACGCCCGAAGTGAGGGTCTTCCCCGAGGCCGGCTTCGCGGTGTTGCCCGCGCCGCTGACCCAGCGCCACACCTTCGCCGACACCACCCAGTGGTTCGACGGCGCCGAGACGCCCGCCGGCCTGCTGCGCATCGGCCTGGCCCACGGCAGCGTGCAGGGCCTGCTGGCCGAGGACATCGACGCGCCCAACCCCATCGCCCCGGACCGGCCCCGGACCGCCCGGCTGGACTACCTGGCCCTGGGTGACTGGCACGGCTGCAAGATCGTCGGCCCGCGCCTGGCCTACAGCGGCACGCCCGAACCCGACCGCTTCCGCTCGGCCGAGGCCGGTCAGGCCCTGCTGGTGGAGATCGACGCGCCCGGCGCCGAGCCGCGGATCACGCCGCTGGCGGTGGGCCAGTTCCGCTGGGCCGCCTGGCCCGTGGCCCTGCAGGTGCCCAGCGACCTGGACGTCCTGCTGGCCCGGCTGGATGCCCTGGGCCCGCAGGACGTGATCGACCTGAGCGTCAGCGGCGCCACCGACCTGGCCGGCCTGCAGCGGCTGCAGACCGCCCTGGCCCGGGCAGAGGCCCAGGCCCGCCACCTGCAGGCCGACCTGGGCGCGCTGCGCCTGCAGCCCACCGACGAGGACCTGGCTGCTCTGCAGGCCGACGGCTACCTGGGCGAGGTGCTGGCCGAGCTGCGCCAGACCCTGGCCGCGCCGGGCCTGGATGAGGCCGCCCGCGAGACCGCCCAGGACGCGCTGGCCCTGCTGGCCGCCGAGCTGCTGGCCAGGCCGGCAGCCGGCACCCCCGCCGGGGAGGGCCGCTGACATGACGCTGCAACTCACCCGCCTGCGCGTCGAACAGCTGCGGCGCTTCCGCCAGCCCTTCGAGCTGGCCGGCCTGAGCCCGGGCCTGAACATCCTGGCCGGCCCCAACGAGGCCGGCAAAAGCACCCTGGTGCGCGCCATCCGCGCGGCCTTCTTCGAGCGCCACCGCTCCAACGCCGCCGAACACCTGCGCCCGCATGGCGACAGCGCCGCCGCGCCCACCATCGAGCTGGACTTCCTGCTCGACGGCCAGGCCGGCCAGTTGCGCAAGACCTTCCTGGCCCGCAAGCGCTGCGAGCTGCAGTGGGCCGGCCAGCGCCACGAAGGCGCCGAGGCCGAGGACTGGCTGGCCCAGCGCTTTGGCTTTTCCTATGCGGCCAAGGGCGAGAGCAAGCCGCAGAACTGGGGCATCCCCGGCCTGCTGTGGGTGGAGCAGGGCGAGGGCCAGCGCCTGGACGTGGACCCCGCGCGCGACTACCTGCACGACGCCCTGGCCGGCCAGGCCGGGCAGGTCGGCGGCGCCCTGGCCGCCAGCGGCGGCGATGAGCTGCTGTAGCGCCTGCGCGCCCAGCGCCAGCTGCTGCTGACGCCCAAGGCCGGCGCGCCCACCGGCGAGCTGGTCCAGCTGATCAAGCAGGGCGAGGCCCTGGCCGCCGAGCGCGAGGCGCTGGACCGCCAGATCCAGGCCTACCGCCAGCAGGTGGACGAACTGGCTACGCTGCGCCAGCAGCACGCCGCCGACGAGGCCGTCCGCCCCTGGGAGGCCCTGCAGGCCCATCTGGACGTAGCCCGGGCCCGGCATACCGAGCTGCAGGCCCTGCAGGTCCAGCTGGCCACCGACCTGTCCCGTCAGAGCCAGCTGGCCCAGAGCCGCGAGCTGCTGCTGGCCCATCTGGTCCAGGGCACCCAGCTGCAGTCCGCGCTGGCCCAGCGCCAGCAGGCCCTGGACGAGGCCACTCGCCAAGAGGCCGCAGCCCAGGTGGCGGCCCGGGCCGCCCAGGCCCCCTGGCAGGCCGCGCAGGCCGCCAGCGCCGCCGCCCGCGAGGCGCTGAACCGCGCCCGCCAGGCCCAACAGCGGGCCCAGCTGGCCCAGCAGCGCGACGAGGCCCGGGCCCAGCTGGCCCAGGGCCGCGCCGCCCTGGACCAGGCCCAGACCGCCCAGGCGGCGCTGGACGAACTGCGCCGCCAGCCGGCGGCCCAGCCGTTCGGGGCCACCCAGCTGCAGCAGCTGCGTGGTCTGGAGCGCACCTGGCGCGACGCCGAGCTGCGCCGCCAGGCCGCGGCCACCCGCCTGCAGTTCACCCTGCCGCCGGGCCCGCCGCTGGCCTTGCGCACCGCCGCGGGCACCCAGACCCTGCTAGGCTAGGGCGAGCAGCTGCTGGACGCGCCGGCCACACTGGCCCTGCCGGGCGGTGGCGAGCTCACCATCACCCCGGGCGGGCAGGACCTGGCCGCCCGCGCCGCTGCCCAGGCCGAGGCCCAGGCCGCCTTGCAGACTGCGCTGCAGCGCCTGGGTCTGGCCGACCTGGCCGAGGCCGAGGCCCGCGCCCTGGCCCATGCCGAGTGGCAGACCCGCCACCAGCTGGCCCAGCAGGCCCTGGCCCATGTGGCGCCCCAGGGGCTGGAGGCCCTGCGCGCGGCGCTGGCCCAGGCCGAGGGGCGGGCCGAGGCGGCCGAGCAGGCCCTGGGTCGGCTGGCCGAGGTCGCCATCGAGTCGACCGGGGCGGCCGAGCCGACGGACAGCCAGGAAGCTGCCGAGTCCCGGCTGGACGCCGCCCGCCAGGCCGAGCAGCGCGCCCAGCAGGGCCTGGCCCAGGCCCAGGCCGCGCTGGCGGCCGCCCAGTCCCGTCTGGCCACGGCCCGGCAGGAGCAGCAGTCGGCCCAGGCCGCCCTGGACGACCCGGCCCGCCAGGCCCGCGAGGCCCAGGCCCAGCAGCAGCTGCTGGCGGTGCAGGGCGAGGAGGCGGCGCTGGCCGCGCGCATCGCCCAGGCCCAGGCCGCGCTGGCCGAGGCCCGGCCGGACATCGTGGCCCAGGACATCGCCCGCCTGCAGGCCAGCGTGGGCCAGCGCCTGGTCCAGCACCAGCAGCGCGCGTCTGATCTGCAGGTGCGCGCCGCCACGCTGCAGCAGGCCGGCGCCCTGGGGCTGGAGGAGCAGCGCGACACCCTGGCCGGCGAGCAGGCCCGGGTGGCCCGGCGCGTGGCCGAGCTGCAGCGCCGCGCCCGCGCGCTGGACTGGCTGTGCCGCACGCTGGACGCCAAGCGCCAGGCCACGCTGGCGCGCCTGCAGGCGCCGCTGCAGCAGCGCCTGCAGCACTACCTGCCGCTGCTGCTGCCGGGCGCGCGGGTGGAGATCACCGAGGCGCTGGCGCCGGGCCAGCTGCTGCGCCCGGGCCCGCAGGGCCAGCCCGAGGCTGGGGCGGTGGACGAGCTGAGCTTTGGCGCGCGCGAGCAGCTGGGCCTGATTGCCCGCTTCGCCTATGCCGATCTGCTGCGCGAGGCCGGCCGACCCACGCTGCTGATCCTGGACGACGCGCTGGTGCACAGCGACGCCGGCCGGCTCGCCCAGATGAAGCGGGTGCTGTTCGATGCCGCGCAGCGCCACCAGGTGCTGCTCTTCACCTGCCACCCCGAGGACTGGCAGGACATGGGCGTGCCGCTGCGGATGCTGGCCGCCTGAGCCCTGGCCGATACCGCTTCAGAAGGTGTAGCCGGCGTTCAGGCCCAGCAGCCAGGTGCGGCCGGGGGCGGGCTCGAAGAAGCGGCTGTTGCCCTCGTTGACGATGACCGAGCCGGCGTAGTGCCGGTCGCCCACATTGTCCAGGCGGGCGAACTCGCGCAGCGTCCAGCCGCCGGTCTTCTGCGTCCAGGAGACCCGCAGGTTGACCACGCCGTAGGCCGGGGCGGCGTCGGTGTTGCGGTCGTCCACCGCCACCTTGCCGACCTGGCGGAACTCCACCGCGGTCTCGAAGCCGCTGGCCTGCGGGCGCCACTGCAGCTCGGTGTAGAAAGTCAGGTCCGGGATGCCGGGGATGCGCTTGCCGGCCGCCACGTCCACCGAGGGCGTGGTGCAGGGCGCGGCCGTGCAGGTCAGGAAGCTGTCGCGGTAGCGGGCGTTGAGCGTGGCCAGTGCGGCATACCACCACAGCTCGTGGCCCAGGGGCCCGGTGAGGCTGGCGTCCAGTCCCTGGCGCAGGGTGCGGCCCACGTTCTGGTAGGTGGAGCGGCCGCCGCTGTTGGTCAGCACCGCGATCTCGTGGTTGGTGCGCGCCTCGTAGTAGGCGATGTTGGCGCTCCAGGGGCCGGCCCAGCCGTCCCAACGGGCCTTGGTGCCCAGCTCCCACTGCCGGCTGGTGGCCGGCGCGAGGCCGAAGTTCAGGCCGCCACCACCCGGGCGGTAGGCCAGTTCGTTGAGGGTGGGTGTCTCGAAGCCGCGACCGAAAGAAGCGTACAGATGCAGGTCGTTCGAGAGCTTGTACAGCAGGCCGGCCACCGGGGTGCTGGCCTCGTAGGTGGTGCTGCCGCTGTCGTTGCCATTGCTCAGGTAGCGGTCGGAGGAGACGAAGCCCACCTTGGAATGCCGCAGGCCCAGCAGGGCGTTCCAGTCGCTGGCGAAGGCCCAACTGGCCTGCAGGTACTGGTCGAAGCTGTTCACACGGTTGAGCTCGTTGCGGCGCAGCGAGCCTTCCACGCCCAGCGCGTCGGGGTTGGCCGCCGGGCCGGTGAAGCTCTGGAAGCCCAGGCGGTGTTCGTTGAGGATGTCGTCGCTCAGACCGGCCGTGAACTCCAGCGGCCGCTCGAGCAGCGTGGCGCTGTGGGTCCAGCGCAGGTCCTGGCCCCAGTAGTTGCGCGACAGGTCGATCACGCCGCCCGGGCTGCTGGCCGCCTGCTGGCTGGTGGGCGGGATGGCCTGGTACTGGACCGTCTCGCGTTCGCCGTAGTAGCTGGTCCACTGCAGGCGGTCGTCGCGGCCCAGGCGCTGGTTCAGGATCAGGCCGGCCTGGCTCTGGTTCACCGATTTGCGGGTGTTGTAGAGCGTGGCCACGCTGGCCACCTGGCGCGGGTCGGCCTGCCAGTCGGTGCGGGTCAGGCCCAGCGGGTCCTGGGCCTCGGGCATGTCCACGCTGTTGAGCACCAGGGTCCAGCGGCTGTCTTCGCTGGTGGCCAGGCTGAACTTGCCGTTGAAGGTGCTGCGCTCGGCCGCGCTGTGCTCGCGGTAGCCGTCGGTCTGGAAGCGATTGGCGCTGATGAGGTACTGGGCGGCGCCCTGCTGGCCGCTGAGCTGCACGCCCACCCGGTGGGCATGGTCGCTGCCGAAGGCGGCCGACAGTTCGGCCACCGTGTCCGGGCCACCGTCCTGCGTGAAGATGTTCACCACGCCGCCGGAGGAGTTGCCGTACAGCGTCGAGAAGGGGCCGCGCAACACCTCGATGCGATCGGCCGAGGTGAGGTCGATGTGCGAGGTCTGGCCCTGGCCATCGGGCATGGTGGCGGGTATGCCGTCGACGAACAGACGCAGGCCGCGCACACCGAAGGTGGAGCGGGCGCCAAAGCCGCGCGAGGAGATCTGCAGGTCCTGGGCGTAGTTCTGGCGGTTCTGGGCCACGATGCCCGGCACCCGGGCCAGCGACTCCGACAGATTGACCTGCAGCTGGCTGGCGCTCAGCGCATCGGCGTCCAGCGCGTCGATGGAGGCCGGGATGTCGAAGGCCGGCTGGGCCGTGCGGGTGGCTGTCACCACCACCGCGCCCAGGTCCTGCGTCTGCGCCCAGGCGGGTGCGCCCGCGCACAGGGCGGCACAGGCCACGGCCACCACCAGGGTGGGGTCAGGAAAGGTCGATGGTTGAACACCCGGCTGGGGCTCGGGGCTGAAAGAGGGCAGTGAGGGCGTGGGCATGGGGACTGCGAACGTTGGAAGCGCTTGGGCTTGTCGGGTTGGGGGGGGCGGGCCCGCGAAGGCTGCGGGATGACACCTCAGCGCCGCGGGGCTGTCCATGCTGGTCTGCCCTCTGAAACGGTCAGGCTTGATGTGGGTCAGCCGCCGTGGGTGACCAGGCCGGGTGAGATGTGTGACTTGCTACCAGAAACCCTGGCTTCCGCTTGCTTTTTGACCTTTTGATAGACGGGGTTTCTGCCGAAACTGAGTCAGTCATTTCTGACCATTGTCCGATGGATGTGATCGGCTGGCCGAGAAATCCAAATTCTGTTCAGGAGTACGTGATGAGCAAACAGGGTTGGAGCGTGCGCGCTCAGCTGCGCGGGGGCTTTGGCAGTCTGGCGGCACTGTGTCTGCTGGTGGCCGCCACCGCGATGTGGGGGCTGCACGACGTCCACGAGACCTTCTCCGACTACTTCGCGGGCGTGGACCAGCGCTCGCGCGCCGCGGCGCAGCTGGGCCAGGCCATGGAAAAGCGGGCCGTCGAGGCGCGTAATGCCTTGCTGGCCGGCGACGCCGCCGGGCGTCAGCAGGCCCTGGACAAGGCCAAGGCCGCCCACGAAGAGGTGCAGAAGCACCTGGCCCAGTTCCAGGAGCGGATGCGCGAGTCCCATGACATGTCCGATGCGGCCAGGACCAAGGCCCAGGCTTTGGTCGATGTGGAGGCGGCTTACGCACCCGTGGCGCTGTCCATCCTGGACCTGACCGCCCGCGGTGAGCACGATGCGGCGGTACGCAAGCTCAATGCCGAGTGCGTGCCCCTGCTGGCGCGCCTGGACACGGCGATGGGGGAATACCAGGCGCTGACCGAGGCGCGGCGGCAGTCCCTGACCGAAGGTGCCATGCTGCTGGTCGAGCGGTTGCGGGTGGGCTTCTCGGGGCTGGCGCTGCTGTCCCTGGCTGTGTCGATCGGCCTGAGCGTGTGGATCGTGCGGCGCCTGCTGAACGCGCTGGGTGCCGAGCCTGCCGTACTCAGTGCGGTGGCGCGCCGCGTGGCCGAAGGCGACCTCAGCCAGAGCCACTCCGGGCCCGTGCCGGCCGGCAGCGTGATGGCCTCGATGCAGCAGATGCAGTCGAGCCTGGTGCGGCTGATTGCCGCGGTGCGCCAGAACGCCGAAAGCGTGGCCTCGGCCTCGGCGCAGATCTCCACCGGCAGCCACGACCTGTCCAGCCGCACCGAGTCCCAGGCCTCGGCGCTGGAGCAGACCAGTGCGCAAATGGAGGAGATGAACGGCAGCGTGCAGACCAGCGCCCAGGGGGCCCGCGAGGCCAATGGCCTGGCCGGCGACACAGCCGAGGCCGCCTCGCGCGGCGGTCAGGTGATGGGCCGGGTGGAAGACACCATGCGCGACATCGCCCAGTCCAGCGCGCGCATCTCCGACATCATCGGCGTCATCGATGGCATCGCCTTCCAGACCAACATCCTGGCCCTGAATGCGGCCGTGGAAGCGGCCCGGGCCGGCGAGCAGGGCCGGGGCTTTGCGGTGGTGGCCAGCGAGGTGCGCAGCCTGGCGGGGCGTTCGGCCCAGGCCGCCCGTGAGATCAAGACCCTCATCGCCACCTCGGTCGAGAAGGTGCAGGCCGGCAATCAGCTGGTGAACGAAGCAGGTGAGGCCATGCGCGACATCGTCGGGCGGGTGGAGAAGGTCAATGCGCTGATCCGCGAGATCGATCAGGCCACCGAGCACCAAGCCTCGGGCATCCGGCAGATCAACGAGGCCGTGGGCATGCTGGACCAGGGCACGCAGCAGAACGCGGCCATGGTGGAAGAGACCGCCGCGGCCGCCGAGAGCCTGCGCTCTCAGGCCGCCGAGATGCAGGCCCTGGTGGCCACCTTCCGACTGGCGGCCTGAGGCGGCCTCACTTCACCTCGATCACGAACTCGCTGCGCGGGCGACGCACCTTCTTGAGCTTGACCAGCCAGTCGCCCTCGGCGGCGCGGTAGCCCAGCGGCAGGATCACGACCGAGCGCAGGCCCAGGGCCTTCAGACCCAGGATCTCGTCGACCTTGTGGGGCTCGAAGCCCTCCATCGGCGTGGCGTCAACGCCTTGCTCGGCCGCGGCGATCAGGGCCGTGCCCAGGCCGATGTAGGCCTGGCGCGCGGCGTGCTGGAAGTTGTCTTCCGGGCTGCGCAGCGGGTAGGTGGACAGCAGCTTCTGGCGGTAGGCCTCCCAGCCCTCGTTGCGCATGCCGCGCTCCTCGTTGACGAGGTCGAACATGGCGTTGATGCGCTCGGGCGTGTAGTGGTCCCAGGCGGCGAACACCAGCAGGTGCGAGCCATCGGTGATCTGGGCCTGGTCCCAGGCGTGGGCGCGGATCTTCGCGCGCACCTCGGGGTTCGTCACCACCAGCACCGAATAAGGCTGCAGGCCGCTGGAACTGGCGGTCAGGCGGATGGCCTCGACGATGTGATCGACTTTGTCGGCGGGCACGGCGCGGGCCGGGTCCATCTTCTTGGTGGCGTAGCGCCACTGGAGCTGGGTCAACAGATCGGACATGGTGGACAGAGGTTTGGCTGGGTGCGGCCGAACCGCCGGCCGCGGTGCGTGCCACTGTAGCCCGCCTGCGGATGTCCCCGCGGTCCACCTTTGGGGCGGGCTTGTGCTAAAGCTTGCCAGAACGTCTCCGCCGCTGTCAAGCCTTGACAGCGTGGCCCGAAACGGTTCGCACGAGGCGCACGGCGGTGCTGTTTTTTGCGGCAATCCAGGGCGTTCCCTGGCCTGACAAGGGCTTGCGCCACCCCTCCCGGGTTTATCCACAGGCTTGTCCAGCCTGCCTGTGGAGCGGATGTTTCGATGCGCCCGTCGGGCTGCCTTTTTTTGCAGCAATGTGACGGAAACGCCGTCAAATCAAGGACTTGCCATCTCGGGTCAGGGCTTTTCCACAGGCTTGTCCCTGCTGGATGTGGAGCAGCACGGGGGCGGATTCCCGACAAAGACGATCGGAAAAGACGGCCCTTCGGTCCATGGCCGGGGCGCAGGTGGCGGTGGCCAGGCGCACCAGGCCGGCGTTGCCGGGTGCCTGCGCCCGGACGGGGCTGGCGTTCCTCGGGTTTGCGGGCGTGACCCACGCCCCGAAGCGGCAGGAAGTCACAGCGCATGCACGGCGCAGAGGGCCTCATGCACCGCGCCGGTGGCCCGCTCGACCCCGGGACTGGCCCGGTCGCGTGGCCAAGGGGCATCGACCGTCAGCACCTGGGCGATCTGGCCCGGCGCCGCCTGCAGCACCGCCACCCGGCTGCCCAGCAGCACCGCCTCGTCGATGTCGTGCGTCACCACCAGGGTGGTGATGCCATGGGCCCGGGTGACTCGCCCCAGGAGCTCCTGCAGCTTCAGGCGTGTGAAGGCGTCCACGGCGGAGAAGGGTTCGTCCAGCAGAAGCACACGGGGATGGGTGAACAGCCCGCGGGCCATGGCCACCCGCTGGGCCTGGCCGCCGGAGAGCGCTTTGGGCAGGCGCTCTCCCAGGCCGGCCAGACCGACCTCATCGAGCAGCGCGTCAACGCGGGCGGCGTGGCGTGCCACCCGTCCGCCCGCG